>JAQBZO010000027.1 GCA_027622195.1 Planctomycetota bacterium
GTCACATGGTCGAGGCGAAGTTCTTTCGAGAAGCGCGGAGCGATCCGCTTCTCCGACTCGCCCGACCTTTCAAGTGGAGAGTCGAGCAATTCGAGTAGCCGACTCGCTGGAGCATTCGCCGCTTGGAGTTCGGTGATGAATCCAGTCACAGGTCGGAGACTGCTTCCCATCGCCGCGAGTGATCCCATCGCCAGAAGGAAATCTTCGAACCGAGCTTGTCCCTTGAGAATCTGGACGCCTGCGACGTAGGCCAATCCCACTGCGACAAGAATGCCGATCACTTCAATCACCGGACTTGCCGCAGCGCGAGCAATGCGTGCGCGGAGTTCCTGCGAGAGTGCTTCGCGGTTCAGTGCTCCGAAGCGGCGGATCATTTCGCTTTCTGCACGAGCTGACTTGATGCTTCGTAGTCCTTGAAGCGATTCTCCAGCCACGCGCAAAAGTCCTTGTTGCGCTTCGAGCGATCCGCGGATACCTCGTCGAATTTGTTTACCGGCCTTGCGCAAAATGACCGCGATAATCGGTCCACACACGAGTGCAAAAAGAGTCAGTCGCCAATCGAACCAAATTGCGGCGGCGAATGAGGCAACTCCCTTGAGTACCTGCGAAACCATGCGACTGGTGAGGGTCGAGAGCCCCGATTGCAATTCTCCAGCGTCGCGCAGGATGCGGCTCGTGAACTCGGCAGGACCGCGCGCAACCACCGTGGTCAGCGGCAACCGAATCGAGTGGGCAAATGCTTCGAGGCGAATGCGCGCCACGATGCCTGAGCAGAGGCTGATGGAAATGTATTGATGGAGGAAATTCGCCGTCGCACCGATGACGGTCATCACACCAAGGCCCGAGAGAACGGCTGCGAGGCTTCCGCGCGCATCCGCGGGAAGCATCTGGATCAGTGAGTCGGGGATGGCCAAGGTCGGATGATCCACCGAGAACTTCGCCGCGATCGCCTGAAGGCTTCCCGCTTCTCCGAGAACGATGTCAAGCATCGGTCCAAGCGCCACGAGTCCAGAACCAAGTCCAGCCGCGCTGATCACAGCGCACACCATCGCCGTCAACGCGAGAACGCGATGTCGAAGAAGCATCGCAGCGAAATGCCAGAAGGGTCCAGTCATTGGGTTGGCTCTGAAAGCGAACGCAGATCATCCCAGAAACGGGGATAGCTCTTCTCGACGCAACTTGGGTCTCGAATCGTCAGGTTTGATCGGCGCAGCCCGAGGACTGTGAACGCCATCGCGATGCGATGATCATTTCGGGGATCAATCGTGACAGCGAATTCTCCGGCGCAGGGTCCGACAATCTCAATCCAATCGTCACCGCTTCGGACTGGGCAGCCGAGCAACCGAATGTTGTTCTCGAGTGCGGCGATCCGATCGCTCTCTTTGACTCGAAGGGTGTGAAGTCCACTGATTCGCGTGACTCCGTGCGCAGCGGCAGCAAGTGCAGCAAGAAGCACGGCTCCATCGGGCCAAGTCGACGCATCCACTTCGATGCCGTGCAAATCTCCCGAGAAGGCGATGCCACACCCTTGATCTGTTTCGTGTCGCACTCCACCCATACGAATGATCGCCTCGCGCACCGCCATATCGGGCTGGTGACTCGTGGATGGAAGTCCCTCCACGATGAGTTGACTTCCAGGAATAATCGCTGCGGCCCCCCACCAATACACCGCGCTACTCGCATCGGCTTCGATGTGGTGCACGCCTCCCTGAATGCGGGATGATTCGATCACAATGCGCGCGAGCGTTCCATCCTCATGCCGATCCACGGTTGGATGCACTCCCCATTCCTCGAGCGCAACAAGAGTGAGGTCGATGTAACTCTCACTCGTAAGTGGTTCGGTGAACTCGAGGGCTAATCCCTGCGGAAGTTTCGGCGCGATGAGCATCAACGCTGAAACGAATTGACTCGATGCCGTCTTTCCAACTCGAATGTTCTTGGCTTGCTGTTGGACTGGAGAAACACGAAGCGGCAGCGAATCGCTCTTGCCAAGCCACGCCACATCAGCGCCCACTTCACGCAACAGTGCGGCTCCCTCAGCGACAGGACGCTCGCGCATTCGCCTGCTTCCATCGATCTCAATCGGAGCATCGGCCAGCGCGGCGAGTGCCATCATGAATCGAGTCGGAGTACCACCGTCGCCCAGATTCACTCGTGCGCCGCCCCTCAGAGGCGCTCCCCCGACGCGAGGAGTGATACGAAGTGAATTCTCTTCTGCCGACGAACTCACATCGCACGCCGCGAGGGCATTCGTCAGCGCGCACGTGTCATCCGAAGCAAGTGCCCCGATCAACTCAGAAGGACCGTCCGCGATGGCAGCAAGAATGAGCGCCCGATTCGTGAGGCTTTTCGATCCATCCAAACGGATGGATCCCAGGAACGGGCGACTGGCGTAGGCAATCCACCGCTCATCGCGTTTCATCCGCCGAACGCCATCACCCACCGCGATCATCCTCATTCGAGGACGTGCGGAATATCGCAACGAGGTCTTCGATATTGACGACGAAGAGTCGATTGTCTCCCTCAAAATCAACAGGTACAGCGCTGCGCGGATTGAAAAGCACTCGGTCGTACTTGCGAATCGGATAATCCTCGTCTCGTTCCACAAGCGCACTCACGGCAATGACGCGACCTGTGATGGTCGGGATTTCCATCTTGGCTGGAAGATGGATTCCGACCTTGGTGATTCTTTTATCAAGATCCTTTCGGATCAAGACACGCTTGCCAATGGGCTCGACTGTCTCGAGTCGCTTCGATGAGGAATCCGCCTTGCCTTTCATTATGTTCATGATAGTCGCACTGGCATGACCGATTCCTCTCGCGAGACGGCTATCATTCACCGAATGAGCAGCACTACCGTATCGCCTGAAACGAGCAACAAGTGTTCGACCGACCCACTCATGTTGGTCGATGTCGACCATGTCCGATTCTGGGTCGGCAATGCAAAACAGGCCGCCTACTTTTACGCGTCGGCGTATGGATTTCAGGTTGAGCAACTCGCAGACCTCACCACGGGAAGTCGCAACTCGGCTCAATACCTGCTGACACAGGGCAACATCCGAGTCATCCTCGAGACACCGCTCACGAAAGATCATCCTGCTTCGCAAGAACTGCTTCGACTCGGCGATGGCATCAAGGACATCGCCTTCACGGTCATCGATTCACAGAAGGCGTATGAAGCAGCCCTTCGGAACGGTGGAACAAGCGCCTACGAGCCCCGCACCCTGTCCGACGCGAATGGCTCAGTGACGATGGCTGGGCTGCAAGTGTATGGACGTGCGATTCACTCTCTCGTGAGTCGCACCGGCGCGTACGCCCTTCCCGCGGTCAAACAAGGAGCTTCATTCGCTCCAGGTTTTGTGCCGACCAAGAACTTTTCCCTCAACGAATGGAATCTCAAGCATCCATGCGGACTCAAATTCGTCGACCACTGCGTTGGCAATGTTGAACAGGGTCGCATGAACTACTGGGTCGAGTGGTACGAGAATGTCATGGGATTCACCATGTTCAAGCACTTCGACGAGAATGACATTTCGACCGAGTATTCCGCGCTGATGAGCAAGGTCATGGCATCGGGCAATCACCTGATCAAAATGCCGATCAATGAACCTGCCGATGGCAAGAAGAAGAGCCAAGTGGCTGAGTATCTCGATTGGCACGATGGCACACCAGGAGTGCAGCACCTTGCCCTTCGCACCGATGACGAGCTAAGCAGTGTCGCCGAGTTGCGCCGTCGCGGTGTGGACTTCCTTGCGCTGCCCGACACGTACTACGAGCAAGTGTGGGAGCGTGTGGACTCGATGTTGCGCAAGCATGGACATGAAGCGGTGAAAGAAGATCATCAGCGCATTCGCGACCTCGGCATTTTGGTGGACGCCGATGATGAGGGTTACCTCCTTCAACTCTTCACCAAACCGCTTCAAGATCGTCCAACCCTTTTCTTCGAGATCATTTCTCGTCGAGGCAGTCAGAGTTTCGGTAAGGGAAACTTCAAAGCGCTTTTTGAAGCACTTGAACTCGAACAGGGTCGTCGGGGAAATCTCTAAATGAAACCACGCCGCTTCTCGCTTTCCCGTTGGATCTCCCTTGTGGCCTCTTGCCTTGTGCTTGCTGCATCCAGTTGCGCCATCACACAACAAGTCGTTGTCTATCGGGTGAGCGGTGAAACGTCACCGGTGATCGAGATCGATGTGGGCGCACGCGCGCTGCTTGAATTGCAGTCTCACGCCGGCACCGGTTATGAATGGCAACTCGCGGTGACGGAAGACAACGGCGCCTCGCTTGTGACCGTCGGGCGTGCGACGACTCGCGCCATCGCTCCAGGCGTGATTGGTGGTGCGCAGGTGTGGACGTTTCCAGTCGAAGGAAAACGCGCTGGCAATGGGCTCCTGCATTTCGAACTCGTCCGCCCATGGGAAAAGGAAACACCTCCCGCCCAGCGCGTGACCATTCCATTTCGAGTGGACTCGAAGGAATAACTTCTACGCCACTTCGGTGGAAGCCCATGATGGAAGTGGTGCCTCGCATTTAATTCCATTGATCGACAATTGCCATGCATGCAGATGCGGCCACACATGTGGCGCGTCGGGCGCACCCGCAGGTGCTCCGTACAAGAGATCTCCGACGAGTGGCGCACCCACCGATGCCATTCCGGCACGGATCTGATGTCGTCGACCCGCGCCAACGAGTTCGATACGAATCAGCGTGGACTTCCCGCCGACGCGTTGCCAACGGCACTCTCCTCGATCCCATGCCGTACCACGATTCGACACCGAGACTTTCTTCGACCCCTTGTAACGATTCGAGAAGTGGAGCGAGAAATCTCCAACCTGTTTCACGGGAGCAGTCAATTCAGCGAGATACACCTTGCGGACAGTGGCGCGGCTGAATCGACCCTGAAAAGCCGCACGAAGCGACTCGAACATCTCGATCGATCGCGCCACCGCGAGGCATCCACTCGTCCCCGCATCCAGTCGATGGGCGATCCCCGATTCGGGCCACGCGCGCTGCTCCGGACGATGCTCCTCGAGCCACCCCTCCACCGATTGGTCAGGCGATGAGGCGAGCCGAACGGTGTGCCAACCAGCGGGCTTGTTGACCACGATCCAGTCGTCGGACTCGTGAATGATGTGAGGTTCGCAGGGGCCTTGCATGAGGATAGACTTCGTTTGAGATTCGACTATGGCTTATTACACCTCACTTGGAACCGTTCCGCCGAAGCGACACACACAGTTCCGAGCGAAGAACGGGAAACTGTATTCGGAAGAGGTCTTTGGAACCCAAGGGTTCTCTGGACCAACCTCGACGCTCTACCACATCAATGCGCCGACACAGGTGAATGGGTGGAAACCGCTCTACGCATGCAAGGTGGAGTATGTCGAAGAACACATCATGCGGATGCGCCATGTGAAGAGCAGTGCCATGAAGCCGAAGGGAGATCCCATCACCGGACGCGTCGTCCTCTTTGGAAACGTCGACTGCGAAATGTCAGTGTGCGTGCCGAAGGATTCGATGAAGTACCACTTCAAGAACGCGACATCGGATGAGTGTTTTTTCATTCATCACGGTCGCGGAACAATGTGGACGATGTTCGGGAAACTCGACTTTGGTCCGAAGGATCACATCATTGTTCCCAAGGGGACGATCTATCGCATGTCCTTTGAGCCAGCCGCCAAGGGCGAACCCGCCAATCGATTCATGCTGATCGAGAGTGTCAATGGAAGTCACATTCTTCCTCCACCGAGGTACATGTCCAAGGCGACTTCGCAGTTTCTCGAGCACGCCCCCTACTGCGAACGCGATTTGCGGCTTCCGATTCTTCCGATGACCTTCGATGAGCGCGGCGCGTTTGAAGTACGCATCAAGAGCCGAGGCCATGTCCACTCGTACATCTACGATTACCACCCGCTCGATGTGGTGGGATGGGACGGCTGCTATTACCCCTACATTTTCAATGTCGATGACTTCAGCCCCATTGTCGGGAAGCACCATCTGCCTCCTCCCACGCATCAGACATTTGAAGCGCACAACTTTGTGATTTGCGCATTCTGTCCTCGACCACTGGACTTCCATCCCGATGCGATTGTTGTGCCTTACAACCACTCGAATCTCGATTCAGATGAAGTTCTTTACTATGTGGAAGGCAACTACAAGGCTCGGCGCGGTATCGAACCAGCAAGCCTGACCCTGCATCCGCAAGGCATTCCCCACGGGCCGCATCCTGGCACGGTTGAATCGACGATCGGTTCGACCCACACGAATGAGTTGGCGATCATGTGCGACACATTCCGTCCACTCTTCCCCACGAAGGCGGCGCTCGCCCTGGATGATCTTGCCTATCCAGAGAGTTGGGAGGATGGAGCAATGACCGCGTCGGCGAGTGCCACGATTGATGTGAAGTCGAAAACAAAGTCGAAGGCAACCACGAAATCGACTCGCAGTAAGGCCGCGCGGAGAACAACTCCGTCGGACACATGGTGAACTTGTCACTCAAACTTTTCGGCGCCGTTTTGCTCGTCGGCGTTGGTATTGCATTTGCCATTCAGGGAGTCTCTGGCCCTGAGAGCGAAACTGGTTTCACCGTGGTTTCGAAGGAAACCGCCGACAAACTTGAGGTCATTCGATGCTCTCTTGGCGGCGAATCCTTCGACCTCGAAGTGGCGGACGACCTTGCTGCGACGAAGAAAGGCCTCGGAGGTCGTGAGTCCATTCCTGCGGGAACGGGCATGCTCTTTATTGACAGCACTGTCAAAATTCAGTCCTACTGGATGCTGGGCTGCTTGACCGACATGGATATCGCGTTCGTTGCGCCGAATGGACTCATCCGCGCCACGTACACCATGGCAAAGGAAGCTCCGAGGGGAGCCAACGAACCCGAAGCGGTCTTTCACGCGAGGCTCAAGCGCTACTCAAGCAATCTTCCCGCAAAATACGCCATCGAAACGCCAGCAGGGACGAACAAGCGTCTCAAACTCAAGCCCGGCGAAAAGATCGAACTCGACTGGAGAGCGATCGACAAGTTGTTGGAGGACTGATCCAATCCCAACGCTCGTCACTCGACGGCTGGAGTAATCACGCCGCGGCACTCACCAAATCCGATGCGCGATCCATCGCGTCCTTGAGCATGCGCGCTCAGAAACACTTCATCACCGTCGAGAAGAAACTTCCGCTCGGTGCCATCGGGCAGTGCGATCGGTTCTGTCCCGCGCCAAGTTCTCTCGAGCATGCAACCGCGTGATTCTTTTGTGGGTCCAGAAATCGTGCCCGAAGCAAGCAAGTCGCCTGGGCGCAGTGGACATCCACCACTCGTGTGGTGCGCGACCATCTGCGAAGGTGTCCAGAACAACTCTGACACGTTGCACTCTGACACGCACATCGGTGCGATGGTCAACTCCCGCATCTTTGCCGATTGAATGTGCAAAGACACAGCGATATTCAGACCAAAGTCGCCATCCCATGCGAGGTATGGAAGGAGTTGTGGATCGCCATTCCCGCGACGAGGCGCGGCGCATCGAGCGTTCTGAAGGGATCGCATCGGGACGACCCATCCTCCGACCGTTGTGGCGAAGTTCTTGCCGAGGAATGGACCGAGCGGCTGGTATTCCCACGATTGAATGTCGCGTGCGCTCCAATCATTCACGAGGACAAAGCCGAAGATGTGCTTCGATGCTTGTTCAGGCGTCAACCGATCACCCAATCGATTACCAGGACCGATGAGGAATCCCATCTCGAGTTCGTGATCCATCGACTGCGATGGACCAAACACAGGAGGCGCATCAGTCGGCTTGCGCTGTCCACATGGACGGCGGACAGAAGTCCCCGTTGGCACCAGCGAACTCGAACGACCGTGATACGCGATGGGAAGATGTTTCCAATTCGGCAAGAGTGGATTGTCAGGACGAAACATGGTTCCGACATTGGTCGCGTGATGAAGAGACGCATAGAAATCGGTGTAATCGCCGACATCCGAAGGCAATCGCATCGAAACGCCCCACTGCGGCATCATGATGGATGCGCGCTCGTGGTGGTCTCGAAGCGTTGCGTTGTCACTCGACAGGATCGCCGCGAAATGGTTCCACGCCTGATCCCACGCCGTTTCACCCAGTGCGAGCAGATCATTGAGGACCGGTTTCGTCAGTGCATCGCGGATCTTGGCATCAAGCGAGGAGAACACTCCTCCTTCTGCAGCGCGAAACAAATCGATGACCTCTTCGCCGATGCGAAGTCCAAGACGGCGACCTCGTCCTTCAGCGGCAAACGAACCGATCGGTAGATTGGAGAGTCCAAACTGCGTTGAAGAGACATTCGCACTCGTGACCCAACTCTGTGGCGCGCTCATTGGGCATTCCTCACACCAGTGATTCCCAGTTTCGCGAGATCCTCGAGAGGTTCTTCCCACGAACAACTTCCAAAACTGTGGAAGAGGTCTTCACGACTTCGTGCGGCATCGTCGAGCGACAGGTGGTGCGACTTCCACGACACGCCTCGCTCAGTGCACGCGAAGTGAGTCGCATCCTCGTCGGCGAGCAATTCAACACACTGCGCCTCGTTGATCGATTCTCCATGAGCAAGTGCGGCAGCGGTAAAGACATTGATGAAACCGTGTGAATGGCAGCCCAATTCTCGAAGGGGGCGGCGAACAGCGCGGTGCAATCCAGCTGTGGCCTTGAACGGAACATTCGCACGCGCACACGCCATGATGAATCGCGCGGTCGCTTCCACCGTGGGGTAGGAGGCGGCGTCCAATCCTCCCATTCTGATCTTTGCACCAGCACCCATGCCAGCGAGAGCGGTGATCAGTCCACGCGGATCGCTGGCTGAATCAATCTCAAAGTATGGAAACACATCTTCTGGCACTTCTTCCAGCGCACTGTCGAGGTCTGCTGCACCGACCACTTTGATTTCAGCGCAGTCAGCTCGCAGGGCTGTGGCTCCAGCTACTTCATGTCGCTCGTTGAAACTTGCAATCGCATCCAGTTGTTTCGCGAATGCCGGATCATTCGCCGCGCAGGTGACCGCGGTGATTCCCCACGCGCCCTCTGTGTCAGTCTCTTGCACGAGAGGAGCATGTTCACGCGCCAACACCGACAGTTCGTTGAGTGATTCCGCAGGCCAGACCAGTCGTCCAGCAAACCACAGTGCTTGGTCCAGCAATGCTGCGAACTGCTTCACCGTCGTTTTGCGATCGAGCTTCGCGGGAGGATAAAGACCTGCAAAGTCGAGCGATTCTCCAAAGAGTGCTTCAGCGGGGATCATCCCTGCCACTTTACCGCACTACTTCGATAAGGCGGGGGTCGATGCGATGATCTTGTCCACCACTGCGTTCCACGAACCACTGATCGCCGTGGTTACCGATTGGGCATCATCGGATGCCATGGGCGTGTCGACGGTGATGCGCGACTGGGAGATCACCTCCTCGGGTGATCCAGATCGAATCCATGCAGCAAGCACCGTGACGAATGCTTTGCCACTCGTTGGTTCTGCGCCGAACTCTGCTCCGACTTCAATGACGCTCACTTGCAATTCGAGGGTGCTCTTCTCAGGCGAGGCTGGACCGACGACCGCTTTGAATCTTCCCGATAATTGCAAGGCACTCTCGAGTGACGACGAGGCCATCGATGCAAACGGCACAATCCACGCGTTCTGTGGATCGGATCGGACTCGCCCCCCTGCATACCGATACAGCAATTGTGGTCCTCGGTACTCCTGGGCGATGCCCACCGATCGAATGCGCACCACGTCATCAGAGGCTGCGCTTGGATTTCCCGCAGTGGAGGTCGCCGCTGGCTGGAGTGACCAAAACACCTGGTTACTTGTGCGCGCCTTGAATGCGTCACATCCACAGAGGAGACTCGAAGTCGTGAGTAGCAGTATGGAGACGAGTGAAGAGTTCGACATAGTGAGATTCCTCGAGAATCACGGCGAAGAAGGAGGACGCTCGGCTGGAGGTCCAGTGAAGATGATCGATGATGGATCCTGCTTGAGTTGCGCCGACAACGCCTCAAGGTTTTCAATCGTCGCATTGAGTGACTGAATGAGCTCGCGCACCGCGGGACCATTCGACTGAACGAGCACATCGATGTTTCCTGATGCATCGGCGATGTTCTTGAGACCTCGAGCGACATCGGGGTTTTGGAGAATGAGCTCGAGCGCCGCGCTGTTCTTGCGCAGTCCTGCAATCAGCTCGGCTCCATCGCCCTTGACGATCGAATCCGCACTCGCGAGCAGCGTATTGAGCTTTACCGAAATCCCATCCAGATCAAAGTTCGCGAGCTTATCGAGAACCACCGAAATATCGGCGACGAATGAATCGAACATGCTCGGCGCACCCGGGATGTAGAGCGTCTCTGGTGTCCACGCGGGCACAAACGCCGGCGGCGTGTCCGGCGCAGCAATGGACAATTCGAGCACCGCTCCGCCAGTCAGTCCAGTCATCGTCACGCGAGCACGAAGTCCCTGCGAGACCGCACTCTTGAACAATTCCTCGAGGTCTTCCTCCGACTGCTTCGCGCTTTCTGCTTCGATGGTGAATCGAACCATCACCCACGATCCGTACTCTGGATTGAAGAGATCTTGCGTCCCTCCGTAGAAGATGCCTGGGAATGTGAGATCGGTTACCTGTCCCACATTCACACCGCGAAGAGTGACCGTCGAACCAATGGCGATGCCTGTGATCGACCCGGCGATGTAGGTCTCCGCAGGAATCTTCTTCCAGAAATAGGCGGGACCTCCGAGATATCCAATAAAGCCAAGACCAATGGCCAGTCCGCCGATGACAATGATTCCCGCCTTCCAAGCGTCGTGTTTCGTACTCATGCTGCTTCCTTGTCTGCATTCTCGGGCTGGCGGTTCAAGAATCGGCGCACGCGCTCTGGGCCGTTCTCGCGAAGTTGTGACGGTGGACCAACTGCCGTCACCGTACGCTCCACTGCATCGAGGAAGACAATACGGTCGGCAATCTCGAAAATGCTGGGGAGTTCATGGGTCACGACGAGAAATGTTTTGCGTGCCAGCCGAGCCAATCGCCGAATCAACATATCCAGCTCAGCACTCGTGATGGGATCGAGACCAGCCGAGGGCTCATCCAACAGCACAATGGGAGGTTCGAGTGAAAGCGCTCGCGCGATCGCTGCACGCTTCTGCATTCCGCCAGACAACTCACTGGGCAACTTATTGGCGTGATCTTCGAGAAAGACCGCGCTCAAGAGCGACATCGCCATCTCGCGTCGCACCGAACGACTGAGTTGCGTATGCGTCTCGATCGGAAGCATGACATTCTCGAGAACGGTGAGTCCTCCAAACAATGCTCCACTCTGAAACATGACTCCGAGTTGCCGTCGAATGACAGAGAGATCTTCAGCACTTGATCCCACCAGTTCGACCCCGCCAATCTTGAGACTTCCACCGAGTGGATCGAGCAGCGTGGCGACGGTCCGCATGAGTGTCGATTTTCCGCATCCCGATCCCCCGCAGACGCAGACGATTTCGCCGGGAGTCACCGAGAAAGTAATGTTGCTCTGAATCACCGTTGATCCGTAGCCAATCTCGAGGGCGTTCGCTTCAAGAACTGGACGAGTGGAGTTCATGGTTCACCAGCCCAAGAGGTAGAAGAGCGCGCCGAGCGCGCCGTCAGTCACGATGACGAGGACAATACCTGACACCACGGCACGAGTGGCAGAACGGCCCACCGCACCAGGACCCTGCGCCGTCTCGAGTCCAGAGACGCAACCCGCGCTTCCGATCAACAAGGCGAAGACAAACATTTTGAACACACCTTGAATGAAATCGTGCGGTGCAAGATTCTGCCTGATTTGTTCGAGATAGAAGGCGAACGAAATGCCGTTCATGTACAGCACGAGATATCCGCCGAGCAAACCGCTGAGCGTGGCGATCATCGACAGTATCGGCGTCATGATCACGACGGCGAGGACTCGAGGGACCACCAAGAACCGAACAGGCTCGAGATCCATTGCACGAAGGGCATCGATCTCATTCGTCACCGTCATCGTTCCGAGTTCCGCGGCGAAGGCACTCCCTGATCGGCCAGAAAGAATGATTGCCGAGATGAGAGGACCGAGTTCGCGCACCATCGCGATCGCCACCACGATTCCCACCATCGTGGGAGCTCCAAACTTTTGGAAACTCGGCATCGTTTGAAAGGCGATGATGAATCCGACGATGCCCGAGAGTGCGCACGTCACCGGCAAAGCGTCTGCACCAGAGGATGCAGCAGCAGCACAAAAATCGCGCCAACGAACGGTCCTTGGGTGACGGACCGCCCAGAAGAGCGCGACGACGATCTGCTGAGAAAAACGAAGAATGGATCCAATCATGCCGAGCGCAGCCAACGCGGCTGTTCCCGTTTGCGCAATCACGCTCTGTTTTGGCACAGGAGCAAGTGCAATAGCGCGACGTTCGATCGACTGGAGGATTGATTTTCCAATGTCCTGCAGACCGAGAATCGTGACCGTGCCACCACGCTTCTCCACCGCGCGACGCATCGCCACGAGTGCTGAAAACATGGCGAGGCTGCGAACATCCGATCCCGAAAGATTCAGCGTGACCGCTGCTGGTGGATTCGCCAGGAGAGGCTGAACAGATTGAATCCAAAAAGCGTTGACCGTCGCATCATCGTTCGACGATGGAAAGTCAATCCGCGTTGGTGCACCGGTTGGTTGCTCGACTGGTGCATCCATCGAAACCGAGTTTATAGGTTTGGGTCGTAACGCGCAGTACGAGCCGTTGAAGTCGAAGAAGTCGTTGTCGCTGACGGCGGATTGGTCTCGGTGCCATCACGCGTGTCGATGCGCTTCTCCTCGGCGGGGTCAACCCATCCCTGAACGGAAGAACTCATATTCGTGATGTCGCGCCCAGCGCCAGCCACCATATTGCAACCTGCAGAACTAAGAACGATGGTGGCGAGTGCAATGAGCGTGGATGTTCGTGCGGCGCGGCTCTTCATGCAAGAATCCTCCTGAGATCCAAAGGCTATCGGCAGAAGGTGAACGGTTTGTTCATATTTTCGGCGTTAGCATGAGTTCATGCGAACGACGATGCACCATCCAATCCGCTCTCCCCGCCGGTTTCCCTTCTTAGGGGCCATGCTGTTGATGTGGATCGGATTCTGGGCGTTTTCCACGAGTGCGCAAGGGGAAACGGCTGCTCCTCCCGCGATTCGCAACCTCGAGACTCCAAGAAATGCGGTCTATTCGTTCATGATGGCGGCTCGGGACGGTGACTGGGCAGAAGCTGGATCGGTCCTCCAGCGTCCCGACGGCGGATGGGAGGGCAACGCATCCGCTTCAGAGATCGCCCGCGCTCTCAAACTCCTGCTCGACCGCACCATCTGGATCGAGTGGGGCAACATTCCCGGCGCAGACGCTTCGCTCTCGACCGTCACCATCGGCACCATCGGAATGCACGCGCACAAGGTCGATGTCGTTCTCAATCGCATCGACGGAGTGTGGAAGTTTTCCTCCAACACCACAGAAGCAGTTCCTACCATCGCCCGCGATTATGGAGTGTGGTGGATCATTCAATTGCCCCCCTACCTTCTCGACACCACCATTGCCGAGATTGAGTTGTGGCAGTGGATTGGACTTACAGCACTCGCACTCATTGGCGCGCTTACAGGGATGGCGGTCTCGCACGCGCTGCGAAGAGGGAGCCAAACCGAGGCAGCACACCGCAGCGAGTTCGTGAGTCGGTCCGTTGCCGCACTCGCCACTCCCATCGGACTTCTCATCGGACTCATCGCGATTCGCATGAGCGGCGACACCCTTTCTCTCAGCATTCCGGCTCAGACCAATGTGTCTCTTGGATGTCGCGCCTTCACGACACTTATCGTCGCATGGGCATTCGTGCGGTGGATAAGAGTGTTCGCGAGCCACATCGAATCAACGCTTGCTGCTCGAGGCATCAGCGACGCAGGCCCCATCATTCGAATCGTGAGAGCACTTCTCGTCTTCTTGATCATGATGTTGGGAGTGTCTGCGGCACTGCAAATCTTTGGACTCGACCTCTCTGCCGTGATCGCTGGACTTGGCATCGGCGCTGCGGCGATCGCGCTCGCGAGTCAGCAAACATTGAGCAACCTCTTTGGCGGAGCATCCGTGATGGCCGATCGAGTGGTGAAGCCCGGAGATTCCTGCCAGATCGGCTCGATCAGCGGAACGGTGGAACGGATCGGACTCCGCTCCACTCAGCTTCGCACGGCGGACAGAACGTTGCTCATCGTGGCCAACGGAGACCTCTCTCAATCCCGTGTTGAGAACCTCAGCAACCGCGATGGATTCAGATTCCAAACAACACTCAATCTGAAGACCGATACAACGACGACGCAGTTGCGCGCCGTCATCGCGGATGTCACCGCCGCGCTCAAGGTGATTGAGAATGTCGACGCGAGTTCGATCAGTGTGAACCTCACATCGATTCATTCAGCCGCCTTCGATGTCGAAGCAAGCGCCATCGTCACAACGACCGATGGCGCCGCGTTCACGCGCTCAAAGGAAACGACATTGTTCGAGATCCTCAATATCCTTGCGAAGCAAGGTTGCACACTCGTCTAGGTGAAGTAATGCGCAAGGCGAGCGCAAGAGCAAGAGCGAGCGCGAGAGCGAGCGCGAGAGCAAGCGCAAGAGCAAGCGGTGCGGCACAAGAGGTACGATGAACACTGCGCGGGCATAGCTCAGTTGGTAGAGCGTCAGCTTCCCAAGCTGAATGTCGAGGGTTCGAGTCCCTTTGCCCGCTTTGCAAAATCATCCGAGATTTGAACGAGCCGGTGGAGTTGCAGGAAACTGCTCCGCGGCGAGAGCGAAGGCCGCCAATGCGCCACAATGTCGCCAGACATTTGCAGTTCAACACAGCAACACCGCGCAGTTATGCTGAACACATAGAATCTCCGCTTCGCAGTGGAATTGTCAGGCGCTCGCCCG
>JAQBZO010000008.1 GCA_027622195.1 Planctomycetota bacterium
GGAAGCTTCGGCAACGGCACCTTGTCGATCACCGATGGCGCTGGCGGACCATCAGGTCCTGCCAACGACAACTGTGTTGATGCGACGCTGATTGTGGATGGCAATACGCCGTTCACCACCGTCGGATCCACCACGGACGGCGACAATCCAACTGGTTCGCAGTGCGGCGCATTAGGCGCCGGCTTCTACAACGACATTTGGTTCAAGTACACGCCATCTGCCGACGGCAGTCTGACCGTGAGCACTTGCAACCAAGCGACGTTTGATTCTCGCATCAACATCTATGACGGTTGCGGTGGACTCATCGTGGCTTGCAATGATGATGCCACGGATTGCGGACTCACCAGCGAGGTGACCACGCCTGTTGTGTGCACAGTGACCTACATCATTCGCGTCGGCGGATATGGTGCGGCGACCTTCGGCACGGGAACGCTCTCGGTCACCATGGAGGGTGGCACCGACTGCGGTGGCGGCGGATTGCCTGCTGACCTCGACAACGACGGCGATGTCGACGGCGGTGACTTGGCGATCCTCATCGGTGGATGGGGCGGTCCAAGCGGTGACGTCGATGGCGACGGAACCACGACCGGTGCTGACATGGCGCTCCTCTTGGGTAGTTGGGGCTTCTAAACCGCGGTTGGTGATTCTCTGAGTTCATCATCCCCCTCCAGTTTCGGCTGGAGGGGGTTTCTTTTTGTTCATCCGCTTGCTCTGCGGCGTGGAGAGGCGATACTGTTGGAGAGTCTTATGCATTTCCTCAATCGAATGTCCTCGCCACTGCGAGTTGTTGTGTTCATCGCGTGGGCGATGGTGCTTTCTGTTTCAACGGTCGGATCGGCTCAGTGCGGACTCGGAGACTGTCTTGCCGCGCATCCTGGTGGTGGTTGCGAGGACCTCGGATGCTGCGAATCCGTTTGTGCATTCGATCCGCCCTGCTGTGATGTTGGGTGGGATGCGGGGTGCGCATCCACCGCCGATTCAACATGCCACATCTGCGGGTCAACCGTTTCTGGAACATGCTTCGGAGTGCACTCGGGACCAGCGTGCGACGATCTAGCCTGCTGCCAGACCGTCTGTGCAGTGGACCCATTTTGCTGCGCTGAAACTTGGGACGGCATCTGCGCGCTCTACGCGGGCAACCTCTGCTCGACGACCTCGTATGAGTGCGGAGATCCTGCGGCTGGCGACTGCGCCGTGCCGCACGGCAACCCAGCCTGCGCGAACTTGGACTGTTGCACCGCCGTGTGCCAACTCGCTCCTGAGTGTTGTTCGGCGACTTGGGACTTCATTTGTGTCGCCCTCTCACAATCTGTTTGCGTGCCAGGTGGATGCACGGTGGACTGCGTTCCAGATGCTCCCTCGGACGGCGAATTGTGTCCGACGAGCAATGTCTCTTGCCTTCAGGCCGCTGTGCCACTCACGCTCGATCTTTGGTACTGCGCTGACGCGCCAGTCACTGCCACGTCAGCTGATCTGGATCTGTACAGTTTCAACGCGATCGATTCCGATGGAGATGGACTCGCACGCGTGACGTTGACCCTGCAATCGATGATGCCGACCTATGCAGCGCTTGTGTCTACAGCGTGTGGATCCTGGACCGCATCTCCTCTTGTTGTTCAGACGCAATTGTGTGGACCCGTCACAGTGCAGGCCTGCGTGACACCAGGAGCATGGAAACTCGTCGTCCGCGCAGGGCAATTCCCAGCGGCTTCCACGACGCTCGCCCCTTGCGGTGAGAGTCGATACACCTTCATCGCCACAGTCGACCAAGTGTGCGGCGAAGTGTGCGGCACAGGGGGCAGTTGTTTCGCTGAAAACACGGCGCCAGGTTGTAGCGACGCTGCGTGCTGCGAAGCGGTGTGTCTCATCGATCCTCTTTGCTGCTCGAATGGATGGGACGCCCCCTGCGCGAAGCTGGCGGGTGTGACGTGCACATCGGGACCGCCACTCAATGATGCGTGCGCGAATGCCAGCGATCTTGTGGTTGGAGACAACCCCTATGTGATGGCAGGTTCCACACTCGATGGACCACCACTGAACTCGGTGTGCTCTCCTACTGGCGCGGCGAATGTCATTCGCGATGTCTGGTTTCGCCTCGCGAATGTGCACGGCTCCGTCACGGTGAGTACCTGTGGAGGGACACTTCATCCGCTCATCCAGTTCTATGAAGTGGGATGCGCTGGATTGATTCCACTCAGCTGTGCTTCCGCCCAACTGGGCGTGTGCAGCGATCTGGTGGGAACACGAATCGACACGCAGTTGACTTGCGCGAGTCAGTTGCTTGTCCGCGTGGGCATTTTGCCTGGCATGGTGGGCGATGGCAACATCCGAGTCACGGGACTTTCGTGCGGTGGCTGCATGGCAGACCTCAATCAAGACGGCGCAATCAACGGTGCCGACCTCGCCTTGGTCGTTGGAAACTGGGGAGGATTACCGCTGAATGGTGGAGATGCCAACGGCGACGGGATCATCGATGGATCGGACCTCTCGTCGCTCCTGGGTGCGTGGGGCCCCTGCCCATAACAGATTCTCCGACTCAGGATGTGGGCGTAGAGGCCGCGACGAGTGCATGCAGTGCTCGTCTTTGAATCTTTCCCGTGGGATTGCGCGGAAGTGTTGGAATCACCCGTATTTCCCGAGGAACTTTGAAGAGCGGCATCTTGTCTCGACACCAGGATCGAAGCGCGGACTCATTGAACACCGCTCCCTCAGCCATCTCGACGAAGGCGATCGGCACTTCGCCGCGCGATGCATCGTTCATGCCAATGACGGCACTCGCATGAACGCTTTCGTGCGCATCGAGCACCTCTTCAATCTCTCTTGGAAACACATTTTCACCAGCCACGATGAGCATCTCCTTCAGCCGTCCAGTGATAAACAGATGTCCATCCGAATCGAATCGACCAATGTCGCCCGTGCGAAAATATCCATCGGCGTCGAAGGCTTTCGCTGTCTCCTCGGGCAGTTGGTAATACCCGCGCATGACATTGGGTCCCTTGATGCGGATCTCGCCGCACTCGCCTTGAGCCACAACTGCTCCATCAGCCGACACGATGCGCTCATCGACTCCGGTGACGGGTTGCCCGACGCTGCCGCGCCTGTACTCCTGGGGGCGGCACCAATTGGCGACGGGAGAAGTCTCGGTGAGACCGTATCCCTCAGAGATGCGCACACCAAACTTCGAGAAGAACGAGTCGGTCACCGACGCTGGCAATGGCTCTGCTCCCGAGACCGCATAGCGAAGCGATGAGAACGCATCCTTGGGCGCATCGCGAACCGCGGCCAGCGCGTTGTACATACTTGGAATCGCGATGAATGCAGTCGGCCGATGGCGCACGGCAAGATCGAGCAGCTTCCTCGGGGAGAATCGTGCCGTGAAGACGGACTTGCCGCCGAGCACCAATGGAAGCAGCGTCAAGATGGTGAGTCCAAACGAATGAAACTGCGGAAGCACTCCCAGCATCGTGTCCTTGTGGGTGAAGGTCGCCCAGTCGGTGACCTGCTGAATATTCGATGCGATGTTGCCCACCGTCAACATCACCCCCTTGGGCTTTCCTGATGTGCCGCTCGTATAGAGCAGGACGGCGAGGTCATCGTCCTTCCGAGATGGAATCAAAAGACGAGGAAGCGGAAAGCGCGTGCGAGGGATTTGGTCGAGACGAATCGGATGGACATGCTCTGGCAGTCCGCCAACGAGCTCCATCATGGCGCCGATGGTGATGCATGCATCGAGCTTGGCGTCAGCACAAATGTGGTTGATATCAGATTTCGAAGCGAGGTAGTTGATCGGGACGGCGACTCGTCCTTGTTGCCACAACGCCAAAAGAGCGGCTGGGAAGAGCCCACACGTTGGGAGCATGATGCCCACGCGCGGTGCCTTCGACTGCGCCTTGACCGCCGATGCAAACATCCACGAAGCCGCGAGTAAATCGATGCCCCGCCACTCCCGTTGATCGTCGACGACGAGAACGCTCCTTGGATGACGCCACATCGAACTTCGAATCAGACGAGCGAGTCGCACGCCGTTAGCATACGCCTCACATGTCGTCTGCCGCCGTGATCCGTTCTCTCACACTCGCTCTTCGACTCCTGTTGATCGCCATCTTGGTGGCGTGTGAAACAACGCCGTCAAAGCCATCGCGCGAATCAGCACTGTCGCAAGCCGAGCGCGCTTACAACTCTGGGTTGTGGCTCAAGGCGTACGACGAGGGGACAGCTGCCGAAGCAGTTTCGCAGGGTGACGATGCAGCGCGTGCCGCGCGCAGGGCGGGAGGCGCCGCGGCGCGCCTTGGAGAAGGGGACCGCGCCGAAGCACTTCTTGAACGTGCATCGCGCAGTCAGAATGCTGACATTCGCGCGCGCGCGTTGGCCTCGTTGGGATCAGTGCGCGTAGCAACAGGAGACCGAGCCCAAGGTGCGAAAGACCTCACCCTTGCATCACAATCGCTCGGTGCAACGGATGCAAGGCGCGCTCGAGTTGAAGCGGCGCAGGCGGCACCAGTGGTTGTCACCCGTCGCGTTACGCCGCCGACGACCCCACCACGGCGACTCGTGCACCTGTGGTCACGCAGACCAAGCCCGCAGAACAGAAGTGGTTGTTGCAAGCGGGTGCATTCAGCAAGCAGAAAGCCGCAGTGGCGCGGGCATCTGAACTCGCAGGAGCATGCACACGATCCAAACTCGCCGCGCCCATTGTCGAACCAATGCACACATCAGACGGTCGCACACTCTGGCGCGTGGTGCTTGGAACATTCGACACTAAAGAATCCGCCGAATCAATGCGTCGAACACTCGGACGATCGAGTGTGCTCGTCGTCAAGTCATCGGACGCTCGATAGTCTTCAGTGCGAGGGCGCCGCAGGGCAATTCATCAGGAAGTGCGCTGTCGAAGTGAAGTACTCCCACATCACGGCGCGCTCAGCTTCTGGAATCCCCACGTCATCGAGTGCGCCGCGCATCGAGTCGAGCCATGCGTCGCGTTCGCGCGGACCGATCGACCACTGCATGTGGCGACCGCGAAGGCGCGGATGTCCCTTGCGATCCGAGTAATCGGTCGGTCCTCCGAAATACTGAATCAAGAACTCAGCTTGGTTTCGGATGGGTTCTTCGAAATCAGCGGGAAAGAGGCCGCGAATACGGTCATCCGTTTCGATGCGCCGATAAAAAGCTCTTGCAAGCGCCCAGAACGGATCGGGTCCGAGCGACTTGAACACGGCAGGAATCAGCCGCCTTCCCATGTCATTCGATGGATGTTTTTCGGGCGTTGGGTGATCTTCCTGAGTCATGAGCCGCATAGACTATTCGCACTGGAAGCGTGCCGTTGCCTTCATGAATCCACTCGTGTTCATCTGTCTGAGCCTGATCTGCGCCACTCCCGCGCTGGGATTGGACGAGATTGCACCATTGCCATCGCGAGGTGCAGTGCCACCGATCTATTCGGTCAAGACAGAATGCATCCAGGCGCCGACGTTGATGGATGTTGATCCCACTGGAGTCAACGGCGACCGCGCCGAGGTGGTTCCGATCGCAGGTTTCGACGCACACGCATTTCGTCTCGAGGTGCGCAAACTGAAGAACCGCCAATTCGGGCAGAAACAGAATGACGCGTTGCGCACCGATGGACTCATGCAGTTGCGTGAGATGAGCGATTGGCGCGGGTTTCAAATCCTTCATGAGGAATTGATGAAGGAGTCGGATGATGTTCGCCTCGCGCTCCTCGACCATTATCGTCAACACAACGAGGCTGGACAGGCCGCGCTCGCGTGGGTTGCCGTGCACGATGGCGACGCTGCCATTCGCAATGAAGCGACGACGCGGATCGATCGCCCTGCGGTCAATGAAGTGCTCGCAGTGCTGGATGGAGCGCTTCGTTCACGCAACCACCGCATCGTGAATAACGCGGGCATTCTTGCTGGTGCTCTCACGGCATTGCCCGCGATTCCTCTGCTGATCTTCGCGCAAATGGCACGAGATCCAGTCGAACAGCAAGGCGACCTTGCTTGGATCGCGATCGGAACGCAGACCACGTATGTCTCTAATCTCATTCCAGTGACGGGTAACGGTTCGGGCGGATTCCAACCGGTCATCGGCACCATTCTTGAAGGGGTCGTTCTGCGAGTCACCGACGCGGTGGCCTACACCTATCGAGGCGGAGTGCACAATTCACTGGTTGCGATGACGACTCTCGACTCTGGTCAGAGCACCGCAGGATTGGGATGGGACATGACGGCGTGGGCGCGCTGGTACAACGATGAATATGTTCCGTTCAAGCAGGCACAGGCGAGAGCCGCCACGGCAGATTCCAACTCGGCTTCAACTCAGTGAATCCGCAATCGCGCGCGCGAGCCGTTCATAATCGCTCGGCTTGTTGTGTAAGTGTGCACTGATGCGCACATGCCACTTCCCTTGCCATGGAATGACGGGCACTTCGACTAGGTGTTGATCGTGGAGGTGCGACATGAGCAGCTCAGGAGTCGCCCACTGTTGTTGAATGGCACTCGGCAGCGAGATGATCGCCATGCTGCCCTGATTCAGAGTGGATCTCGCCAAGAGCGGTTCCACTTTCCACGCGCTTTCGATGACGCTTTGTCCCCACGTGCACAGGGCGGAATTGTGTTCGCGAATCGCCCTCCATCCGATTGATTCCCAAAGAGCAAGTGCATCGGGAATCGTCCACCACGCCGCGAGGTCGCGTGTGCCCTGCCATGAAAACTCTTTCCAGAATCCCTGATCGAGAAGATGACTAATCGATTCTGGATGCGTCATCTCACGCACTCGCTCGTGAGCGAAGAGGAATCCGCATCCCTTTGGGGCGCAAACCCACTTGTGCAAGTTACCCGTGTACCAGTCCGCATCGAGCGCGCGAATCGAGAGCGGCAACATTCCAGGGGCGTGCGCACCATCAATGAGAATTGGTACCCCTCGTGTTCGACACAATTGAATGATGGGCTCGATACGGAGCACCGCGCCGGTCGCCGATGTGACATGATCAAGAACCACGAGTGCGGGTGGATCGCCCGTCGCAATTGCGGATGCAAGTGGGTCGAGTGAGAGTGGCAATCGAGGTCCCATCACGATTGGAACTTCTTCATACACCGCACCCGTCGCGCGAGCACGATGCGTCATCGCCATGCGAACGGCGTTGTACACGTGGTCCGTCGTCACCAGCCGATCACCCGCGCGAAGTGGAAGCGAACGAAGAACGCTGCCGACTCCACTGGTTGCGTTCGTCACAAGTCCGATCCCAGCGGGGTCGCAGTCCACGAATGATCCGAGTGCATTGCACACCTCCATCGTGCACGATTCCGCCCGACGTCCAATCCATTCAATGGGATCGCTCTCGATGCGTTTTCGGTGAGCGTTGTAGGCCTCTCGAATGGGTTCAGGAACCGATCCAAAGGAACCATGATTCAGGAACGCCAGATCCCCACGAATCGGCCAAACGAGGAATCTGGCCGCCTCTGGGAGGCACGGCGGGGTTGCGACGGGGTGCGAATCCAAGTTTTTCATGAATCCCAATCGTACGAACAGGAACCCGAACAAAAGGAAGGGTAACATTTCCCATACAAAGTTGATGCGAACAGGAAGGCTCGGTCGATGACTCATCACGATGGCAATTGTCTCACCCCGCGATATGCACGAAATCCGACGCGAGATGGCGCAGCCTCTCGTGCAACTCGGACCCGGCGGAGACTTCGTGTCGTACGTGGTGCCCTACCAAGACGAGATTGTTTGGTTGACGCATCGCCGTGCTGTTCCAGATCAAGCGATCGATCGGCAGTGGCTCGGCCTCATTGGCATTGTGCGAGGAGTGGCGCGCATGATCTTTGGTGGCACGGAATCGCCACGGCAAGAGGGACGATCCGCACGCGGCTGGCCTGGAGCGTGGATCCTCGCCACGCCTCCCATCGATTTTCTCGAACGATGGCTCGGCATTCGACGACTCGAAATCCCGCTGCGCTATCGAACGAATCACCCTGCTCGACGTCTTTCAGATCTTGCCGAGG
Organism: Planctomycetota bacterium; assembly: GCA_027622195.1. Lineage (GTDB taxonomy): Bacteria > Planctomycetota > Phycisphaerae > Phycisphaerales > SM1A02 > SXOD01. The sequence goes on from JAQBZO010000008.1 coordinate 8,007, forward strand.
GAATGCTCCCTGCGCGTCGTCCACCGCAAGAACGAACCGAATTGGAGACCAACAATGACCACAATGAATCTCACGCCGCGACAACTCCAAGTGTTTCAACTGATTCGCCAGTGGAGAACAGCACATGGATACTCGCCGACGATGCAAGAGCTCGCCGACGAACTCGGCGTCAGCAAGGTGACGGTGTTCGGGCATGTCGAAGCACTCGTCACCAAGGGAGCCGTCACTCGGGACCCGAACAAGGCACGCTCTTTGGCGATCCAGGATGAAGCTCTTCCACCGAACGAAGGTGATGGAATGAGTTTTCCACTGGTGGGTCGAATTGCTGCGGGATATCCGATCGAGCGCGTTCAAGACAATGAAACACTTCGCCTTGATGAAGTGTTTGGTCCCGTGCGAGGACAGCGCGGTGACATGTTTGCGCTGCAGGTCGAAGGACTCTCGATGCGTGACGAGGGCATTCTGGACGGCGATTATGTCATCGTCGAGCGTCGGTCGACCGCACGCAACGGTGAGCGCGTCGTGGCACTCCTTCCCAACGGAGAAACCACGCTGAAAACCTTGTTTCGACAGAAGGATGGAACCATCCGACTGCAACCCGCCAACGAAGAATTCGAGCCGATCATCGTCGACACGTGTTCAGTGCAAGGTGTGGTCGTCGGAGTGCTCCGTCGTTATCGCTGAACCCGCGCAGCCGCGAGGAGCGATGCATACAACTGGCTGACCCGCGCCGCAGCTTCCTCTGCCGTTGCGCTTCCTTCAATGGTGCGCACGAGAGCCGTTCCGACAATGGCGGCATCTGCGCTGCTCGTAACACGCGCGACATCCTCCGCAGAATTGACTCCGAATCCGACCGCGACGGGAAGTGTGGAATGCGCTCTGATCCGAGTGATCGTTTCGACACTCGTGTCGGTTTGTGCGACAGAGTTTGTCGAGTCAACGCCGGTGATGCCCTTTCGTGCAAGAGCGTAGAGAAACCCACTCGCGCAATTCGCCATGCACTTGAGTCGATCCTCGGTTGTTGATGAAGCAATCAGTGGGATGAAGTCCATCCCATTCGCGCGGCACAGTGTCGCGATCTCGCCGTGCATCGCGGTATCGGCGTCGGGCACGATCACTCCATCGAATCCAGCACTCGCCGCATCACGGAGGAACTGGTCGACTCCAAGTCGAGTGAGAATCGAAATGCTCACCATCGCCACGATCGCCACCTTGAGTTGTGATCGATGGGCGCGCACCGTCTCGAAGACTTTGCTTGGAGTCATCCCTCGCTCGAGCGATTCGTACATCGCCTGCGCGATGACGGGTCCATCCGCAACGGGATCACTGAATGGAATGCCAATTTCGAGAATGGACGCGCCAGCTCGGTCGAGTGCGACGAGCAATGGTCCAAGCGAGTTGGATGTGGGATGCCCGGCCACGATAAACGGGATAACGGTGGAGGCACCCCTGCCGCGGATCGTGTCGAATGCGTTCGTGATGCGTGTCGTCATATTGAAAGTCGATGAAAATAGGCTGGCTCGGATTCGAACCGAGGTCTTACCGATTATGAGTCGGCGGCTCTAGGCCACTGAGCTACCAGCCCGCGCTGTGAGCCTATCGTTTACTGCTCTCAGACGGGATAGGACTCACGCAGCCATTCTTTCTGGCCGATACAACGTGACTTCACTCGATCCAGTGCTAGACTCCCCGACTCACGTGTACCTGCTCGTCGCACAAATCCTGTTGGTCTCTCTCATCGCCTCTTCGGCGGTGAGTAGACCGAGCCACACTCGTCCATCGAGTGGCGAGTCCATTTGTGCCGTGATGGGGTTTCTTCACTCGACTGAGTCCGGATCCCATTTTCATGCGGGCATGAGCCTCACCGCTCGCGTAGTGGTGATGGTGCCGAGGAGCCCATCGGTTGAGCGTGCAGAATTGTCGCGCTTTTCGCAACTGGTGCGAGCGGGCTATTTGGTGACTCCACCGCCCACAGTGTGATGGACGGCAGCTTCGGCTGCTTTCTCTGCTGTGTGCGTTCGTCGTCATCAGGCACTTCCACTTTCATAAACATATTTCTCCATTCAAGGAGTTCGCCATGGGTGTCCCCATTTTCGGAACAATCGCTCGGAAGATCTTTGGTACTCGCAATCAGCGCATGGTGCGCCGTTACCTACGCATCGTCGACCAGGTCAATGCTCGAGAGGACGCCATTCGCGCTCTGACCGACGCTGAACTCGCTTCAAGGACCGCCACACTGCGTGCCGCGATCAAGAAGGGATCAACTGCCTACGAGATGATTCCCGACGTCTTTGCCGTCGCGCGCGAGGTGATGGATCGAGCAGTCGGTATTCGGTCGACCCTGGATCCATCGAAGAAGTTTGATGCCACGAAACTCTCTGCCGAAGGGCAATCGATCTTCGCATCACTTCGATCACAGGCGGAATCGATAGCTCCTGCCGAGGCGGTCGAAGAGCTTCGCGGTTGCATGGGTCCAGTCGAAGGGTGGCAACTGGTCGAGATCCCCCTCGCCTACTACGAGGCGGTGCGTGCGGCATTACCCTACCCCAATCCGAATGATCCGCATCATGGACGAGTTCCTCCATTTCGCGCGCGACCGTTCGATGTCCAAATCATTGGAGGCATCGTTCTCAGCGAGGGCAAGATTGCTGAAATGAAAACAGGAGAAGGCAAGACGATCGTGGCACCATTGGCGTGCTACCTCGCCTGCTGCGATGCGAAGTCGGTTCATGTGGTGACAGTCAACGACTATCTCGTTCAACGAGACCGCGACTGGACATTCCCGTTCTTCCGCGCTCTTGGGCTCACCGTTGGTGCAATCCACCCTGCTCATATGCAGTCAGCGCAGGGCAAGAAGATCGCTTACTCATGCGATGTGGTCTACGGCACGACGAGCGAATTTGGATTCGATTATCTGCGCGACAACATGAAGTTGCGACTCGAAGAACAGGTGCAACGCAGTCGTGAGTTCGCCATCGTCGATGAAGTGGATAGCACTCTCATTGATGAGGCTCGAACGCCTCTCATCATCTCTGGTCCCGCTCACCAGAATCGTCCTCGCTATGACTTGGCTGATCGCCTTGCGCGCCACCTTCAAGAGAAGCAGCGCGAGTGGAATACTGCGGAAGAATCGGTGGCGAAGACTCGATCTCGAATGGCGTCTCTTGAAGGAGAGATTCGCAATAAGCGCGAGAAGGACGAGGTTCCCGCACTGCAGCGCGAACTCGCCGCGGCGAGAAAAGATCTTCCTGTCCGAGAGATTGCACGCGATGCCTTCACTCAGTACTACGAGGTCGAACTCGATCGGAAGCAAGCCACGATCACGAACGATGGAATCGCTGAAGCACAGCGACACGCGGGGATGGGTTCGTTCTATATCGGTGAAAACGTCGATATGCCCCATTTGCTCGAGCAGGCGATCCGAGCACACGCCTGTTATCAACTCGACCGCGATTATGTGGTCGCTCCAGACGAAGATGGACAGACTGGAATTGTCATCGTTGACCAGAACACTGGTCGCAAGATGGTGGGACGACAGTGGTCGGATGGACTCCATCAAGCCGTCGAAGCCAAGGAGAGTGTGCGTATCCGCGAGGAAACGCAAACAATGGCGACGATCACGATCCAGAATTTCTTCAAACTGTATAAGCGGCTCTCAGGCATGACCGGCACCGCGGACACCGAAGCCACCGAGTTCCACGAGATTTATCGCCTCGATGTCGTGAGCATTCCGACGAATCTTCCGATTCAGCGTTCGGATCGAAACGACATCGTCTTCCTCAGCGGCAAGGACAAGTGGGACGAGATCATCGAAGAAGTCTGCCGATGCCACGATGTGGGGCGACCAGTCCTCGTCGGCACAACGAGCGTTGAGAAATCGGAAACACTCGCGGCACTCTTGCAACGGCGACACACGATTCCGCATGATGTGCTCAATGCGAAGCAGCATGAGCGCGAAGCAGACATCATCGCGGTGGCTGGTCGACTGGGTGCAGTGATGATCGCCACGAACATGGCGGGACGCGGAACGGACATCAAGTTGCTGCCGTTCTCTCGCGCTGAATTGGTCGACCATTGGAAGCGTCGCAATCTCGTCTCGAAAGAGGCGCAACCGTCCATGACCGATGAGCAGATCCTTGACCTGTGCTGGAAGCACATGGCGCATGTTCAACTCAAACTGTCCAAGGATGAAATCTCCAAGTCGACTGGCGCCGACATGCGCGCGAAGTTGATGCGCCACTGGGTCGTGGACAAGCGCGGCATCGAAGCAGAGAAGGCGGCCAAGATGTCGGTTGCATCGCTCGAGAACGAGCTCGATCGACAGGGTTCATTCCACTACCACCGCTTGGGATTGTGGACTGACACCGAGGGAATGGGCGGACTTCACATCGTGGGCACCGAGCGCCACGAGAGCCGCCGCATCGACAACCAGTTGCGTGGGCGCTCTGGCCGACAAGGTGATCAGGGTTCGAGCCGATTCTTCCTTGGCCTCGATGATGACCTCATGAAGATGTTCGCAGGCAAGGCGACACTCACCATGCTGAGCAGTTTTGGCATGAAGGAAGGCGACGCGATCGAGAGTCCGATGTTGTCGCGCGCGGTGGAAAAGGCTCAGCGAAAAGTCGAAGAGCGCAACTTCCAGATTCGCAAGACGATTCTCGAATACGACGAGCCGATGGAGCATCAACGTCGTGCCTTCTTCGGTCTTCGCCAACCGATCCTAGAAGGCAAGGGAATCCAAAAGACCATCCTCCAGTTCATTGATGCATCGATCGGTGATGCTTCGACGCGCTTCTTGGATCAATACCATGTCCCCCGCACGGTGAGTGAGTGGGTGTGGGAACACTTCGGCGTGCTTGTCGATCCCGAACGGTTCGTCGGCAAGGACCGAGAGCAAACTCTGCATGTCATTCGGGTTGACTCAGTCGAAGAGAAATGGGCTGCGATTGAAGTCGCCTTGGGCGAACTCATGCACGAGGATGCTGATCCTTCAGAATGGGATCGTGCGCAGATCAAGAGTTGGGCTGCCGAAACCTACGGAGCGGTGGTCAGCGATGCCCTGCTCGAGGCTGGTGATGCAGCGGCCGTGCGTCGTTATATCGAGGATGTGGCCAAGGTGAAGGCACTCGCCATCGACCTCTCGCCAGTCGACCAGTTCCTCGTGCCAGGATTCGGAGCGGGTGAGTTCTCCCGTTGGTTCTCGAACAAGATCGGGCAACCAGTCGATGAGACGATGCTCGCATCGATCAAGGATCCCGCCATCGCTGCGACGCGACTGCGCGAAAAAGCACGAGAGGTGTACGCGGCGCGCGAGTATTCCTATCCGATTGATTTTGCAATCGAGTTCACCAACGCGGGAATGTCCAGCGATGCTCCCGCCGCATTGAAGCGATTCTGTGAATGGGCGAATGCGCGCTATGGATTGGACTGGTCCGAAGAGAGACTTCCTTCGAATAATCCACAGGATCTTCGCGCCATTTTGCTTCACGAAGCACAATCATGGGACGATGCACGGTTCGATCAACGAGCCAGAGAGGTCCTTGCAGCGGGATCGCGTGGCGAACAGATCGCCGAGTGGTTCCGAGTGAAGCACGGCGTCTTGCTCAGAGACGACGAGGTCACGGAGTGCGAGGAGCACGGGCGCGAGTGGATTGCGACGCGACTTCGCGAGATTCAGCGCGGAGAATTGACGAACTTCGAGCGGTGGGTCCTTTTGCAGATCTTTGACAATGCGTGGAAGGAACATCTCCACGCCATGGACCAATTGCGCGATGCGGTTGGACTTCGTTCCTTCAGCCAGAAGGATCCGCGAATCGAGTTCAAGCGTGAAAGCGCGCGTCTGTTCAACGAGATGATGGCATCGGTTCGCGATCGACTCACCGACATTGTGTTCAAGGGACGACTCTCGCCGCAGGTGTCGCGCCCCGTCGAGCCCACTCCGCTTGCCGAAGCGGCATCGAATGCATCCGAGGGGAACGCAGGAGGTGCAGCGACTCCACCAGCCCCCGCGCCTCGCATTGCTCCTCCACCTGTTGCAATCCCGAAGTCGGCTCGTGCAGGTGCGGTCGGACGAAACGAACGGTGTCCATGCGGCAGCGGGCGAAAATTCAAACATTGCTGCGCGCCCAAGACCGAGTAACCCTCGCTCGATTGCGGGTCAGAACGAACACGGATACACTTCCTCGTTGCGCCTTCTTAGCTCAGTTGGTAGAGCAGCTGACTCTTAATCAGCGGGTCGTAGGTTCGAGCCCTACAGGAGGCATTTCTGGTTAGAACCCCATTCGCAGGAAGAAGTAAATCGTCGTGCCAATGAGGAGCACCACGATCGCGATGATGGCGCGTTTTGCAACCCCCGCTGAAGCTGGATGGTGGCGAACCACATCTCCTGTGATCCAAGCGTGACACTTTGGACAGAGGTCGGCGTCATCAAACACCGATGCGCCGCAGTGCGGACAATGACCACTCTTCTTCTCATCGCTGCCCGCATCATCGCCGTATCGCTCAACATCTTCTTGGCTCGGGCCTTCGTCTTCGTCGGTGCGTCGTGGCACTGAAGCAGCGTACTTTCATCAACGGGGATCCATTTAACGAACAAGGCCCCCGCGTTTGCGGAGGCCTTGAAGCGAGGCGGACGGGGGTCGAACCCGCAACCACCGGCGTGACAAGCCGGTACTCTAACCAATTGAGCTACCACCCCATGTTGGCGAAAAGCCAAGTTGGGCATTTTATCCCGCATGGATGATTCGTGCAAGGTGCAGAATCCGCGGGAATAGTGACCTCTCCTAGCAGTCCGCCCAAGTGGGTCCCCAGGCCGCCTCGGCAACGAGCGGCACCGACAACTCCATCGCCTCGCTCATTGTTCTCGAGAGCAACGTCGCGGTCTGCTCGACCTGTTGCGAAGGCGCCTCGACGACCAGTTCATCGTGGATTTGCATAAGGAGTTGCGCTTCTGGAACGTGCTCCCGAAGCACCTTGTGCACACGCACCATCGCAATCTTGATGAGGTCGGCGGCGCTTCCTTGGACCACTGAATTGATCGCGACTCGCTCACCAAGTCTCCGTTCAGCGGGATTGCGCGAGTGAATCTGCGGGACCGCACGGCGGCGCCCGAGAATGGTGCGAACGGATCCAGTGTTCTTTGCTTCGTCGACACAGGTGCGAAGGAAGGCGTCGATTCCAGAGAATCGGGCTCGGTATCCGTCGATGATCTCTTTGGCCCTCGAAAGTGAAACCGATCGACCAAGGCGACGGGCGAGCCCATGGGCAGTGATGCCGTAGACAATGCCAAAGTTCACCATCTTCGCGGCCGAGCGTTGTTCGCTCGTGACATCGGTGAGTGCAACGCCGTACACCTCTGAGGCCACGGCGCGGTGAATGTCATCTCCGCGGTGAAACGCTGCGCACAGTGCCTTGTCTTTCGAGAGATGGGCAAGAATGCGCAGTTCAACTTGAGAGTAATCGACAGCGATGAGTAGCGATCCATCCTTCGCACGAAACGCCTTGCGAATGTCGCGTCCCATCTCAGTACGAATCGGAATGTTCTGAAGATTCGGGTCACTTGATGACAATCGTCCTGTCGCTGCGCCGACTTGGTGGAATGATGCGTGGATGCGCCCCGTCTCTGCGACCACAGCTTGGTCGAGCGCGACGAGGTAAGTCGAGACCAGTTTTTGAACTTGTCGATATTCGAGAATGAGTCCTGGCAATTCGGACGGGCAATCTGGATCAGAAGCCAACTCGGCGAGTACTTCGGAATCGGTGCTCGGTCCCGTCTTCGTCTTCTTGATGATGCGGAGTCCAAGTCCAGCTGGACCTCCTTCCGTTGGACCGAAGAGAATGTCTGCCAACTGCCGCGGACTATCAGGATTGAATGGGCGCGGGCTGGACTGGACAATTTTTTCGCGGAGCTCAACGGCGACGATTTCAAGGCGCTTGCGCTGCCGACCAAGTTCTTCGCGGTCCAGTTGAATGCCTGCGTACTCCATTTCGGCGATCACACTGATGAGGGGTCTCTCAGTCTCTTCATAGAGTGCGATCTCGCGAGAATCCGTCAGGAGCGGACGAAGGACATCTCGCAGACGCAGTGCCAAGTCCGCGTCCGCTGCCGCATAGGGAACAGCCTTCTCGAGCGGGACAGTATCGAAAGTGCGCTGAAACAACCCCTTCCCGATGAGGGATGTAATCGCGTTCTTGCGAATGCCAAGTCGTGACTCTCCGACCGAGTCGAGCGCGTGGCTCGTGCGCGATGGATCAACAATCGCGCTCAGAATCATCGTGTCATCTTCAAGTCCCTGAACCAAGATGCCAGCGCGCTTGAGCACTTGAAGATCAAACTTGGCATTGTGCGCTGTCTTTGGAATCCGAGGACTCTCAAACAATTCACGCACGACGGACACGACCGTTGCAGCGTCGAGATGTTGGTTCGCGTCTGGCGAGAGGACTGGGATATACACGCCCTTTCCGACCTCGCATGAAAGACTGATGCCGCAAAGATTGGCGGCGCGCGCAGGAAGTCCATCGGTTTCCGTATCGAATCCGATGACCGCCCCCTTCGACGCCGCTGCCTTCAGTTGAAGGACACACTGTTCCAGTTCGCTTCGCGTCTTGATGAGGGTGTACTCGCCGTCTGGCTCGCGAACGGGTGGAGTGGTATTCGCATCACTCACCCCGCCCGATTCCGCTGCCCTGTCGATCTCGTCGAAGAGTCCTCCGGCTGGCGGAGCAGCACGGCGAGCGGTCGGTGTTGCAGGCGAACTCGATGGACTTGGGGCGGTGGACGAATCCCCACGAAGCAGTTGGATCCATTGATCGCGAAGACCACCGAAGCCGAGCATGTGCATCCACTCGAGGATGGGTGCGCCGGAAACCTTGCCAAGATCGGCGCGTGCCTGCGCTGGATCGAAAACAACGGGGCAATCATCTTTGAGTCGGACAAGTGATCGTGAGAGTTGAAGCACCTCACGCGCCGCGTCAATGGCCTCGCGGCGTTTGGGGGTGAGCGCATCGAGGTTCGCAAGCACACCCTCGAGAGATCCGTACGTGGTGATCAACTGGGCTGCAGTCTTGGGACCAATGCCAGGAACACCTGGCACATTGTCGACCGCGTCGCCCATCAGGGTGAGCATGTCCACGATGTGTTCGGGACGAACACCCTTGCTCTCGAACAACCCTTCAGAAGTGACTTCGACTCCCTTTTGTACATCGAAAAGCGATGTCTGCTCATCGAGCAATTGGCTCAGGTCTTTATCGCGACTTGCAATGCGGATGCGAATCGAAGGATGATCGCGACGCACTTGACGAACCAGCGTCGCGATGACATCGTCGGCTTCCACGCGAGGCTCTGCATACAGTGGCGTGCCGAGCATCTTCGTGAGCTCAAGGCAGCGCGTGACTTGTGGATGAAAATCATCGGGCGCAGGATCTCGGTTCGCTTTGTACTGCGGATACAAGTCGCTCCGAAACGTCTGGCGATCCCCTGCTGCGTCGATCACGAGGACGAGCAGGTCAGGACGACACTCTCGATACAACTTCGCGAGCATCGATGCGTATCCGTACACCATGTTGGTTGGTTCGCCGGTGACATGGCTGTTGAGTCCTCCGCGAATGGCGTAGTACGCCCTGAAAAACTGCGCATGACCATCGATGATGTAGAGGGTTTCAGCCACTCGTTGCTGACCCGTGCAAATGCTCGAGGTGCACCCGCATCGCAGAGCCCATGGTGACTCCTCGTCGCGCCATCATCGCCTCTTCGGTGCGCATGAAGCGGTCGAATCGGTAACTGGCGTGACGGTCTGGAGTGAGCCAAGTGAATGAACCAATCGTTTGCGGAGCGCGAGACAGCGCGACCATCGCTCCCACGCCGATGCTCATCCCCGTTGGGAGTGCGACGAGAATCGCGATCTTCGCGTGATCTCCGATGACTCCACCGTAGTGGGTGCGTCCTGTCGCGACTCGAGACTCATTCGGTCCAAGAGAGGCGATCACTTCTCCGTACGTGTTCAGCAAATTCGAATTGCATGCCCCAGCTCCGATGTTGACCCACTCGCCCACCATCGAGTCGCCGAGGTGTCCATCATGCACCTTGTTGGAGTGTCCCTGAATGATGCATCCACCGACCTCTCCTCCGATTCTGCAGTTCGGACCGATGACTGTGGATCCCTTGATAAGTGACTGGGGCGAGATGATGGTCTGAGGACCGATCATCGCAGGACCACGGATCACCGCGTTCATTTCGATGACTGCCCCTTCATCAATGATGACGGTGCCCAGTCGCGCATCGATGATGACTCCTGGTTCAATGATCGTGCGAGGATGTTGCCACGCGCGCCCCCCATGCACATTGAGAGGATCGAGATCGCCCGCTGACACGCGCAGGGCAAGATCCTCTTCAAGGCGACCGCGAAGTTGGTTGAGAAGGTCCCAAGGATGCACAGGAATCGAGTGCGCGGAGATTCGTGGGGAAGCTCCCGTCGCCGGAGTCCAACCAACAGCGGCGATCGCATCGAGCCGACCTTGCTCACAGCGCACCGCCACGAGCCGTCCACTTGGGTCCACCAGTGTTTCGGCCACAGACATTTCAATCGCTTCTCGCATCTGAGCGAGTGATGCGAGGCCGTTGATCGCGAGGACTCTCGTCTCTGACGATTCAGAAGAGACCGCAGAGCCCCATCGCTCATCCACGCGAGCGCGGTGAGATGCATCGCACACGAGACCAACGAGAGTCAGCCCAATCCGCTGTGCGCGCTCGATGTTGGTGAATGCGCCAGCCCGTTGCTCAAACGAGCAGCGGGTCTCACTCAGAGGACCAAAGTTGCTGCGTCCATCGTCAAAAAGCACACACTTGTTCATCGATTATCTCCTGCGAAGAGCGGGCGCCGGGAATCCCCACAGTGAGATCCACCGTTCGAGTGGCCACCAAAGTGGAAGCGCAATGAGTCCAGAGGCGAGTGCATCGAGCAGTCGAGTACCAAACATACCCAAAGCAGAGCCTGGCCACGGGAATCCCTCTTGTGGATACCAACCGCGTACCGCGAAGACAAATGTCCAAAGCAGACTCGCGACCGCAGCGAGGACGAAAATGAGAAGGGCGAATGCTGCGGGGCTCCGTCGAAACAGCACGCCTCGAAGAAGGACTCCAGTCCACGCTGCAAGGGTAAACCCGAGGGCCCACGGACCCGGCACCGCAAGTGCGCCAGGACCGACGGCAATGGGCGTCAGTAAATCAACGCAAAGTCCCGCCCACCATGCAGCCCACAGTGCCGTCGTTCGCGGAGCGTGCATCACGACGAAGGCGAGCAGCGCAGGGATCAGCGCAGGCACGACTCCTCGCACTTCGAAGACAGGCATGAACGATCGATCAATCGAGCCAGCAACGAGCAACCCAATGAGGAAGACGGTCCATCTCATACGGGACGCCTTCCCACGGGAGTCTTCACGACGACCCAATCCAATCCGACTCGTCGCGCTGCAGGTTCCAGGATCAATGTTTTTCGAAGTGGTCGTTGGTCGGCGCGCTCGCTTCCCTTGACGACACCAAGGAGCATGCCCTGCGCGCCGGGTGGCCATGCGCGGTCGGAGAGTCTGACTTCGATTTCGTTGGGAACCTCGATCGGCTGCGCGAGCTCTGCGCGCATCACTCCATCAGCGCCCACGGTGACTTGAACGGCGACGTTAGGACCACCCGATGGATCAATCACCCTTGCGTCCATCCGTCCCGAGGCTGGACTCCACACAGGAATGACGGTCGCGCTCGTCCCGCTGATCGGTGCAGAGATTCTTCCAACGAGCGCATCTCCACCGTACAACACGATATCGCCGACTTGGATGGATGCATTCGTCCCTTGCCCAATTCGAAGCAGCGGATTTCGTGCTGATCCATCCAACGCAATGACGGGAGCGGTCACCAATGCCACAGTGAGTTCTGGTTCGTCGATGCGAGCGCGAGAGACGGATTCGAGCCGCTTGCGAAGTTCGTCATTCGCGATTCTTTCTGAGTGCCACAATCCGCGATACCGATCTCGCTCGCTCACGAGGTGGCGTCCGACGGGACTCGTCAAATCAAGATCCGCAATGGGAGGTCGAAGCCACACTCGAACGGTGCTGAAAGTGAAACCGAGTGGTGCAAATGGAATCCACACCACGGAACCAAGGTCATTCGTCCACGGTGCAAGGAATCGGCTCGGAGCAAACGCACACGCGGTGCTCAGGATGCCCACAACGAGCGCGCGAGATGGTCTACGCACGAACCCACCGTGGCACTGCGGCCATTCTTAGGTTTCCTCTGAGTCTGTCTCGAGCGTCGATCCGAGCAAATCGATATTCTCGATGTACTTCGCTGTGCCTCGCGCCACGCAAGTGAGCGGATCCTCTGCGATGCGCACGGGAAGCCCTGTGCGTTCACTGAGCAATTGATCGATGCCGCGCAATAGTGCGCCGCCGCCCGCGAGGACGATGCCGTGATGAACGAGGTCGGCTGACAACTCGGGCTCGGCCGATTCAAGAGTGCGCTTCGTCGCTGCGACGATTTGGCTCAGTGCTGGCTCGAGCGCTTCACGAATCTCAACGCTGGTTACCGTCGCGCGACGAGGAAGTCCCGTGGGTACATGTCGACCGCGCACTTCCATTGCCAGCTCTTGATCGAGTTTGAATGCACTTCCGATTTGGATCTTGATGCGTTCAGCCGTTTGTTCGCCAACCAAGATGTCATGCTTCTCGCGGATATGTTTGATGATCGCTTCATCAAAGTCGTCACCAGCCACGCGAATGCTCTCGCATGCGGCGATGTCGGCAAGGCTGATGATGGCGACTTCCGTGGTACCGCCACCGATGTCGACGATCATGCTGCCAAGGGGTTCGGTGAATGGAAGTCCTGCGCCGATCGCGGCAGCAAGTGGCTCTTCGAGGAGATACACGGTGCGCGCACCCGCTCGCTCCGCGCTATCGAGCACCGCTCGCTTTTCAACTGCGGTGATGCCCGACGGAATACCAATGACCACGCGCGGACCGAAGAATCGACTCTTCCCACAGACCTTCTGGATGAAATACGAGAGCATGGCCTCGCAGATTTCAAAATCCGAAATGACGCCATCCTTGAGTGGACGAATCGCTGAAATCGATCCCGGAGTCTTACCGAGCATCTCCTTCGCCGCGAGCCCCACGGCGGTGCCATTCAGCAAGACTTTGTTCGTGCCTTTGCGCACGGCGACCACGGATGGTTCATTCAGAACAATGCCCTGACCGCGCACACACACGAGGGTATTGCAAGTCCCCAGATCGATTCCCATGTCGATACTGAAGAGGTTGATCAGCCGATCGAAGAGCATCGCCATAGGTGGACTCTATCTCCTCGCGAGGGTATGGCTCACGACCCTGAAACGAGATCAAACGGACCGCCGCCCGATCCGCCCGATTTGCTGAGTTCCATGTTCCGCAGCGCGGTCAGCACGAGTGCCGCCGCGATGCAGAGGGTTGCCGCGACGAGCAGCACGGAATACACATCCATTTCACCGGAACGCCTGATTGGGGTGGTCGTTTTCGCCATGATGCTCTCTCTCACTCTCCAGGACGAGCGACGACGGTCTGGCCCACCGCGGCAAGGCCACGAATATCGGATTCACCCTGCACGATGCCGACGGCTTCATTCGCGTCAATGCGAACGATGCGAAGATCCGCGATATAGGTCTCACCGTCCGCAACGGCCATGATCCAACCGACTTCGACACCGGATCGTTGTCCCTGGTCGATGGCCGCGTACGTCGTACCGCCCACGCGCCGAACATCGGTCACACGAGCAACGACATCCTTGTTCGGATGCACACCAGGAACAACCTCGATACCGACCAACTCTGTCCCTGAATCAGACACTTCAACCGCGACGGAAAGCGCTGCCTTGGACTGCTCTTCGCGAAGTCGCACGATTTCCTTGGACTGCTCTTCGTGAAGTCGCACGATTTCCTCTTGCAACGCCAACTGCGCGCTCTGTGCAGCGTCAAAGTTCGACGAGACAATTTCAAATGTCTTTCGCACTTCAACGAGTTGCCGCTCAGAATCAACAGCGCGGTCGCGAATCTGACCGAGTTCTTTCGACAACGACTCGATGAGTGCTCCACGGGCGCGATCGCTCTCGGCAAGGACGGCGATGCTTGCCTCAAGTTGTGCCTTTTGTCCCTTGAGTGTTTCGAAGGACTGTTCAGCCTGTTGAAGATCGCTCTGCACGGTTTGCAATTCAGTCAACACGCTCTCGAACTTTGACTCGGACGCGGTCAGTTGGGCTTGCAGGTCAGCCTCGATACGGGCATGTTGTGCGCGGGATGCGCTGAGATCCGCTCTCGCCGCCTCACCACCTGATTTTTCGGACTCATAGCGACTCTTGAACTCAGCCTCATTCGCACTTTGAACGACCACGAATGGAACCGTGGCTACAGCGAGGAGAGTGACAAGAACGACAAATATCTTGGTGAGAATATGCACGTGGGATGCCTCTACAAAGGACGGGGCACTGAGCGACTAGACAAGACGCGGATTAGTACCCCGCCACCATGTGTTGTGTCAACCGGAACGACCTTGGAGGGCGTTTGCACCTCGAAGAATGGCGGTCGCTGCGGCGACTTGAACTTCTGGGTTGGGGTCCGCCAACAGCCCGCTGAGCATCGATCTGGAAAGAGGAGTGGAAATGGCTCCGAGCGCGAAAGCACTCTGGCCTCGCACCACTGGATCGCTCGAGGTTGCACCCTCAAGCGCGATGGACTGCGCGAGATCGAGCGGGGTTCCACCAAGCCGCGCAAAACTGGTCGCAGCGACTAATCGGATTTCGATTGGACGCTGTTGATTCCCCGATGCTGCCATGAGTCGGGCAAGCATTGGAATGGATCCTCTGTCGCCTATTTCTCCTGCCATTTGACAGGCAAGTCCGACCAGTTCGCCACGCTCTCCAGGTGAGAACATGGCAGCGCGGATGGAATCCAGTTGTGATTCGTCTCCAAGTTTGACGAGAGCCTCAGCCCCTTGAAGTAAAAAGACCGACTCTCGTGCAGGATTGGCACGAGCGCTCGGATGCTCAAGCGCCGCTTCAACGACGGGCCTCGCGGATGGATTGCGGAGTTCACCCAAAACAAAGAGCGCATTGGCGCGTGTTTCGTCGTCCTCGGACATCGCCATGGTGGCGAGCGGCGACAAGTCGACGGATTCGCCGCAGCGCGACAATGCAAACATGCCCGCGGCGCGAACCGATGGATTGTTATCGAGCAACAGTGGGTGGACGAGGACGGCAACCTCCATGCACTGCGCCTGTCCAATCGTGATTGCGGCGATGAAGCGCACGCCTCGGTTTGGATCACCGATGAGTCGTTCTCCCACGGATCGAAGGAGTCCCGACGAATACCGAAGCCCCTCAATCGCGTGGGCGCGAAGGGCTGGATCATCTGCGGTGGAAGCTTGAATGAGAATATCGGTGGCATTCTGAATCGGTTCGAGCGATGCGTCGATTCGAAGCGGGTCGCGCGTTGGAGTTGCACTCGCCGACAATTTCGGTGGTCGCCCTGCTGCCGCCGCCTGAGCATCGATCACACTCTCGCCGCGCGTGCTCCAAGGACGCCCATTGGCAGAAAGTGGTTCTCCGCCCTGGCATCCCGCGATCACCACAGCGAGAAAAAGCATGGCGGTGGGAAGAGCACCGCGGGCGCGAATTCGGATGATGGAAAGCAGAAAGAGAACCATGGCGGTGGGCGATGCTACATCTCCAAACCGTGCGAAGAGCGACACTCGAGTGTCGGTCGTGACCGTCATGACCTCAGCACTCTCTGTTCGTGGCGGCATCGTATGAGTGAGCCGTCCGCACGAATCGAATGCGCAAGAAACGCCTGTGTTCGCGCATCGAATCAGCGGAGTTCGATTCTCGATCGATCGCGCGCGTGCCATCTGTGCGTGGTGGACGCGCCCCGCATCCGACGAACCGAACCAACCATCATTCGAGAGATTGACGATGACCTCTGCTTGCCGCGTGCCATTGTTCCACACGAGGCGTCTGACGACCCATCCCATCGTGTCCTCAAAGCAAATCGGCGTGGCGATTCCGAGCGGCGCACCTTGCACAGGCACGACGAGCGGGTTGAACTGCGTGCCTGCATCAAGGTCAAACGACATTCCCTCTGCTCCGAGTGCGAGGAGTTGAGACTCGAGCCAACTCCACTTCGAGATGATGGGCATTGTTTCTCCAAATGGAGTGAGAAACACCTTGTCATATCGGTCGATCTCGCCGTTTGGTGCGACGAGATAGGCGCTGTTGAATGATTCATCGAAGTGCCAACGTTGATTCTCGGCTCGCAGCCCAACGGCACAGTGGCTCCCCACGACGAGCGGTGTATCGGTCACCTGCGCGATCATCCCAACGAGTTGGGCGAAGCGGTCGCCGGGCCAGTACTCCCCAGCGCGCAATCGTTCAAGTGTTGATGGTTCCAATCCGAATCCTGGCAAAGAGGTTTCAGGCCACACGATGAGTTGGACTGGAGAATCCTTCTTTGACTTTGCAGCCGCGAAGGCTTCAACGGTGATCGATGCCCAATGATCTGCATCGCTCACTTGCTGCTCTGGTTCCCATCGAAGTTTGTTGCTTGTGGCAAGGTCGGTTTGCACGACGAGCACGCGCACGGTTCGACCAATGGTCGACTCGCTCATGCGCCACGCGCCATAGGACAAGACGAAACAGAGGATCGCCATCACCGCAACCATTGCTCCGCGAGCAGAGGAGGCATTGTTCCGTTGTGCGAGAAGGACCACAGCGCATCCACTCGTTGCAGCCACGATGGCGCTGAGGATGGCGACGCCGGCGAGATCGATGCACTGTGCGAAGAGCGGCCACTCAAGGAGTGGGATCCCGTGGGCGAACCAAGGATATCCATCGAGCACAATCACTCCGCGGAGCCACTCGACTGAGACGATCGCGATCGGAGCGATGATCCACAGGGGCCAATTCGGACGACGGATGTGCAGCCATCGAATCGCCGCGAACTCGGTAGCGCTCCACGCGCTGAGAATGAGCACAAAGACAGGGAGTCCCAGCGCCGTCACCTCGAGCATCCACAGTTGAACCATCAGCCAAGCTGGCGCAGTCGCGATGGCGACGGCAAGCGCTATGCGCCGTGTACTCCAGGTGCACCGCGTCGCGAGCCAGATCATCGGCGCGACAGAAACGAGGGCGAGCGGCCAGAGGTTGAGCGGCGCGAAGGGAATGGCAATGAGAAGCGACTGAGCCACCAAGGCTCCGATCACGCATGCACGAGCAGGCGGATTATTTCCCTGCGTAGTCGATGAGTCGCCCAATTTCGCTTCGCAAGTTGGAGCGGTGCACGATGCGATCGACGAATCCCGCTTGGAGGAGGAACTCAGAGGATTGGAATCCAGCAGGCAAGTCTTGTCGAATGGTCTGCTTGATGACGCGTGGACCAGCGAATCCAACGAGTGCCTTCGGTTCGGCGAGGATCACATCGCCGAGCATCGCAAAACTGGCAGTCACTCCGCCGGTGGTTGGATCAGCGAGGACGCTGATGAAGAGTCCCCCTGCTTCGTCAAATCGTCCGAGTGCTGCACTTGTTTTCGCCATCTGCATCAGAGAAAAACCAGACTCCTGCATCCGCGCTCCACCCGAGCAGCAGACGACAACGAGGGGCAAATCGTGGTCGGTGGCTTCTTCAATCGCCGCCGTGATCTTTTCGCCCACCACGCTCCCCATGGATCCCGCCATAAAAGTGAAATCCATGCAGGCCAACATGACACGCCGACCCTTGACGAAGGCGCGTCCTGTGTGAACTCCATCGTTCTCACCTGTGGATGCCTGCGCCTCGACGATGCGCTTGGAGTAAGGCTTTGAATCCACGAACCCGAGCGGATCCATGGGCGACATGTGCTCGTTCATGGGCTCGAATGTTTGCGGATCAGCTAACTGCTCCACTCGGGTTCGCCCAGAGATTCGCATGTGGTAATCACACTTCGGGCACACCATCAAATTGGCTTCGAGCGCCTTGCGAAACACTGTCTCGCTGCATGCGGGACACTGAATCCACAAACCGCTTGGCACGCCGCGCTTGGACGCGAGTGGTTCTTCAAGATCCCATGTGACTGAACTCATTGAATTGCGCTCGGAGGGCGAGTCTACCGCGCGCCTCGAAGGTCGCGAATCACACGACCATAATCGTTGCTCGAGAAAATCGCGGAAGCGCTCACGAGTGTGTCGAATCCAGCCACGCGGCACGCATTGGCATTCAGAGGCGTCACCCCACCGTCAATCTCGAGACGATGCTGCGCGCCCAAGTGTCGACCAATCGATTTGGCTTTCTTGAGGGCGATGGGCATGAAGGACTGGCCAGAAAATCCTGGATGCACGCTCATGATGAGAACAAGGTCGACCTCATCGAGCAGCGGAAGGATGCGCGAGACGGGCGTTGGAGGAGAAACCGCGATTCCAGCCATCGCGCCAAGATCGCGAATGCGGCGGAGCGTCTTTCGATGATTGCCTCGCGCTTCCACATGGATCGTCATGCAGTCGGCGCCTGCCTTCGCGAATGGATCGATGTATTCGTCTGGTCGATCGACCATCAAGTGGACATCGAGCGACTCCTTCGGGAAAGACTTCCGAACGGAGGCGCAGATCGAAGGACCCATGCCGAGGTTCGGGACTAGATGACCGTCCATGACATCGACATGAATGAAGTCCGCACCAGCACGCAGGGCTTTTCGTGTGTCCTTCGCGAGGTGCGAAAAATCAGCCGAAAGAATCGATGCCCCGACCAGAATCGTGCCTCGTGAGGATCGAAGGATGGATCGTCCGCGCATCAACCGCCGACCGATGCCTTCGCTCTCGCGGCGGCGGCCTTGTACGCGTCCAGGTCGGTCTTATAGAGCGATTTGGATTCAGGCGAAGCCAATTGGAATGCCTTGCGCTGCGTGGCATAGGCCGCGGTGACATCTCCCTTGAGAAACTGGACTCGCGCGAGTGCAGCAAGGGGCGCACTCTCGACCGAACTGCTGGCTTCGACCGCTGCTTCAGCCGCCTTCTTCGCGGTGTCGAGATCACGCGAAGAGAGGTCTGGAGCTGAAGCGAGGAAGACCGCGAACTCGCTCAGTTCGGAGGACTCCCCGCCGTAATCCTCAATCATCTTCTGCGCCCACGCTTGGGCACCCGCCGCGTTGTGTTCCTGATCGAGGAGGATCCGATATTTCAACAGCGCCGCATCGAACATCACCTTTGGATCGAGCGCGATCACTTCATCGAGGTGGTTATACGCCTGCTTGAAATTACCGACATTCGCGGCCTTGCGTGCTGCAGCAATCGATGGCTCCGACTTCGGAGTGAGGATTGGGTCGTATCGACCGCTCATCGTCAACCGAATGATCTCATCGAACTTCTTGTCATGAGGATTGCCGATCCACACAATTCTCTTGTTCGCCACAATCATCGAACACGGAATGCCGCTCTTTCCCGCAGCTTTCATCCAACGCGAAGCGATCGCTTCATCCTTGTCCCATCCGACGAGGTAACTCATCGAGTCGCCCTTCGCTCGCACAAACTCATCCACGGGAGGTCTCGTCTTGTCGGTGCTCACTCCAAGAATGAGAAGACCTTGCGGCTTCAGTTGCTTATACAACTCATTGAGGTGTGGGATCGCTGCCTTGCACGGAGGACACCAAGTCGCCCAGAACTCAACGACGGTGACTTTGGCATCGAGTGCTGCATTCAACAACTCGGGATCGCCACTGACGATTTCAAGTCCTTCCAAACTGGGTGCAGCCGACCCTGCCTTCAAAGTCACATCCTGTGCAAAAACCATGGCACTGGAGGTGAAGACGGCGGCGCAGACAACGATGAGACGGCGGATCGAATTCATGGTGAAAATCCTCAACCGAACTATACCCCTACCGTGACGACTGCAGGCGCCTCATCCAAGGCGTCAAGGGTGATAAATTTCTTTCCTTCGACGAGTTCAAGGCTTGCTCCGCCGCCTGTTGAGACATGGCTGAACTGGCCGTCGACTCCCGCGAGGGACACTGCAGCGGCCGTATCTCCTCCCCCCGCCACCACAATCGAACCCGCCTGCGCGAGTGCCGCAACAGTTCGAGCGATCGTGAAGGTGCCGACCTCAAAGGGTGTTGTTTCAAACGCGCCGAGCGGTCCGTTCCACACCACCGTTCCTGCGGTCGAAAGGACGCGCTGCCAAGCGGACACGGTGTCGGGACCGATGTCGAGTCCCATCCATCCATCAGGAATATCGCCGTGGCACACACGCGTGGGGGTGGATTCAACAAGCGACTCACCGCACACATGATCGACGGGCAAGTGAATCGGCACCTGCGCCGCCGTCGCCTCATTGAGAATCAGCAGCGCTTCGCCCACGAGATCAGATTCCACGCGACTCTTTCCAATCGCCATGCCTTGCGCCTTGAGGAATGTGTACGCCATCGCACCGCCCACGATGATTGCATCCACTCGAGTCAGCAGATTGCGCAGCGCGAGCAACTTGTCAGAAACTTTTGCTCCTCCTAAGATGGCGATGAATGGACGCTTTGGAGCATCAAGGATGCCTTGGAGATAACGCAACTCACGAAGAAGCAAATGTCCTGCGACGCGTGGTTTTCCTGCCATCGCGATCGGCAGCGCGTGCATGGATGCATCCGTCCTGTGGCATGCACCGAAGGCATCATTGCAATAGATGTCGGCGTACTGAGCGAGCGTTGCCGCGAAGGCAGGATCTCCCTTCTTCTCCCCCTTCTCAAAGCGAAGGTTTTCAAGCAGGAGGATCTCGCCCGCCGCTGCATCGCGAATGGTCTGCGCGGTTTGTGGATGCGTCGGCGTTGGACCTGCGATACGTACCGGCCGATTGAGCAAACGCTCGAGGTGGAGACTAACCGGTTCAATCGATTCGCTCGCCTCGTATCCCGTTCCTGCAGGACGACCCAGGTGGCTTGCCAGAATGACGGTGCCTCCGCGGTTCACGATCGACTCGATCGTCGGCAGAGTGAGTCGAATGCGGCGATCATCGGTAATACGACCTCCATCGAGCGGCACATTGAAATCTGCTCTGACAAAAACACGCTTCCCCTTGACGGACACCTGATCGATCGAGCACTTTGCCATGATTCAGAGGAAGATACAGCCAGACCTGCCCACAATGGAAACGCAACGCACTCACACCCTACTCATTGCAGGACCAACAGGCGGTGGAAAATCGGCGCTTGCTGTAGAGGTTGCGCAGTCCTTCTCTCAGCGAGGCGAAATTGTTTCTGCTGACTCAATGCAGCTCTATCGTGGAATGAACATCGGCACCGCGAAGGCGACGCCACTCGAACAATCGCGCGTGGCGCACCACATGATTGATTGTGCTGATCCGCACCACGACGCGCCGACCGTTGCCGATTGGTTGGCTGGTGCAGAGCGTGCCATCTCGGAAATCCATCAGCGTGGTCATGTGGCCTTGGTGGTCGGTGGAACGAATCTTTATCTGCGCGCGATGATTGACGGCCTTTTTGATGGTCCACCTCAAAACGCGCCACTGCGTGCTGAACTCGAAGCCACTGACCTCGATGTGCTGCGAATCGAGTTAGATCGCGTTGATCCGCAGGCGGCACAGCGGATTCATCGCAATGACAGACGACGCACGATCCGCGCGATCGAAGTGGCACGACTCAGCGGGCAATCCATCACCTCGTTGCAAACGCAGTGGAGCGGGACGATGAGCGCCCTCGCACCTGGAGTTCGACTCGTCGGATTGGACTGGACCGCTCCGCACATCAATTCACGCATCAATGCGCGCGTGCGCGAAATGATGTCGATGGGATTTCTTGACGAGGTCGCCGCACTTCGAGCTGTTGGTCCCTTGACTCGGCAAGCATCAGGAGCGGTGGGTTATCTTGAACTCTGGCGTCACCTCGATGGTGACCAACCCCTTTCCGATGCGGTCGAGTCGATCGGAATCCGAAGCCGAAAGTATGCCAAGCAACAACGAACTTGGTTCCGACGGATGCACCTCATCCCAGACTCGGTTTGGGTCGATGCGGCTGATCCAGCCAGCCAGGATCGAGCCCGAACCGTGATTCGGAACTGGTTTCAATAAAAAATCAACTCGGGCTGCCCGTTGGGGCGACGAGTTGGCTCGAACTCGAAACGGGTGTCAGCCCACCTGTTATTTGACTGAACGCACGATTGCCCCGATAGTCCCCACCCACCGATGGCCAAAAAAGTTGCCAAAAAGACCTCGAAGAAGCCCGCTAAGAAGGTATCGAAGCGGATAGGTGCTGTCGACGAAGGTGCGAAGTCGTCGCAGTCAGAGCGTTCTGGACACCAACTGGTCATCGTCGAGAGCCCCGCGAAGGCGAAGACGATTGAGAAATATCTTGGACCGGGGTTCATTGTCAAGGCTTCGGTCGGGCACATTCGAGACCTCCCCTCTCGCAATCCAAAGGGAGTGAAGCAACCGGTTCCTGGTGTGGATCTCGAGAACGGATTTGAACCCACCTATGTCGTTTCCGAGGGCAAGGAGAAAACCGTTTCCGAACTCCGCAAACTGGCCAAGGGCGCATCGTGCATCTGGTTTGCGACCGACTTGGACCGAGAGGGAGAATCCATCGCTTGGCACCTTGCCGAATTGCTCAAGGTCGATCCACTGAAAGCGAAGCGAGTGACCTTCGATGCGATCACCAAGAGTGATGTGCGAAATGCTTTCGATCATCCAAGACCCATTTTGATGGATCGCGTCGAGGCGCAACAAGCCAGGCGCATTCTGGATCGCATCGTGGGATACGAGGTCTCTCCACTCTTGTGGAAGAAGGTCTCGGGTGGACTTAGCGCCGGCCGTGTCCAAAGTGTTGCCACGCGACTGGTGGTGGACCGTGAACGCGAGATCGAGGCATTTCGACCTGACGAGAATTGGTCGGTCACGGTGCGTGTCGTGCAAGATGCGGACAAGGCTTCGGCACTCGCAGTGGATTGGACGACTTTCATGTCCAAGCGCGATGAGCGAGGACGCCCTCCATTTGTGCGTGACCAAATGTCATGGATGAGCGAACACCGATCATTGGAGTGCGAACTCGTCGAAGTCCACGGCAAGGGACTCAAGATCGAAGCACTCTCCACTTCGAAGGATGATCTTGCTCCGCGAGGCGTTTTGGCAGCTGAGGCTGCTGGAATGACCGATGTGAAGATCGATCGAACCGATGATGCCGAAGGACGCGGACGAGCAAGAAAACTGGTGCGATTGAGTGGGCGCATCCATCCCGCGGCGCGCTATGCCGTTTTGAGCATTGACACCAAGCGAACGAAGAGTCGCCCGTATCCGCCCTTTATTACAAGCACCCTTCAACAAGCGGCGTCTGGAAAACTTGGTTTCGCCACGGACCGCACGATGCGTGTCGCGCAGAGTTTGTATGAAGGAGTGGACATCGGAACGGAAGGACGAGTCGGTCTCATCACGTACATGCGTACCGATTCGACGCACCTTTCATCCGATGCGATTCGATTGGCGCGGGATTACATCTCGAACTCGCTCGGTGCGAAATACCTACCCGCATCGCCCCGTCAATTCGCCTCGAAGAGTGCGCACGCACAAGAAGCCCATGAGGCGATTCGTCCAACCGACCCGGCGCGCACTCCTGAGTCGATGCGCTCGGCGCTCAACGAAGAACAGTACAAGTTGTACAAACTGATTTGGGAATGTTTCGTCGCGTGCCAAACGATGGAAGCGGAGTGGGACTCCACGACGATTCTGTTCCACCGCACCGACCAACCTGGCACGGCGACGATCAAGGCGAGTGGAAGAGTGCTTGCATTCGATGGCTGTTATCGCGTGTCAGGTGTGCCCTCGTCGGATGTGGAACAGACGCTTCCCGCACTCAAAGTGGGTGATGTCGTCGCTCCATTCTCGATTGAACCTCGACAGTCCTTTCAAAGTCCTCCGCCCCGCTTCTCTGAGGCGAGTCTTGTCAAAAAACTCGAAGAGGAAGGGATCGGACGACCATCCACCTACGCGAGCATTATTAAGGTAATCCTCGAAAGAGGCTATGTTGGAGCGGAAGATCGCAGACTCTTTGCAACAGACCTCGGGATGGTGGTCACTGATTTGCTCGTCGAAGAGTTCAAGGACCAATTCATCGAGATCGGATACACGCGGCATGTCGAAGATGAACTCGATGAAGTCGCGGAAGGCAAGATAGGTTGGCGTGCGATGCTCGCTGAGTTTTACTTGGCGTTCAAGCCGCCGCTCGAACGAGCGCACACCCATCTGGCGCATGTCAAGGCGGCGGTTGTGCCTGCAGCATGGGCGTGTCCAACGTGCGGCGCGCGGACTGGATATCGATTCGGGAAAAACGGTCGATTCCTCTCCTGCACGGCGTATCCAGAGTGCAAGTATGCAGCACCAGTGGATCGCCGCGGTCGACCGATGCTGCCAGAACGAGTGGACTTGTGTTGTCCCGCCGATGGCAAGGCGATGATTCTTCGCAATGGACGATTCGGCGAGTTTTTGACGAGTTCAGATCCCGCCACCAAGTTCATTCTGAATGTCGACAAGAAACGGAAAGTGAAGTTTCCATCGCCCCCGCCCATCGTGACGGACCGCAAGTGTGTGAAGTGTGATCGTCCGATGAACTTGCGAGACGGCAAGCGAGGACCATGGCTCGGTTGCAGTGGATTTCCTAAGTGCCGAGGTCGTGAACCGTTCGGAAAACTGCCTGACGATGAGCGTGCCACCCTTGAAGCAACCCTTCGAGCGCACCTTGCATCACAGTCAGCGTTTTCGATCTCGCGGTTGGATGGAACGCCCGTCGACAACGGAACAGCTGTGACGGATCTCGCCCTTCCAGGTGGCGAGCAAATCCTCGCCATTCATCCAGACGCAAAGCGCGAACTGGATCAGCAGAAGCTCGCCGAAGAATCACCCGCGTGACGAGCGGCGGTCTTTCGCGTGTCGTGGGTACGCGATCATCAGCACAACGAGACATCCAATCGCGATCCACATGGGGACTGAGAAGAGTTTCTCGAAGTCCATGTCTCCGCTCGCCTTGGCCCATGGAGCGACAACACCGGTGGCAAACCAACTGCCGACAATGATGCCGATGCCCACGATGACGAGGTTAAAAAGATTTTGCGCGGTGGCGCGAATGTCACTGGTTGTATTTTCGTCCACCACCATGAAGGCGACGAAGATGAAGCAGCCAAAACACAGTCCGTGAAGTGCCACACCAAATATGACAGGCAGTAACTCGGGCATGTAGGCGAAGAGTGCCATGCGAAGCGCATAGGCACCGAGTCCCACCGCGAGCAAGGTCTTGCGCGACACTCGCGGAGCCACCATCGGCATCAGAGCCAGCACGCAGATTTCAGTCATTTGACCAATCGTCATCAACCCTCCACCACCCACGCCGAGCACATTGTTCACAGTGGTCGCAAAGGTGTTCGCGCTTGCATTCTGCGCTGCGTTTTGAATGCCTCCCACGAAGTCGCTTGCGAAGACAAAATAGAACTGATGGATCATGCTGACGGGAATCGCAAGCAGAAACAAGGTGACCAGCGGCTGGTGTCGAATCTCTCCGAATGCTTCAGCCCACGCGAGTTTCTTCGTCGGGTTGTGCGAGGGTGGAGTATGGGGAAGCGTCAGGCAGAACACGGCCATGACAACGCCGAGGACTGCACTGAGATAGAAGGCGAACGCGCGTCCAGCGTCCTGTGCCGCCTTGACCTCACTCGCCGAAACATCGGCGGGTGTGAATTGATGAAGAAGAACCTGTCCCACGCCGATGCCTGCGACAATCCATCCAATCGTGCCCCACAATCGAACCGGACCGAAGTCGCGGTCTCGATCAGGAAGATGAGTGAATGCGAGTGAGTTGGTCAACGCAATCGTGGGTGCGAAGACGAATCCATACACCGCACTCAAGAGAAGAAATGTTTGAAAGTCAGCCGCTTCAGCGAGCCGCCAGACGAGGACCGCTCCAACAAAGTGGCTCACCGCGAGCAGTTTCTCGGTCGAGAACATGCGGTCAGCCAATTGACCGGCGATGAACGGACCAAAGATCGCCCCGACCGCTCCAGCGGCGAGGCATGCTCCCGTCTGCTCGAGGGTGAATCCACGATGTCCAAGCAAGAATGGAAACAGAATCGGTAGCCAGGCGCCCCAGATCGCGTACTGCAGGAACATCATGAGGCTGAGACGTGACTTGAGGTGTCGGATCGGACTTGTTTGTATCGCACTCATGTGGTTGCTCATTCGGTGGCCTCTTTCTTGATTCGAAGAAAGGATAGTGATGGGTCGTGTTCCGCGCGTGGGTTGCGTAGAATCATTGAATGGCGACCCGACGAGTGACTCGACAAGTTTCGGTAGGCGACCAACGAGTCGGCATCGTGAAGATTGGTGGCGACGCCGCAGTCTCGGTGCAAACCATGTGCGCGGGATACACCTTCGAGATCGACCGATGCGTCGCCGAGATTGAGCGATATGCCAAGGCTGGAGCAGACCTTGTGCGCGTGGCCGTCCCCGAGAGAAAGGACACCGATGCCCTGCGCGAGATCATTCCGCAGGTCTCTGTCCCGATTGTGGCGGATGTTCATTTTCACTATCAACGTGCCCTCGAGTCAGTCGCGGCAGGCGTTCACAAGATTCGGCTAAATCCTGGAAACATCAGCGACCGAGATCAGGTGAATCAGGTCATCGACGCGTGTCGTGAGCGGTCGATTCCGATTCGCATTGGTGTCAATGAAGGATCGATCATCGAGCGGCGCGACAAACAGAAGCGTGCGATCGAACTCGGCAAATACTTCGCTGGACATCGAAGCGGACACCTCCTCTCGATCATGATTGCCAAACTCGAGGAGTACCTCGAGATCTTTGAAAGTCGCAACTTCCACGATGTGGTCATCAGTGCCAAGAGCATGGACGCGGGACTCGTGATCGATGCGTACACCGAGATCTCTCGCCGATTCGACTATCCACTCCACCTTGGCGTCACGCATGCTGGGACGCGCGACAGCGGATCGATTCGCAGCGTCGTGGCACTTGGCTCACTTCTCTCACAGGGAATCGGCGACACGATTCGGATTTCGTATGCGAGCGATCACATTGACGAAGTTCGCGATGGCGTTGAGTTGCTCAACTGTCTTGCACTTCGACAGCGCAAGGGAGTCGAACTGGTGGCGTGTCCGACCTGCGGTCGTATCCAGGTCGACCTTTTTACTTTGGTCAAGGAAGTCGAGCGCGTCCTCATGCCATCGATTGAACTTCCCATCAAGGTCGCCGTGATGGGTTGCATTGTGAATGGACCTGGCGAAGCCGAGGGTGCCGATGTCGCTGTTTTTGCAGGAGATCGTCGAGGCATCATCTATGTCCAAGGAGAACGAGTGGCGAATGTGCCAGAGGAAGAGATTCTGGATCGACTCCTCGCCGAGTGCCGCGCCTTCGAGGCTCGCGTCAAGGCGGGCAGCGCGACGCTCGGGCAAAAACTCGTTTCCATTGTTCCCCCCGATCCAATCGGCGAACTCGGAAGTGGTCGCGCACTGATTGCACAAGGAAAAGTTCAGCAGGTGACCCTTCCTGCATACACTCGTCAAGGAGATTCGAATGTTTAATCGCCGCGCCTTCACCATCGTCGAATTGCTTGTCGTCGTGGCCATCATCGGCCTTTTGACTGGACTCGTTCTCACCGGCATCATGGGTGCCACGCAGCGCAGCAAGAAGATGAAGGAACTCAACCGACTTCGACAGATTCATCTGGGATGGACTCTCTACGCGAACAACAACAATGATGCGTGCATTCCTGGGTTCGTTGATCCTGGGACACAGACGAATTGGAAACTCAAGTGCCAGTTTCAAAACGGCAATCAGGTTCCGCAAGAACTCGCACAGACCTATGTGTGGCGACTCGCGGGTTACATTGGGTATTCGCTCGATCCAGTGCTTGGCAATCGCGAAGACTTCACGCAGAGTTTGGATACCAGCGAGTTCCTTGTCCCCGACATTGCCATAGCTCTTCCCGCGAGCCTTATGCCGGGTCTGGGCATGATGGGAGCAGGTGCCGCCTATCAGCCAGCATTTGGATACAACGCTTACTATCTCGGAGGCTGGTGGACGACATCGGGCACCACTTCGCAAATGCGATTCGTCGACGGGGCATACACTGATCCCGATGGCTCGATCATCCGCGGTCGATTGGTGAGCCGCAATGTCGGCGGCATCCATAATCCAACCGAAGTGGTGGTCTTTGCCTCGAGCACGTACTACGACATCGGCACCTACAAGGAGGCTGACGATTTCATTCCTGGAGCCGCGTGGGTCTGTCCTTCTATGCTTGCCGATGAACCCGTGTGGGGTTTCGGAGGCGCTGTCTTCGAGGGCATGGCGGCCAGTTCACTCGATGGATTCGATGAAAAACTCGGCGGGGCTGGCCACTTCCAGGTGTATATGGCAGGACAAGGCGTTCCGCTGCGTCGTCATGGAGAACAAGTCGCCACGGTGCGAGTGGATGGAAGCACCGAAGCAGCCGGACTGGACCAACTTCTCGATATGCGCAAGTGGATTCCCTCCGCGACGAAGGTCAACTTCACGCATACTGAAAACTAAATCAGCCCACTCGGCGCACCACGGCGATCGTCATGTCGTCGGCAGCGTGCCCATCACCAATCGTTTCATCGAGCAGTTCGACCAGTGTGTCGACGGGGCAGCGATCGCCGCGCTCATCAAGTCGTGCAAGGACACGGTCCATGCCGAGCAGAGATCCATCGGGGTGCGGTTGTTCGACGAGGCCGTCGGTAAACAGAACGATGGATTCACCGAGTGCCAGCGCGAGGGGCGAAGTTTCAAATGGCACCCCGCCAAACGCACCAAGTGGAGGACCTCCCTCAGAGGTGAGAATCTCTGCCGCTTTCCCTGGGGAGAGTCGCACGAGGAGTCCGTGACCAGCATCAATCGTGGTCAGTTGTCCGTTCGAGTCGATTTGAAGTGCGATGATTGTGGCGTGGCGCGTCCCTCGTGCGCATAAAAAATCATTCGTGCGAGACATCGCGTCAGTGAGTTCGATGCCAGAGGTCAGCAGCGCCTCAAAGTGGGATTGAAGTGCGCCCATGATGAGTCCAGCACCAGCCCCCTTTCCCGCCACATCACCGAGAAGAAGAATGGTGTTGTTCCCCGCAGTCGAGACGCTGACGATGTCTCCAGCCACGAGCAATCCTGGGCGAGAAACAATGCGCCACTCGAGGTCGTGAATGCGTCCCGTCGGCGCCGGCATGAACTGCTCTTGTGTCTCGCGCGCGACCGACAGTTCATCGCGAAACTGTGCTTGCCTTCGCTCTGCTTCACTCCGGCGAAGGGCATCCCTCGCCAGTGTGGCGATGCGACATGCCGCGTGCACAATGGCGAGTGGTTCTTCACCACGAGCCGTTGCAGCGTCGGCAATCAGCACGAAGTCGGGCATCTCGCCGACACCTATCGGAATCGCAACCGCACGGGTCACCCCGCTCGACACGATGCTGTGTGCACTATCGAGTCCAAACTCTGATCCGAGGCGAACAGCGCGTCCACTCGCTGCCGCGCGAATGAATGACTTTGAGATGGAGCGCATCATCGGTGCAGCTTCTGGTCGGCAAGCCACGATGATCGATTCTCCCTCGTGTCGATTCGGTCGGACAATGAGTGCTCGGTCAAATCCTCGGCTCTCCATCGTGATGTTGAGCAATTCGTCGAAGAGTGAGGATTCATCCACCGCCGCGAACAGCCGTGCAGTGGCACTCAACACCAACTCCAAGCGAGCATTCGCCTCAATGAGTTCGATTCTCTCCGATCCAAACGACCCGTCATCCGCTCCAATCGTTTGCGCAGGTGCGAGGGCAACGGACGGCGTATCGGAAAGAGTGAGCAGCGCACCCGCCATTTGCAATGCGTCTCCTGATGAAACGATGACTGGAGTGCGCGCGGCGATTCGCGCGCCGTTGAGCGCGACGCCGTGACGACTTCCGAGATCTTCAACCCACCATCGTCCACTCGCACTCGTGAACCGGGCATGACGTCGCGAAACACTCGGCTCGGTGAGTCGAATCGCGCATTCCTCAGAACGTCCTACAACGATGGGCGTCGAACCATCAAATGGTCCAAATGATGCACCATCAAGGTCTCGGATGGAGAGTGGACGAACAGTCACGATGGGTCGTTGATCGGAGGAGACGCGAGTGCGCGAGCGGCCGCCACGAGTGCTTCAAGTCTTGCGAGTCCTCGGTCGCACCTTGAACGAAAGAGAATGAGCGGAAGCAAGGCGAAGAGTGAGACGACGAGTCCAGTTGCGGTCGCGATGAGCCCCTCTGCGATTCCCGAACTGACTTCTCGCGGATCGCGCAGTCCCGTCGTATCACCGAGCAACTCAAAACTCCGGATGATGCCAAACACATTGCCAAGGATGCCCAGAAGCGGCGCAGCAGTGACGATGAACGAGAGGAACGCCAATCCACGCTCGAGCGCAGGACGAACCGACTCGATGGCGATCAAGGCGCTGGCATCGTCCGACCCACACTCTTGCAGTTTCTGAGCGAGGATCGAATACGGATCTGGTCTCGCGCGAACCAGCGCACTGACCGTGTCGGATTTTCGATGGCGTAGGGCAAAAAACAACTGCTCGAGTCGACGTTGACCTTCGGTTCCATCGAGTCGTGTCCAAAAGAGGACCCGTTCGATGAAAAGTCCAACCGCGATCACACTCATCGCCAGAAGCGGCCACATCACGGGACCGCCCTTTTCCATCAGGTCAACCACTTGTGCTGAAAACGACATGAGGTGCATCGTATCGGAGGGTGCGTAAACTGTGGTGATGATTGAGTCGTCGTACAGCGATACACAATTGCGAGAGCGGATTGATGCGGCGCTCAAGGCGTATTCCCATCGGGTGGGACGACCGCGCTCGCTCGTCGAGGCGATGGACTACGCCTTGCTTGGACCAGGAAAACGGATCCGCCCTTTGATTTCACTTCGGTGCGCGCTGGCATGCGGTGGTTCGGTGGATACTGCACTTCCCGCCGCCTGCGCCATCGAAATGGTGCACGCCTTCTCGCTTGTCCACGACGATCTGCCAGCGCTCGATAATGATGACCTTCGCCGAGGACGACCGACGCTGCACCGAGCGTTTCCAGAATCGCTCGCCATCCTTGCGGGAGACGCTCTGTTGTCGCAAGCGATAGAAGTCGCCCTTCAATGTCCCAACAATCCAGCGATCGTTGCTGCTGAACTCCTGCGTGGAACCCTCTCGATGATTGATGGACAAGTGCTGGACACCATTCCCGATTCGTCGAATGACCCCATCGGATCTGAGGCGCATGTTCAGCAAGTGCATGAACTCAAGACGGGCGCGCTCATCGTTGCTGCAGCGCGCATGGGTGCTCTTGCTGCGAACGCACATGCGCGGGACCTTGAGATACTCACCGAGTGGAGTCGTTCGATCGGCCTCATGTTTCAACTGGTGGACGACTGGATTGACGCGACACAATCTGCTTCAGAGGCGGGTAAAACGACTGGAAAAGACGCGCACGCTCAGAAGCACACATGGGTCACCGTGACCGGCGTCGATGCGACCGCGCGCCGCGTTCAGACACTTGCTCTCGAATCCACGGCACTTCTTGATTCTCTCGGTCCCCTCGGAGAATCACTGCAAGGGATGACTCGCGAATTAGCCTCAAGAACACGCTGATTCGAGCTACAATATCGGGCGCTCCCCACTATGAAACTGCTGCCCACGATCCAATCCCCCCAAGACCTCAAACGGTTGCCGCTCTCAGCACTTCCTGATGTATGCGGCGAACTTCGAGAGGCGATCTGCGCGCAGGTCTCGAAGAGTGGAGGACATCTCGCCCCCAACCTTGGCGTCGTCGAGCTCACCGTGGCGATGCACTATGTCTTTGACTTCGGTCATGATCGATTGCTCTTCGATGTCGGACACCAGTGCTATCCGCACAAACTTCTGACGGGACGACAGCAGTTGTTTGGAAAACTTCGACAACGCGGAGGCATGGGTGGTTTCCCAGACCCCGCAGAGTCTCCTTACGACCTCTTCATGGTGGGGCACGCAGGGACTGGAATCTCGACCGCCGTCGGCATGGCGCGTGGAGATGACCTCGCTGGCGAAGGATGGAACCCATCGAATCCCGCTGGACGGCGGGTCGTTTCGATCATCGGCGATGCGAGCATCGTGAACGGTGTGGCGATGGAAGGACTCAACAATTGCGGCACGCTCAATCGCCAATTCCTCATCATCCTCAATGACAACGGAATGTCGATTGCTCGTCCACAAGGAGCCGTCTCGCGGTACTTCGATCGACTTCGATTGAGTCATCAATACGCTGACTTCAAACGGGCTGCTGGCGATATCGCAGCGCAAGTTCCCGGAGGAGGCGCAGCGAAGGACCTCTATCACCGACTCGGAGAATCAGGCAAGGCACTCCTCTCGGACGGTGCATGGTTCAGCCACTTTGGACTCGTGCCAGTGGGTCCTATTGACGGTCACGACCTTCGTGTCTTGACTGAGTTTCTCACCGAGGCGCGGTCTCTTCCTCGACCGATGGTCCTTCATGTGAAAACAATCAAGGGCAAAGGATTCGATTTCGCAGAGGGTGATGCAACGTCGTTTCACTCGCCTGCTGCGTTTCGCATTCAACAGTGCGAATCAGAAGGAAGGAGAGTCGAACTCTCTTCGGGGGGTCGGTCCTTTACGACCGCCGCGGGAGAAGCACTTCTCCACTTGATGGAGCAAGATCCTCGCATCGTCGCATGCACCGCCGCGATGTCCGATGGCACTGGTCTCACTCGAATCATCGAACAATTCCCCGACCGCGCTTGGGACACGGGTATTTGCGAGAGTCATGCGATGGACATGATGGCTGGTCTCGCGCGCACTGGTTGGAAGCCATTCTTCGCGGTGTACAGCACCTTCCTTCA
The DNA here is from genome assembly GCA_027622195.1 of Planctomycetota bacterium. Taxonomy (GTDB): domain Bacteria; phylum Planctomycetota; class Phycisphaerae; order Phycisphaerales; family SM1A02; genus SXOD01. The sequence continues at coordinate 40,949 of JAQBZO010000008.1, forward strand.
ACGCGCTTTCGATCAAGCGTTTCAAGAGGTGTCGCTCCAAGGTCTCGCCGTGCGTTTGCTCGTCGACCGTGCAGGATTCGTCGGCGGCGATGGACCAGTGCACCACGGATTCTGTGACATCGCCCTCCTTACGACCCTTCCCGATGCCTGCATCCTTGCGGCGATGGATGAGCCGAGCCTGATTGAAGGAATGAAGTTCCTTGCCGACTATGAGCAGGGACTTTCAGCGATTCGATATCCACGCGACTCGGTGGATGCACGATTTGCGAACGAGACTTGTCCTCCTTTTGAACTCGGCCGCGCGCGTTGCCTTCGGACCAGTCCGACACCCGATGCGGCGATCCTCGGGTTTGGCATCTGCGCTCTCACGGCGATGGACGCCGCGAGCGAAGTCGCAGACGAATTCGCCGTTGAAGTGTGGGATGCGCGCTTTGCAAAACCAGTCGATGGCGCCCTGCTCGAACGGCTCCTTGCCGCAAGAATCCCCGTCATCTTGGTCGAAGATCACAGCGCCACGAATGGATTTGGATCCAACATGTTGGCCGAGGCCCATCGCCGCCGACTCGACACGCGACTGATGACGATTCTCGGTGCTCCTGAAGCGTGGATCGGACATGGCAGCCGAACCGAACAACTTCGCGATGCCAAGATTGACCGTGCCTCGGTCGTGGAGGCGGTGCGCCATGCCATTGGGCAACGGCGCGAGAGTCTGCGCCACTAGCCGCGAGATGCAGTTCGGTTCTCTGTAGACTTCTCGCTGTGATCATCGACGCACTCGTTCGCTTTTGGAATGGACCAGAACAACTCGGTCCTGAACTCGCGCGAAGCATTCGTGATGCTCACGCGAACGCTCCAACGGCGATCGATGCTTCGGCAGAGGGGATTCACCGAGCGATTGCTCCGCTTGGCGGTGCGTTTGTGATGGGACTTCAATCCCAGAGCATTCATGCCTCGGTCCCCAACGAACATCTTGCCGAACTCGTGCGCCGAGGCGGCGGTCGATTACTCGGCGCGTCAGGCATTGACCCAACTTCGGCTGGTGCACTCGCTGACTTTGAACGGTCACGCAGCCTCGGACTCTTGGGCGTATGCGTCTCACCATCCACCCAACAGTTTCATCCCACGCATTCAGCAGCCATGCGCCTCTTTGACCGATGCCAAGAACTGGGAGTTCCCGTTTTTGCAAGTCGCCCAGGGCTCTTCAGTCGAAGTTCATCCATGGAATTCGATCGTCCATCCGCGTGGGATGAAGTTGTTCGATCTCTCCCGCGATTGAAACTGGTCATCGGTGAAATGGGATGGCCTTGGGTCGATGAAGGCATTGCACTCGCATCGAAGTCGGACAATGTGTTCCTCGCGACAGATGGACTCGTTCGTCGTCCTTGGATGCTGTACACGACCATCATGACTGCATCCAGTGTTGGAATCTTGGATCGTCTGCTCTTTGCAAGTGGATTTCCATTCGAGTCACCATCGCGCGCCGTGGAAGCGGTGTACGCCGCGGGCACATTTGTGCACGGAACCCAACTTCCGCCCCTTCCGCGCGCAGCGCTCCGATCGATCGTCGAGCGCGATGCGTTCCAGGCACTCGGCATTCCATCGCTGTCACCTCCACCGCCAACGGCACGGCCGATTTTTGGTTTCCCAGGATCGATTGGCGATCGCAAGGGAGTCACTTCGTGATCATTCGTTCATTCATCCTCGTCTCGATCCTTCTCTCAGGTTGTTCAGGTTGGTCGGCTCCCAAGGAGTGCATCATCGAGTCGCGCAGTGAGTCGATGTCGAGGTTGGTGCGGGATCAGCAATTCGCCGGATGGTCGTTCGATGGAGCGTCTACCAGTTTCGTTTTCTCCGACTTGACCGTCGATGCGCTCGCGGGCGAGAAACCAACGGGCGTCATCCTTCACATTGATCTTCTCTGGAGTCCGTGGCCTGGTCGCACGCCGATCGACCCCACCGCCACCAATTTCATTTGCCGCATGCTGATACTTTCAAACGGCGAGGTTGGACTGTATGGCGGCGGTGGTTTCTGCTGGCCCTCGACCGCATCGAAAGAGGGACTGATGTCCATTGGCATCACTGGTTCATCCCTCTCACTCCTCGAGCATTCCGCTGGATTCAAAGACTTGCTCACCCCTGCCGAAATCGTTGGAACTCTCGAGGCGAATCGCGACGATGCCATGGTGCCACGCCTACGCCGTGCTGCGAGTCAATATGTCAGCAACCGACTCGGTGCGGTGAATTGGGTGGTTGGCGAGATGAGTTACGAGTCGCTCGCCGCGCGGTGAGTCCATCCAGCAGGCGAGTCGAGTCGTGCCATCGCACTTTCGAGCAGTGCTGGATGAATGCGTGTTCGCGACGGACTCAACTGATCCGTCACCGTAACGAACTCTGAGGATGTCCCTGTTGGATCTGGCATTTGCAGGGCGACGTGTTCGAGAAACAATTCGCCGTCTGGTCCGCCGTAGAGCGCGTCGCCGATCAATGGAAATCCAAGCCATTCGCACATCGCTCGAATCTGGTGATACCGACCCGTGTGCAATTCAATCGCCAACTGCCACCCACCGGTTGTGTCATCCAATGCACTGCCGATGAGTTCAAGTGAGGACTTGTCCCCTCCAGAGCGAACGACCTGCGAGCGTCGTGTTCCAGAATCAGACTTCTCGGCGCGTAAGTAACACTGTTGGAGTCCGACCTTCGACGACGGATCGGAAGAGACGATCGCGATGTACACCTTGCGCCACTGTCCCTGTCGAATCTGACCATTCAGTGCCGCCACGGCGTTCGCATCGCGCGCCACCACGATGAGCCCTTGCGTCGGAGCATCCAATCGGTGCGGAAGTCGCAGTTCAGGCCAGTTGAGCATGGCCCTTGCAATCGTGACGAGGGTGACTCGCGCGGGATCAGGAGCTTCGGTCGCAAGCGTCGGTGGTTTCCAAAGCACAGCAGAGTCAGCGAACCGCTGCACGACGCGTACTCCAGAGGATGGATGGTTGAGTCTCGTCAATCGAAGAGCGAGAAGGTAGCGAGTCACGACCATCTTCGACAGGACATCGCACTTTCCTCTACCCTTTGACCCATGCAAAGCTCGTCTTCCTCTGGAATGACCATTGCGCACGATCCCGCTCGCCAACCTCCGGGCCTCTACCACCTCTTTTTCGTCGAGATGTGGGAACGTTTTTCGTTCTACGGAATGCGCGCGCTGCTGGTCTTGTACATGGTGAAGGGGTTTCTGAAGTACGACGACAAACAGGCGTACTTGGTCTACGGCGCGTACGGCGCGCTCGTCTATGCGACTCCGTTTATCGGTGGAATGCTGGCGGATCGAGTCCTCGGCAATCGCCTCGCCGTGGTGTGGGGCGGACTCCTCATGTCGATGGGTCACCTTCTGATGACCATCGAGAATGTCACCGTTTTCTACTACGCGCTGGGATTCCTCGTCGTGGGCAATGGATTCTTTAAGCCCAACATTTCAACGCTGGTTGGCAAACTCTATAAGGATTCCCACGCCGCCCGCGATGCGGGTTTCACCATTTTTTACATGGGCATCAATCTCGGAGCCGCACTCGCTCCGGTCATTTGCGGCTTCATCGGTGAAGAGAAGGGATGGCACTATGGTTTCGGTCTCGCCACGATCGGCATGCTGATCGGCGTCGCCACCTTCATCGCGCCAAGATCGCTCGCACGACTTCTCATTCTGTTCACCGTCCTGGGAACTTCCATCGCGACCATCTGGACGATGCGAGATGATTCACTCCAACTCACGATCACACTTCCCTTCCTTGGAGCACTCCTCCTCGCAGGAGCCGTCGCCACGTGGCAACTTGGTCGAGGAGGACTCGATCCAACTGTCGGACATGCTCCAATCGATTCCTCCCGCACCGGGCGCTTGTTGTGCTACATCGGAGCCATTGCGGCGGTGCCCGTCGTCGCCATCCTGCTTCAGCGGGACGCGTTGGCTGGATCGATCCTCACTTTGCTCGGCGTTTGTGCCCTTTCCTGGATCCTCTATTCAGCGTTTCGCTCTCACAAGGTCGAACGCGAGCGACTCTTCGTCGTCGTCATCTTGATGTTCTTCAGCATGCTGTTCTGGGCTTTCTTCGAGCAAGCAGGAAGTAGCGTCAACCTCTACACCGATCGCAACATCGACCGCGTTGTGGGTGGTGTTCCCGTAGTCGTTGGTCAGACCTACACCAACACTCCGATTGATGACCAGTTTGTTGGGCGCACGATTAATGGAAAACTGTGGCACCTGAACGAAGTCGATGCGGCCGAGCTTTCCCACTCGAAATCGAAGTCTGAGGGACTCACCACCTTCACGGCGACCGAAGAGCTCAAGAACATGCGCGTCGGTGGGCGTGAAATCAGCACCAGTGTCTTTCAAGCGGTCAACCCTGGATTCATCTTGCTCTTCGGCCTCGTCGCCAGTTGGCTGTGGACCTTCCTCAGTCGTCGCAATCTCGAACCATCCACTCCAGTGAAATTCGCGCTTGGACTGATTCAACTCGGACTGGGATTCTTTGCCATGTGGTACGGCGCAACCCACTTCGACGAGCGTGGTGTCTCGCCGATGATGTGGCTCATCGTGGGCTACCTCTTCCAAACAACGGGTGAACTCTGCCTTTCCCCTGTGGGGCTTTCGATGATTACACACCTCTCTCCAGCGCGAATGGTGACGTCCATCATGGGGGCGTGGTTCCTTGCGACCGCGTTTAGCAGCTACCTCGGAGGCGCGATCGCTTCGATTACAGGTGTGCACGAAACCGCTGACCTCGGCGGCGTGATGGTCACTCCAGTGCCGCTTGAGACCGTCTCGGTGTACGCCAACCTCTTCTATGGCATTGCCATCATCGCCGTTGCAGCGGGATTGGTCGCGTGGTGCCTTTCACCACTTCTGCGTCGATGGATGCACGAGGGAGTTACCCCACCACAGGTGGTAGAGGCAAAGAATTGACCTACGAATAGCGCCGATTCGGTGGCCATCCTTGATTGTTGGAACGGAACATTGTCCTTTTGTCAAAGGTCTTCGGTGATCGTGCCGATCCTTGATCCGAAGGAAACACAATGCCGCTCAACAAGTGCCAACTCATCGACGCCATCAAAGAGTTTAATGCCTCAGCAGACCGCGCTTGGCTCGGGCTTTTCTCGATCACCGAATTGGGTCGTTACCTTGATCACCTTCAGCATGCTGAGCAACCACGCGGCGAGAGTGTTTGGAAACGCGACAACGAATGCAATGCGGTCCTCTTTCGTCACGCGGCTTGACCGCTGCCCCGAAGTTTCTACGAACTAACTGACTGATCCGCCGCGGGTGCGCATGTACTCAGCGAGGGTGCGCTTGAGGACTCGAACTTTCAACAAGCCGCGCACTCGAGTGATCAACTCGACCTTATTCACTGGCTTGGAGATGAAGTCGTCGCATCCGCATTCGACGGCGCGCTCCAGATCGGCCACCTCGTGGAGTGCGGTCACCATGATGATGACTGTGCTCCGAAGCGTCGGCTCCCCTTTCACCAATCGGCAGACTTCGAATCCAGACATCTTCGGCATCATGACATCCAGAAGGACGAGATCAGGTTGGAGTGCTCGGATGCGCTCAATGGCCATCGCGCCATCGGTCGCCGCGGTGACCTTGCAAGGAAGGGATTCCAGATAAGCCTCGACCAACTCGAGATTCTGCGCGTTGTCGTCCACGACCAGGATGGAGCAGCCAGAGATGTCGACCTCCACGTCGTCCGCCGTCGTCAATTCATATTCAGAAGCCGTCATGGCGCAGAGGCTACCTTCCACGCGGCATCATCGATGAGGGCGAGGACGATCTGGACGGGATGAATCGCCTTCCGATGGGCAAGATCGAAAATCTGGTGCCTACAGGACGCTCCAGGCGCACACACCAGCGCATCGGGCGATTGGGAGAGGGCTGGAAGGAGTTCGAGATTCGCGATCGCGCGGGACAGTTCGAATCGATGCGCAGCCATCCCGAACGCTCCCGCCATTCCGCAACACCCTGTCTCAAGAACGCGCATGCGATCTCCACAGATTCGGCGAAGCAAGTTGGCACTCGATCCCGATCCCCAGAGACTCTTCTGGTGGCAGTGCGCATGAAGGACGATCTCTGGAATCTCTTTCGTGAAGAGTGGACGGGTTGGATGGGCATCCCAGTGCGCTTCGAGGAACTCTTCCACCAACATCGATGCGCGTCCCACTCGAGCCGCTGCTTCGCGCGCTGGATCAAGTCGAAGGTCTTGCCAATCATCTCGAATCGCGCTCGCGCAACTTGGTTCAAGCACCAGGATCGCGCGTGCCTTCGTCGCGGTGAGTGCTCCATCAAGCCTGAGCGCAGTAGCCGAGCATGTCCGAATCGCATCCGCCAACATTCCTGTGGAAATGAGTGATCGCCCGCAGCATCCTGCGTCCGTCACGACGACGCGATATCCAAATCGTTCGAGCAACGCTACGGCGGACTTCCCGACAGAGGACTCACTGAAAGCGCAAAAACAATCGGCCATCAATACAACGACTGGACGATCGTCTGATTCGGTGTGGTTCATCGAACTCGCGCGGAGCCTCGGTTCAAAGGGAGGAAGAGATCTCTCGGGCGAGAATCCAAGCCACCCGTTGACCATGCGGCGAATCGGACCACACTGTCTCATCCAGTCTGAGATGGGCCACAGCGCGCTTCCCATTCGATTGACCAATCGCACATGACCAATGATGCGCGTGCGCCACGGCACGTGCCCCGCAGCGAGAAATCCCTGCGCGGTGTACTCCGACTTTAGTTTTGCGATGTCGACGTTGCTCGGACACTCTGCAGCGCACGCCTTACAACTGAGGCACAGATCGAGTGTCTCTTCCGTCTCTGGATCATTCCAATTCGCTTGACCGGAAGCACCCAACTGGCCAGTCACCGCGAGCCTCAGCGCATTACCTCGTCCTCGGGTGGCATGACGCTCATCGAGTGTGGCGCGGTACGAAGGACACATCACTCCACCCGTGGTCTGTCGCCGACACATGCCAGCTCCATTGCAGAGTGTTGCGGCGCGTGAAAATCCTTCTTCGCGCTCAAAACGAAAAAAGGTGGCGACTTCAGGTGGATGAATCATCGTGTTGTAAGGCTTGACCCGAAGCCGCTCGACGATGCGATGTGGATTGCCAACATCCACGAGGTTGCCAGGATTCATCCGATTCTCTGGATCAAACACTTGCTTGATTTCACGGTTCGCCTGACACAACTCTGGCCCGAGCACGCGGTCGAGCAGTGGAGTGCGCAGACGACCATCACCGTGTTCTCCGCTCAGCGCACCACCGTAGCGCGTGACGAGGTCGGCTACTTCGACCGCGATCGAGACAAGGACTTTGTGGTCTGCCTCATGCTCCATGGCAATCATCGGGCGGATGTGCAAGCATCCCACGCTTGCATGCGCGTAGTACGCCGCAGTGGTTCCATGCCGCGCCACAATCGAACGGAACTCATCGACAAACGCAGGAAGCCGGATGGGATCGACTGCGGTGTCTTCGACAAAGGTGACTGGTTTCTTGACTCCGGGGACTCCATGCAGGAGCGGCTCCCCTGCTTTGCGCAGCTTCCACGCACGCACCATCGCCGCCTTCTCGGTGTGCACCACGAGAGGAACACCCTTGAGCAACCCGCGCAGTTGATCGATCTTGCCGCGCACCTCGTCTTCCGACGATCCCGAGTACTCGACATAGATCACCGCACCAACGTGTCCAGTCGGCAACTTGGGAATCACATCAAGAAAACCACGACACTCGGCATTGCGCTGAGCAAGGGCAAGGATGACATCATCGACCAGTTCCACCGCACTCGGATGGGTCGACAACATCGCGGCGATGGGCGCAAGAGCATCCACCACCGATGCAAAGGGAGCAATCACGAGTGCAACGCATCGTGGCAATTCAACAAGATTCACTTCTGCTTGCAGCGTCGTCGCGAGCGTCCCTTCACTGCCGCAGAGAAGATGCGACAGATTGACTTGTTCGAGATTCGTCGTGCAAGATCCATCCAACTGCTTCAGGACAAGATCGAGGTTGTAACCATCCACATGACGAAGGATGGTTGGAATGCGAGTCTGGATCGAATCGCGTGCCCCGCGCACGATGCGCTCGACTTCCACGAGCAGCGACCACTGTCGCGATCCCAAGATGGCTGAACCGCGCGCGAATCGCTCGACGGTTCCATCCGCAAGCGCCGCAGTCACTGCAGAGAGGTTTTCGACCGTTCGCCCATACACAATCGACCTCGCCCCCGCGGAGTTGTTGCCGATCATCCCTCCCAGTGTGGCGTGCGTACTCGTGGCAACATCGGGACCGAAGAAGAGTCCCATGGGACTGACAGCATCGTTCAGTTGATCAAGCACAACGCCTGGCTCCACCGTGGCGATGCGACGCTCTTGGTCAATCGAGAGGATTCGACGGCAGTGTTGGCTGAAATCCAACACGATCGCAACGTTGACGGTCTGCCCAGCGAGCGATGCCCCCGCTCCGCGCGGAAGGACAGGCAGCGAGCGCGCGGCGCAGTATCGAATGACCTCGACCGCCTGCGCACACGATGTCGGGCACACCACGCCAATCGGAGCCACTTGGTACAGGCTCGCATCGGTCGAATAGAGCATTCGATCATGCCGTCCAAATCGCACCGCGCTTCCAAGAATGCGCTCAAGATCCTGCGCGATCGCCTCACGCTCCCGTTCCGTTGTGGGATCGAGAACGGGCAGTGCGACCTGACCCTCTGATGTGGAATTCATTCGAACGTCATGCTAATGGAGAAAATAAACAAGGGCGGATCTCGCATGAGACCCGCCCAAACAATACGACTTCAGAAACCCGAGTATCAGCCCTTCAGAGCGGCTTGTTCAGCAACCAACTTCTTGAGGTCATCTACGATCGTCGGCGACATGCCCACATGCACTTCGAGCACGACGCCGTCCGCACCAATCACGACGGTCGCAGGGATGCCCTGGAATCCGTACTGCTTGATGTAGCTGCCATCGTCGAGGAGTGTTGGAAAGGTGAACTTCTGCTCAGCCCAGAACTTCTTCACTTTGCCGAGGACATCGTCGCCCTGTTCCCAAGTATTCACGGCAAAGACCTTCACATTCGGTGCATTCGTCGCGGCCCAAGCGGCGAACTCGTTGATGAACGGAAGTCCCTTTCGGCATGGACCGCACCACGTCGCCCAGAAGTCGAGCACGACGATTTTTCCGGCGAGAGAAGCCGAATCAACGCTGTTTCCATCAAGGTCATTCAGTGTGAACGAAGGAGCGACCGTTCCGGCGTTCAACTGCGGAGTTTGTCCAGTCAACTCTTCGATGGACGCCACCTTCGCGCGCGCTCCTGCATCAAAAGCGATCGGCGTCGGAAGGGTGTCCACCGCGGTCGTCTTCATGGTGAAGTCAACGGCGATACGGATGACGCTTGGAACGCCTGGAGGAGTGAAGACCAACTTGGCTGATGCGAGAAGGTTGGTGGAGGGATCAAGCTTCACGGACAAATCGCCCTCGGCCGCTGCAATGAGCAATTCACCATTGCGATATCCGGCGATCTTTGGGTCGGTCAGAATCATGAACTGAAACGCAGAGAGCGGATCAGTATCGAAACGCAATCCAAGGTCAGCGACCGGAAGTGGAAGTTCGTACTCTTGGATCGCATCTGCAACAGTTCCCGTGAAGGTTGTCGCCATGTACTTATCAGTGATGTCCGCGAGCGTCAGGTACATCGTTCCGTCGAGTGCAGTGACGTTGTAACTCGAGTTGGACACCCGCGCATTCTTGCCGTCGATTTCGATGATGAATGAATCCGTCTGAGCCGCTCCATCTGGAGTCAACACCGAATAGGTCGTCTCATTTCGAATCGCTTTCGCGGCTCGGTACGCAGCGGTGATTCGCTCGAGCGCACTTTGGCCAAGAGCAATCGCCTCGGCAGACTTCTCTGAATCTGAGAATCCTTCGGCATTGAACGGGACAGTTGGGGCAATGTCAGGGGCAATCGTCTCGTCGGTCAAGGCTGGAACAACGGTGGGGTCTTGAGCAACGGCGCAGAGTGATGCACCGCACAAGGCGATCACCATGGACGACAAAGCAAACATTCGGTTCATACGTTCTCCAAATCTCTCAACTGAGAGCACCAACCCATTCAGAAGGGACCGCGACAATCGTTAGATCCTCCAACTGCAGGGCAATTCGCGCATATTCTACTGTTGTTTCTGTCTCTGGGTGGACCCAAAGTGGCACAATCTCAGCCAACGGAACGAGCACAAAACCCCTTTCAAACAGGTGAGGATGGGGCACAGTGAGGTCTGCCGATCGAAAGATTATTGAACCGAGATCACCCGCCATCAACAAATCCAGATCGATCAAGCGAGGTCCCCAACGAATCGTCTCTCGATTGCGCTCGCGCCCGAGTATTCGTTCAATGGAATGCAAGTGTTCGAGCAATGTCTCAAGCGATAACTCTGTCTCGATGAGTAACGCAGCATTGAGGTACGGGCCTTGATCAGGCGCGCCGATGGGAGCCGTCTCAAACACACTACTTGCAACAATCTCGCGCGTGAATGGGATACTGCGAATGTTGGCTCGTGCTTGGCGAAGAAGTCCGAGACGGTCTCCAAGATTCGACCCGAGTGCGATGGCAACGGGCATTCTCAATGAGCCACCTCGCCGCTGAGTGTGACGGGTGGAAGTTCAGCGAGTTCGATCCAGAGCGATCTCAATGCGCACAACACTGTTTGCCTGCGGATCTCCGAACGATCTCCAACAAGGTGAAAACGGCGATGAGCAGTGTGAAGAACACTTCCTTGCCGTTGAGCGATTCCGACGAAGATGGTGCCGACTGGTTTTTCAGACGATCCGCCGGTCGGACCAGCGATACCTGTCGTGCTCAGTGCCCATTGCGTTTCCAATTGTTCAAGGACACCACGCGCCATCGACTCAGCCACAGGTCCACTGACAGCGCCGTGAGATTCAATCAACTTCTTCTCGACGCCGATGAGCCTCGATTTCGCCGAGTTGGAGTACACCACCGCGCCGCCTTCATACCAAACACTTGATCCAGTCCAATCAGTGAGTACAGACGAGAGAAGTCCTCCCGTGCAACTCTCGGCGGTTCCCAGTCGAACGTGCCGTTCGATCAGTTTGGTGGCGATGCCCGCGACAAGGCGGTCCGTCTCCCCCGCTCCTTGAGAAAATTGCTCTTCTTGGGTCGTCATGTGACTCATGGATGTGGGTCCATCACCTCAAGAATGCTAGGCGCGATGAGCGACCCCCACCTCTGGAGCGGCATTACCCCGTGGCGTCGCGCTATGCGCCGTAGACTCACTCTCATTCTGATGCCGACCCAATCCGAGACCTCATTGCCAAGCCATCCCGGTGACCGCCTTGCCGCGGCGATCCGACGCGCGGGCGCGCCGCTGTGCGTTGGACTCGATCCGGTCGTCGAACGATTACCGCCAGAGCTCGCGCGGCTTGGAGAACGCGGACTTCACGGATTCACCGAGGGCATTCTCGAAGCGTGCGCTCCATTCGCCGCTGCGGTGAAGTTTCAGTCTGCGTGCTATGAACGACATCACGAAGCGGGGATCACTGCACTCAGGAGCGGAATTCGTTCCGCGAAATCGCTGGGACTCTTGACGATTCTCGATGCCAAACGGGGCGACATCGGCATCTCTGCTGATCATTACGCTGCGTCGATGGTGGCACTCGGAGCCGATTGGGTCACGGTCAACGGATACATGGGATCCGAGACCGTTGCTCCTTACTTGAATGCGGGGCTCGGTGTCTTTGTGCTTGTTCGAACGAGCAATCCTGGGAGTCATGAACTGCAATCGCTCCCTCTTGCTGATGGACGCACTGTCGCTGAGGCAATGGCCGACATGGTCGCCGCGCTTGGAGACCAACATCTCAGCCCCAGAGGAGCGAGCGCCGTCGGTGCCGTCGTCGGAGCAACACAACGCAACGAGATCGCATCACTGCGCAAGCGAATGGCTCGTCAGTGTTTTCTTCTCCCTGGAATCGGAGCCCAAGGTGCGACGATTGCCGATGTGCAAGGAGCATTTGACCCTGCGACCGCCGGAGCGCTCGCCACATCGAGTCGCGCCATCATCTACGCCCCTTGTCAGGGTGGAGAGACATGGATGGATGCCGCTTCGCATGCAGCGAGTCAACTGGCGGATGAACTGCGCGGATGCGCTCCCTCTACAGAAAGAATTCGTTGAAGCACACTCAATATCTCATCGTCGCACTGCCAATCCTCGGACTTCTGTTGATTCCGTTTCTGTTCTCGAGTCCCTCCACTTCTGAGGGGGACAGCGATGCGCCCCGAATCGTGATCGTGACACCGCATAACGAGCAGATTCGAGACGAGTTCGAAAACGCATTCGAGGCGTGGCACGCCAAGCGATACGGTGAGACGATCGAAGTGGAGTGGAGCGTTCCCGGCGGAACGACCGAGATTCGGCGACTCTTGGTGGCGAGACACGAACAAGCACTCCGCGAGGGGCGCGGCGCGAGTGGCGACGCAGACTTGTTCTTCGGCGGCGGAAGTTATGAATTCACGAAGTTAGCAATCCCCACTGCAATGGACACCGCCGCAGGAAAAGTCTCTGCTTCCATTCTCGCACCCGCAGACATTTCTGATTCAGTCCTCGCCGAAGTGTTTCCGCAATCCACACTCGCGGGACGCGCGCTCTATGACACCGACAAGCGATGGTTCTCGACGGCGCTCAGCACATTCGGAATTGTGTCCAATCCAGCCATCTGTGCTCGGCTTGGAGTCCCCGTTCCAGAGTCGTGGGAAGATCTTGCTGATCCTCGACTTGTGGGATGGATCGCGATGACGAATCCTGGACAATCAGGTTCCGTGCTCACTGCATTTGAAACGATTTTGCTCCGCAAAGAGTGGAGAACAGGCTGGCACATTTTGCTCCGCGCGGGTGCCAATGCACGCAATTTCTCGGGTAGCAGTTCTGATATTCCAAAACGCGTTTCAACTGGAGTCTGCGCTGCGGGCGTCTGCATCGACTTCTACGCTCGATTCGAATCTCAAGCGATGCGAGATGCCGCGACCATCGTTGGAGATCCCGCGCTGGATCGAGTCCGTTACACCGCTCCTGTGGGCGCGACGGTGATCGATCCTGATCCGATCGCACTCTTGACGGGTGCCCCCAATCCAGAACTCGCCACGCGCTTTATTCTCTTCACCCTCATGCCCGAGGGACAAGCCCTTTGGCAATTCCGCCGTGGCGCAGAGAGTCCTTCTGGACTGCACGGCCCCCGCAAATTTGAACTGCGTCGACTTCCAGCTCGCAAGGACATGTACGCCAAGTACGCATCCCTCTTCATTGATAACGAAAACCCATTTCTTTTCGATGAACCGATGCCCGCTGGAGGTGCTGTTCGTCCGCTGATTCCAACGATTTTCAATGCGCTTGTGATACAGCCTCGCGCGATTCATGAAGAAGCTTGGCTTGCCATCATCAGTCACCCCGCCTACCCAAAGACCACAAGTGGACACGCGCCAATCGTGAGTTCTGACGATGTGAGTGATCCGCAACTGTCTCGGTGGATCCAACTCTTTGACGCGCTGCCCAATGTTCCAGCTCCTGGAGGCACGGAACTCTCACTTGAAAACCCCGCATCACTCGAAGCGATTCGTGCTGGGTGGCTCGGTGGAGGTTGGAAGTCAGAGGGACTCTGGCCAAAGGAGGAGGATCCAGAGTCAGCCCTTCGACGGCTGCTGACTCGCAACGCCATCGCTCGTTACAAGATCATCGTCGACGAAGCAAAGTCCGCTGGCATTCTCAATCCGTAACGCAGACGAGATGCGCACGCCACCGCCTCAATCGATTCACCTCGACCGCAAGTCATCACTGACGCTGCATTGGGCGGACGGAGTGACCTCGGTCATCCCCATTGCCCTGCTTCGCCGTCTGTCGCCGAGCGCTGAGGCGCGGACCATCCGAGAACAACTTGCGGCGAATCCCCTCACGGTGCTTCCTCAGTCGGTAGGAGGACCGCTCGAAGCAGTCGATTGTGAACTCGTTGGCAACTACGCTTTGCGCATTCAGTTTTCCGATGGACACCGCACGGGGCTTTACACTTGGGATTACCTTCGTGAAATCACCCCCAGTTCTGCTGGGTGACAAGGGCCAAGCAAAAAGAATCAAGTCTCGGGGCGATCTGAGCCGAGTCCATCGTTATCCCCGAGCCGTTCTAGGGTTCAAGACGCATCTTTCTCCCCTCTGCTCTGCCGATCCCTTTCATTTGGATCGGCGGAGTTCTTTTTTTCGGCGGTTCGGCTAGAATCCAAGATCGTTGACGCGCCACCTCGGCGTACCTTTTCACGACTCAACCACGACGCGAACCATTAGGAGAATCGCATGCGAAAGTTCACACTCTTGTCTCTCTGTGTCTTGTCGAGCCTGTTCTTGGCTGCCTGTGGTGGCGAGGGTGGAGGCAAGATCACCAAGGTTGAGCCGCGTCCACAACCCACCGAAAAGATTCCATCGCCCGACGCAACGTTTAATAAAGATCACAAGATGACTTCGAGCACCACGGCGAAGCCGCCTGCGACCAAGAAGACGAAGTGACTTGAGGTTGGTCAACCAGGCTGCATCATTTCGCGCAGGATCGAAAGTCCTGCGCGAAGTTTTTGTTCTGGTGCCGCGAAGCTCAGTCGAAAATGGGTGTCGCGAGCGCTGAACACGCTTCCAGGAATCACGAGCACATTGCGATCGACAGCACGGCTGACAAAGTCCTTGGCTGTCTCATTCAATTGTTCTGGAACCTTGACGAATGCATAGAACGCGCCGCCAGGGCGAGCGACTTCTGTGACTCCCTTGAATGCTTCGAGGACGAGGTCTCGGCGCCGTTCGTATCCATCGACGATGCCAGACATGTCGGTTGCAAGTGCCGCAGCAGTCGCGTGCTGAAACGGAGTGGGAGCGCACACATACGAGTACTGCTGCAACTTCGCCATTTCTTGAATCAACCACTCGGGCCCAGCGCAGTAACCCATTCTCCAACCGGTACAACCGTAGGTTTTTCCGAGTCCGCGCACGAGCAGCACATCGCGTGACATGCGTGCAGCACTCGGACAGCGACCATCCTCTCTTGCGTCTGAAAAAGTGAACTCATCGTAGATCTCGTCCGAGATGAGGAGGACTTTTCTCGCGCGGCAGAGTTCCACGACCTCTGCAATTTCCTTCGATGAAAGGACCACGCCGCACGGATTCGATGGAGAAACAAGAATCACCATCTTGGTGCGCGGCGTCATGACCTTTTCCAACCGCACCGCGGTCATGCGAAAGTCCGGGTAAGTATCACAAGCCACGCCCACGGCACCGGTCAGCCGTCCGAGTTGTGGATACAAAATGAAGTACGGATCTGGAAAGACGACTTCGTCTCCGGCTTCCAACAACGCCAGTGCAGCGAGGACGAGTGCGCCACTTGTGCCACTCGTGAGCATCGCCCCCTGACCCATCGCGCGTGTCCATCCGACATCCTTCGAAAGATGGTTCCACACCACCTCTTGGACAGCAGGCGCTCCCATCGTGAGCGAGTACCCATTGTGGTCCGACTCGATCGCATGGATCGCAGCCTTCTTGATTTCAAGAGGCACGGGAAAATCGGGTTGGCCAATGCTGAGGTTGATGGGATCTCGAAGCTTTGCTCCAAGCTCGAAGATCTTGCGGATACCGCTCGCATCGATCGATGAGGATCGCGCGCTGACCAAATGGGCAGCAGAAAGTCGTTCGTTGACTCCCTCGATTGAGGACGTCGAAGCCATCAATCTCTCCGATTACTTCTTGCCCGCAGGCTTCGCGGCTGGCTTTGCTCCGGCGGCTGGCTTTGCACCCGCTGCAGGCTTGGCTCCGGCGGCTGGCTTTGCACCCGCTGCAGGCATTCCACCTGCAGCTGGAGTTGCTCCAGCAGCATCGCCTTCACCAGCAACCTTCTTCTTACCCGAAGCGACCTTGATGCTGCGCACCTTCACGATGCCAAGCGCAGATCCGGTGACATCATTGAATCGACCGTCCTCGGTCAACTTGGTGATTCGCTCAGCGCGCGTAAGGACGTTCCGATGTTGCGCGAGTGCGCCCGACTTGGTCTTGAGGCTTGAATGAATGGTCATATGAATCTCGTTTCAGGGTCCAACATACTTTCGCGCGTAGCGAGAACGGAAGTCCTCATTGCCTTGTGCAGTCGCCTTCCATTGGCGACCCACATCATCGATCTTTTTCTCCAGAGCGCGTACTGTTGCGCTCGCGCTTTCGCCCTTCGCGTATCCGGGCAAAACGAAGATCTGAAGAAGCCTTCCAGTATCCCATCTTGTGGCGTGCGCATCAAGTCCCTTTGAAGTCAGAAAACTGATGATTCCAGCGACCCGTTCTGGTTCCACACTCGCAATCACGATGTAATTCAGTCCAGAGACCCGTGGTTCAGCCACCGTTTGGGGGGTGTTCCTGCTCGGTGGAGGGAGTGGAGGCGCAACTTGCGAGGACCCCGCAGCCGCTGGCGATGTCCGTGCGATTGGATCGACCACGGCGACGGCTCGCGAACTTTGGTCCTGTTGCGCGGTCCCTCGACCGTGTGTGAATCCAATGAAGTATGCGCCTCCAACGAGTGTGATGGCGATACCAAGAATCGCAATGACTGTGCCGAATCCGATGGAGGCGATGCTGTCTGGACCAGAACCACTCGGACGGGATGATCCGCCAGAGCTTCCATCCGCAACACCTTCGGGTTGGCGAAGTGCTTCGTACAACGTCACGCGTGGGCGTCTGGACATTCGTTCAATCTTTCCGCTCGTGTCCACCCATCACGCTCGCGATCGCGAGAGTCGATGTGTGAGAAAGGCTCACTCGCCACGATGTGATACCGCAGGTTGCGGCACGCTGCGCGACCGCGCCGAAGAGGCGAATCTGCGGCTGCCCCAGCTCGTCGTGGAATACTTCGATGTCAGTCCAACACATCCCCTCTCGAAGTCCGGTGCCAAGTGCCTTCAGAACCGCTTCCTTTGCAGCGAAACGAGCCGAGAGTTGGGCGATTCCCCCGTCGCGGTGGCGCGCTGCATACGAGAGTTCGTGTTCGGTGAAGCATCGCTGATCGAATGCCTCGCCATGCGCGGCTCGCATCTCTCGAATGCGCTCGATATCGACAAGATCGACTCCGATGCCGATGACCAGAATCATGGTGAAGTCCTCGCCGCAGATTGCTTCGTCTCGGCTCCTTCGATGTGCGCAAGACATCGAACAAGTTGCTCTCGTGGATTCGTCCATTGCCGCGCATCAAGAACAGGCGCAGGACATGGAGAAGCGAGCGAGAGCGCGAGAAGAAACGCATGAAGATCGAGTCGCCCGTCTGATGAAATCCCAGGAGCGCATCGCATCCCACTCTGGTTGAAGTCGGTGATCCGCACGGCGCGCAACCGGTTGCCCCAGTGGACGAGCGCTGTGAGTGGATCGCGGCCCTGCGCGAGAACCGCTGCCGCGTCCACAGCGCAGGACACCGACTCAGGTCGCGTCACCTCGGGTCGTGTTCCGAGGGAAAGATCGGCAAGTGGAATGCCACGGCGCTCTGCCGACTGAACAATCGTCGCGACGACGCTGTGCGGATCCTCGTCTGGCAATTCAACGACAAGGGGCACGCGGTCGAGTACTTCGCACAACAGCATCGCCCCAAGCGCCGCATCCAACACACGCTCTGCTGAACCGGAATCTGTGAAGTGCTCTGGAGGCGGGAGAAAATCAACACCCGAGGCGACAAGTCCGAGCACAGAGAGCGAAGTGCGAATGCCACGCCGCGAAGACACATCGAGGTCGCGCATGCGCATGCCCACCTGTCGCGCCGAAAGTTGCGCGGCATGAAACCCATGGCGAGCGAGCCACGACATTCCGTCGCGAGGGTCGGGAGCGATTTCAGCGAGAGTCGCCGAAACGCATGGCAAATTGGGAATGGGCCAAACAGACACATCGTGAGGTTACGCCACCCACTTCGATCTACGATGATGCGGTGAAACGCGCCAAAGCACCTCTGAAAAAAACGCCGTTGCAAAGAGCGCGAGCCGTGAAGATCTTCAAAGCACTCGCGAAGCGGTATCCCGACGCCCACTGCGAACTCGATGCAACCGCTCCACACGAATTGCTGATTGCGACCATCTTGTCGGCGCAGAGCACCGATGTGGGAGTGAACAAGGCGACCCCTGCGCTGTTCTTGGCGTTCCCAACTCCAGCCGACTATGCGAGGTCAAGTCCGAAAGAGATCGAGCCCTATCTTGCGACGCTCAATTTCTGGCACAACAAGGCACTCGCTATTCATTCGTCCATGACGACCATCGTGAACTCTTTTGGCGGTGAAGTGCCACGCACCATGAACGAGTTGCTCACACTGCGCGGTGTGGCACGAAAGACAGCCAATGTGGTCTTGGGCAATTGTTTCGGAATTCAAGAAGGCATTGTCGTCGATACGCATGTGCTTCGATTATCCAAGCGACTTGGATGGACTCGCCACACCGATCCTCTCAAAGTCGAAGGTGATCTCATGGCACTCTTCGACCAAACGCACTGGACATTGCTCTCACACCTCTTGATTTTTCATGGACGCCGAGTCTGCAAGGCGCGCGGAGGCGTGTGCCAGAGCGACTCTATTTGTCAGTTGTATTGTTCGGATGGCCGATCGGGTACATCGGCTCACCGTACGGGATCCAATCGATCACGCCCATCCCGCCAAAAAGGGTGACAAAGGCGATGCCGCCTGTGTTTTCGAGAAAAAGGTGAATCACTGGACCTTGCAGTCGGATGGTGGCGACTCGCGTGAGGTTGCCATTGATTCCCGGTTGAATGACATCGATGCCGATGGAGTGACCAATCCAGAGCGCATCTCCTTCCGATTCGATTTCGGCGATTTGAGGATACGAGAAGATTTCGTCGGCACGATCTTTGCGCTTCACGATCACGGCGTCGTGTCCATCGAGTCGGTCCAGTTGCGCCTCGCCCCACGAGCATGATGCTGTGGTCGTTCTTGTGGCGTCACGAGGAAGCGTTCGCGTCGTGATCTCTGCAGTGTCGTCGCCCGACTTGTACATCCACACCCCCTCGGCACTTCCAGCGAGGACGCGTCTTCCATCGGATGTGGCGGATTCAAGTCGCCCCGGTGCGCGAGTGACCGAGAAAAAAGTATCCCCACGCCCTCGACTATCGGTGTACGGGTGATAGTGGGAACGACCAAAAGTACCACAGATGAAGAGGTCTCCTTCCACCGCAGAGCACAGATCGAGCGCTCCTTTGATCGTGAATGATTCTGGGTAGTTGAATCCTTGCGGATCGAGTCTCCAGGAAGAGACTGCAGATGGAGTAATCACGTACAACCGCCCATCGATCACTCGAATGCGTTCGACTCTGCCGTCGACTATCTCGCTTGAGAGCTCCTCGCCATCTTTTGACATGAGCCGAATGACACTCCCCTGATTGGCTTGCCGAACGGCGATCCATCCACCCGCAGGACCCGCACTTCCTTCGAGCCCAAGGACCAGTTCGGCGGTGTCAATGAGCGCGCCATCGGCACGAAGTTCTCCGTGAGCAGCAACGGCGAGATCGCCTCGAATGCGCGCGACTCCAGTGGGACGCCACCCCTTGCAATCGATCCGTCTTTCACTTGGCAATCCCATGAGTTGGTCATCTCCAGCGAGATACAACTCACCGCCTGCAGTGAAGAGGGCGCGAGGACGCGTCCCAAGTTGAGTCGCCGTGTGACTTGCCGTGACTGTGAACTGAGCCTGCGCTGTGGCGCGATCCAATTGGACGAGCGATTCTCCATCGAGCACGGCCCACAGGGATTCTCCGCCCATGGCGAGATCGGTGATCGATGGTCCTTCTCCATACTTCACGAGTTCGACGCTCCCCTGCGACTTCCCATCCCCCGCTTCAAGAAAGTAAATGGTGCCTCCCTGTGTCGTGGCGATCAGCGCATCGTCAATGCGAACGCAGGCATACTGCGCCCCATCGACATGATGGGTGACCTCTGGACGAAGCAAACGGTAGTCCTTGCGATCTTCCTTGATGTACGGGGCCGGCTCGCAGGCGGCGATGAACATCGAGAAGAGCACGAGAGCAAGGACGGCGTGGCGCATCCGCACACGGTAGCCGATTCGCGCGATAAGGCGATTATCATGGGCTACCGTGACGAATGAACGCCTCGAATCGTTGATGAAAATGCACGCTGCCGATCCTGCTGACGGATTTTGCTCGTATGCCATTGCACAAGAAATGGTCAAACGAGGAGATCACGCCCTCGCGATCGAGTGGTACGACAAATCGCTCGTCGCGGACGACGCATCTGCCTACACCTACTTTCACAAGGCACGGTCACTCGACGAATTGGCGATGCGTTCAGAAGCAGTCGAAGTCGTTCGACAGGGAGTTCGTGTTGCACTCGCAGCACGCGACCAACATGCGGTCAGTGAATTGCAAGGGCTCTTGATGGAATGGGACGAAATCACATGAAAACACGCACGGCACGATCCATCGTCAACCTCATGGCTGTCAAAACGAACCCGCAGTGCGTCCATCTGATTGTGGATGGTGAACGGCGGATGCAACTGACGCGAATCGCATGCGCTGAACTGGACATTCATGATGGAGACCGATGGACCATCGCGCTCGAACGGCGCGCGATGGCTCGCGTTGCAGAAGATGCGCTTCGCCAGCGTGCGATGCGGATGCTTGGTCAACGGGATTATGCGTCTGCCGAACTGCGCGCTCATCTCGTAGGCAGTGGTGCTGCTGCATCGCTCTGTGACACGCTCATCAAGGAACTCAACCGAGCTGGATGGATGGATGATGGGCGCGCCGCCCGTCAACGCGCCGCCGCATTGGCCCAACGTGGTTGGAGTGTCGCTCGCATCGAGTCCGCTCTCGAAGTGGCGGGATACATCACGAAACACATTCGTGCTGCCCTCGCAGCACTCGAGACGAGCGATCGAGCAAGACTTGCTGCGATGATCGAGGCGAGTGGATCCATGTCGCCTGCTCGTTTGTATCGACGATTGATCGCAGCGGGCTTTGACCCAGATGATGTGGAGTCAGCCGTCGACCGAATCAAGGGATCGTTGACGGGAAGCTGATCACGACCAGTTCGCGAGGAGCGCTGCGAGATCGCCGCCGCCCACCGTTCCGTCCTGGTCAAAGTCGGCGAGGATAAAACTCGTTCCCCATGCGCCGAGCAACGCTGCGAGGTCTTGTCCATTCACGAGACCATCTCCATCGACATCGCCGGGTGCGCTTGTTGGAACTCCAGTGGCCACCAAAGAGGTCGTACCAGAGACAGTCAATGTGGTTTCGCCAGGCTGACCAGAGATGAGCAAGTGCGCCGTGTTCGCCGATGCTGGAAAGGTCGGCATTTCGAGAGGTTGGTCGACGATGCCTTGCGCGGGAGCAGGAATCACGCTCGATTCGGTGCCCGTCGTCACACTCGTCAGCCGAGGTCCAGATGGAGTGAGTTCGAGGGTGCCCGAAATCGTCACCACGCCAGGAAACGGCGCGAAGTCAGGAGGCACACCGGGAACCGTCGCCGTCACCGTATAGAGCACGGGAACAACGGATGAGAAAGCGAAGGTGCCATCCACATTGGGAATGATGAGGGCGGGCGCCGGATTCGATTGCAAAGCCGAGGCGGAATCCACTGACCCATTCGCCACTGGAATGGGAATCACAAATCCACCCGGATAGAAAGAGGATGGATTCACCGTGTGGAATGTCGAGTAGAGGAAATTCATCGTGACACCCACTGTGCCCGGAGGCTTGCCTGTGATCTCGAAAGCGAGTCCCTCAATCGAAGCACCGATGGGACCATCAACCACATGGAATGATCCAACGATCGGACCATCCATGGTGATATCCATCACGAGGCTTGACGTGTATCCAATGGCCGTGTTCACGCTGCCTCCGAAGAGTCCAGGCAGTGTCTTGGTGCCCGTTGGATTCAGCGTCGCGTCGTAGTTGCCGATCATCGTGCCAACGACGGGCGTCGTCGAAGTCATCGTGGATGTGACTGAACTGCCCTGCACAAAGGTGAACAGTGTGTCCACGGCGGTTGCTGGAGCAGCAATCGCTCCTAAGACGACGAGGGCGGAGCATGCTGACAACGCGAGAAAATCGTTCTTCATACAAAAGAGTAGTACTCGATTTCAGAGGAAGTGCAAAAGGAGCCCTTGCTATACATCGAACATGAGGACCAAGAAGGCAATAAACAGCGAGACATGAAGGACTCCATGAAGCCAACTCGTTCGCCCAGTCGAGAGGGTGTTTCCAGCAAGGAGGAAGGTCAGCGCGAGAAGCATGATTTCGGTGGACTCGAGTCCGAGATCCACCGGATGACCAAGGAAGAATGAGGCGACGAGCACCATCGGAACAGTCAGTCCAATCGTGGACAGCGCACTGCCCACGCAAAGATTGACGGCGCGCTGCATCTGTCCGAGTGATGCTGCGCGGTATCCAGAGAGACCCTCTGGGGCGAGGACGATCAACGCGATGAGGAGTCCTCCGAGCGCGCGTGGAAGTCCAGACGCCGTCAGCAAAGTTTCGACCGAGTGCGCCATTGTTTCGGCAAGACACACGATCAGGAGGATGTAGATCACAAGGAACACGGATGACCGACCGACAGTGGGCACAGCGTGATCCACTGCCATTGCGGTTGAATCTTGATCCTGAAACCATCCACGCATCTGCCCCGTATGAAGAAGCAAGAAGACTCCATAGCACACGCACGAGACGCCAATCAGAAACCAAGCCTGAAGCGAAGACGGTTGACCACCTGGTGCTGAAGTCGTCAGCCGCGGAAAGACGAGACTCAGCGTGCCAAGCAACACCAGAACGCCAAGGAAACTCGACGCCCCATGCAGATTGTGACTGGATTGACCGAACCGCGCACCGCCCGAGATGAGGCAGAGGCCGAGCATGAGGTTCATCGTAATCATCACGACGGCGAACATCGTGTCTCTTGCAGCTGTCGAATCAGCCGCGCCACCAGCCATCATGGCGACCACGAGAGCCACCTCAATTGAGATGACAGCGAGCGTGAGTATCAGTGTCCCAAGAGGATCGCCCAACCGATGAGAGATGGCGTCCGCGTGGCGCAAAACGGCGAACACTCCGCAGAGAATGGCGCAGAGCACGACACAAAACTGCACCATGAGCAGGGCGTTCGATGGATGATCGCCGAAAAGTGCTCCGCCGCCGAAGAGAAACAACGCGCCAAGAAGGACGAGGGGAATCAGCGGCCATTCGTTTCGAAAAATGGACCGCGTCGGAGGAACCGAGTGTGTGCGATCCATGAAAAGCGGGCGAAGGGATTTGAACCCTCGACATGCAGCTTGGAAGAGGGGTTCCGAGCCGTTTTTTGTTAGTAAAGCTCTGTTTCAGACACCGTAACGCGGTTTAGGATAGCG
This sequence comes from Planctomycetota bacterium, assembly GCA_027622195.1. Lineage (GTDB taxonomy): Bacteria > Planctomycetota > Phycisphaerae > Phycisphaerales > SM1A02 > SXOD01. Next base: position 64,406 of record JAQBZO010000008.1, read on the forward strand.
AACTTGTTCCGTTCGTGCCAGTGATTTCGTGAAAAGTGTGTACAAAGTGTGTACAAAGAGGATAAACGACTCTACATATGCGTATCGTGAAACCATCTACGGGAGTCTCCTTAGAACGAAGGGGGGTCGGGGGGTGTTTTTAAC
>JAQBZO010000009.1 GCA_027622195.1 Planctomycetota bacterium
AAGGGTGTGGATCCCCGGGGTCGTCTTGGTGAAAATAGGCAATGCCGATGGGCGGATTCGAACCGCCGACCTAGGGCTTATGAATCCCTCGCTCTAACCAGCTGAGCTACATCGGCGTCGGGAGGGGGATGATATCTCGCCGCGCAGCGTGGTGCAACGGAGTGTTCTCAGAGACCAGATCCCGCGCGCGCGTTGCTCGAAGAGCGAACCCATCGGCGTCCGAGCGCGGTGGATGCGAATTCTGGTTCGTGCACCGAGATGGCTGCCGCGATGAGTCCCATGAAGATGGGTTGTGGATGGATCGGTCTGCTGGTGAGTTCGGGGTGGAACTGTCCGCCGATGAAGTAGGGGTGCATCGAAACAGGGAGTTCGAGAATCTGCATGATCGGATGTTGTGGGTGATATCCGCTGAAGATCAATCCCGCCTTCGTGAGTTGTTCGATGTAGCGAGGCTCAACTTCAAAGCGGTGTCTGAATCGCTCTCGCACGCTTGTCGCGCCGCGGTAGAGAAAATTGGCGAGGCTGTTCGGGGTGACTTGAATGTCTTGCGCGCCAAGACGCATGGTGCCGCCCATGATGCCTTCAAGCAATTTTTGCTCGGGCAGTTCAGCGATGACGGGGTGTGCTGTCGCTGGTTCAAGTTCAGTGGAATGAGCGCCGGTGAGTCCTGCGACATTGCGGGCGAACTCGATCACGGCCATTTGGAATCCGAGGCAGATGCCAAGGAATGGAATGCGTTGCTCTCTCGCGTGTTGGATGGCGAGGATCTTGCCTTGAATGCCTCGACTGCCAAATCCACCTGGGACGATGAGCGCATCGATATCGGCGAGTGTCTTGGATGCGCCTGCGCTGGAAGTGATGTCGCTTGTTTCAAGCCAGCGGACATCCACATTGACACCGAGTTCGATGGAGCAATGCTCGATGGCCTTATCAATGCTGGCATACGCATCGCGCAGACTGGTGTACTTGCCTGCAATGCCGAGAGTGATTTCGCGAGACCTTGGAGCAGCAAGTTTGTCGGTGAATGCGCTCCATTCACGCCGCGCTCGGTCTTCGTGCGCGGCATTGACACGCTCGTGGAGTCCGAGGAAGGAGAGGATTTCGCGGTCGAGTCCCCCCTCGCGCATCGCATCTGGAATCACATAGATGCTCTCACGGTCATGCATCGAGAAGACGCGACGCCGAGGAACATTGCTGAACATGGCGATCTTTTCCATCACCTTTTCAGTTGCAGGATTCTTCGCGCGGCACGCGACGATGTGGGGCTGAATGCCAGCTTCCATCAATCGCTTGATGCCGAGTTGCGCAGCTTTGGACTTTTGTTCTCCAAGGATGCTCGGCTCGATGATGTAGGTCAGCGCCACGAAGCAGGTGGATCCTTCTCCTTCTTCAAAGGCGAGTTCGCGCAGCGCTTCGATGTAGAAACCGTTTTCATAGTCACCCGCTGTCCCTCCGACTTCGACAAAGATGACATCGATCTGTCCCTTGCCATCGTTCATGGCGAGTTCCCGCAACTTCATCTTGACTTCGCCCGTCACGTGGGGAATCATTTGCACATCGCGTCCGAGGTACCCGCCACGACGCTCGCGCTCCAAGATGCGCGTGTAGATTTGTCCTGCCGTAATGAAATTGCGACGAGAGAGATTCTCTTCGAGGATGCGCTCGTAGGTGCCGAGATCCATGTCGGTTTCGAGTCCATCCTCGAGCACGAAGACTTCGCCGTGCCGATACGGATTGAGCGTTCCTGAATCAATGTTGAGGTATCCCTCCATCTTGATCGGAGCGACGCGCAGTCCCTTATCGTGAATGAGCTTCGCAAGGCTTGATGCGAAGATGCCCTTGCCAAGGCCGCTCATCACCGTGCCGATCACCACGACAAACTTCGTGCGACCGCGGACATAGCCCGCTGGAATAGGGGAGTACGCTTCGGATCCAGTCTCGCTTTGACCGAACTGAGATAAAAACCCAGCAGCGGTCGAGTTCGACGAGGCGTTTTCTTTGGAAGATGGCTCCGAGTGGGGCATAGTTGAGCCTACTCTCTCGCAGGAGCGATTCAAGTGGAATTGTGGACCTTGCACGACCTTTCGATCCGACTTTCCCCCATTGAGAGAGACACTCGACCAATGAACACCCCATTTCGCACATTCGCCCCGTCGTCGATCGTCGCTGGCCTCCTCGTGACCTCGACTTTTGGTTGGCAAGACGCTGCCGTGGCTCCTCTTCCGACGGCGGCGGCTGCGCCCGCGATTGCCGACCCATCGTCTGGGTTGGACCTTCGGACCTGGCCTCGCGATCAATTGGTTGACTGCCGCCACATGAAGTTGGACATCATGATGCCAACGCTCGAAGGAGAGACTTTCGACGTTGTCCAAACGCTGACTGTTCGTGCCATCGGAGTTCCTGTTCATGAATGGTCGCTCGATGCGGTTGGATTCCAAGTGCACTCGGTCACCACGGCCGAGGGGACGCCGCTCGATTTCTCTCACAGCAATAACAAACTTGTCGTGCAGTTTCCAGATGGAATGCCAACCGAGTTCGACACCACGGTCGTCACTCGTTACACCGTGGCGCATCCAGAGCAGGGGATGATTTTCGCGCCAGCTGGACCAGCGAGCCCCGCGCAGTTTCATACACAAGGACAGGCGGAATCGAATCGTTATTGGTTTCCGTGCCATGATGCTCCGAATGAACGAATGTCGACCGAACTCGTCGTCGACGTGCCAGATCATGTGCTCGTGAGCGGGAACGGCAAGTTGATTTCGCACACCGAAAACGACGGACGCGCCAAGTGGCATTGGCTTCAATCGAAGCCTCACGTTGCCTACCTCGTCTCTCTTGTGGGTGGAACGTACGAGCGCACAGAGTTGCCCGCTGGTCCCAATGGACTGCCGATGACGGTGTGGACGAGAGTCGGAAAATCGGACGATGCGCGAGAAACATTTGCTCGCACGGGCGCGATGGTTGCCTGTTTTGAGCGTGCATTTGGCACGGCGTATCCGTGGGATCGATACGACCAACTGTGTGCGAGAAGCTTCCAGGCCGGCGGAATGGAAAACACGAGCGCGACGACGCTCTTTGAGGGCGCGCTCCTCGATGTTCGCTCACGAGCTGAGAGAGACATGGACAGTTTGATCGCGCACGAACTCTGCCATCAATGGACGGGTGACTACATCACCTGCAACAACTGGAATGATCTTTGGCTCAACGAAGGGTGGGCGACCTATGGACAAGCACTTTGGTTTGAGTGTCGCGACGGACCCAATGGATACTTCGAAGAGGTGTTTCGGGATGCCCAGGTCGCTCAGCGCGATCGCGTTGAGAGCAACGGCATCGCAATGTGTCTCAACATGCATGGTCCCGGAGCATTCGGTCGAGCGGCGAATCCGTATCCGAAGGGGGCGTCGATCTTGCACATGATGCGAGAGATGATTGGCGACGAACTGTTCTTTCGTGGAGTGCACCTCTACATGAATCGTCACGGACTCTCCACCGCGGAGACAAGCGATTTTCGTCATGCGATGGAGGATGTGAGCGGACTCGAACTCGGCTGGTTCTTCGACCAATGGTGCGACCGATCGGGTTGTCCATCGGTTCACTCCACATTGATCTGGGATGCGGCCGAGAACGCACTTCACCTCACGATCACACAGACTCAGCCGATCGACGGGATGCATCCCGCCTTTCGAGCCAAATTTCCCGTTGCCATTTCGATGCAGAATGGATCGACGAAGACTCAGTGGATCGACATGCGAGAACGAACCGTCGAGCGGACGATTCCCCTAGATGCTGCGCCGACGATGGTCGAAATCGATCCTCGGTATTCGTTCTTGAAGACGATGAAGGTGGACATGCCCATCGAGTGGACGCTCGCGCAGATTCAACATGGGTCCAATGTGGCGACTCGAAAGCAGGCGATTGAGTCACTCCCAGCGGACCTCACCGATCAAGCGGTCGAAGTGCTCGTCGCCGTGGCGTTGGATCAATCGGTCTGGCATTCACAGCGTATTGATGCAGTGGAGAGCCTTGCGCGAGGATCATCCAATGCCGCGAAACACGGCGTTCGAAGGGTGTTTGACGCGCGGGTCGCCGATGGGCGCGTGCGAGCGAGCGCCGTCAAAGCGTTGTCGGTTTCATTGGGCGTGGAGGCACTTCCCGATCTCGTCACCGTCTTGCAGTCCGATACTGGACTTGGAACTCGCACCGCTGCATGCAATGCCATTGCGAGTTGGAATCTTGCACTCGCTGAACATCCAGAACTGAAAGATCCTCTCATGCGGTTGTGCCAGGAACACACGAGTGGGGGAGGACTAGAGGGTGCTGCGATGCGCGCTTGCGGGAAACTTCGGATTGCTGAAGCGATTCCGCTCGTGGAGTCGAGACTTGTTCTTGGAGCACCTGATCGCGAGCGTGCCCAAGCCGTCGAGGTGCTCGCACAGCTCTGTCCCGCCGAGGGGGAGTCCCGCGCCGCTGTCATTGACTTGTTGATTGACCTCCTGGAGGATCAAGAGCAGGATGTCTTTGATGCGAGTGGAGCCGCGCTCGTCCACTTGAAGGCTGAGGAATCTCGAATCGCGCTGACTCGCGTTGCAGAGGAGGATGAATCAACTCGTCGCCGTGGGCGGGCAACGCACTGGTTGAAGGAATTGAATCCGCAATAAGTCAGTCGTCGGTCGATGTTGGTCCGCGCGCGCGAAGCCATCCATCTGCCCACGCTTCATACTGCTCTGGGGTATCGATGCCCTGCGTCGCGCTTTCTCCGATGACGACCGCGATCGCATACCCATGCTCAAGAATGCGAAGTTGCTCGAGCATTTCAGTGCGTTCGAGCGCCCCCTCGGGGAGTCGAACATATTCAGCGAGGAATGTGCGGCGATACGCATAGATGCCCACATGTCGCAGCGGACGCACACTGTCGGATCGCCCATCCCGATCAAACGGAACGGCGGCGCGTGAAAAATAAAGTGCTCTCGAACGAGCATCGAGCACCACCTTCACGAGTCGTGGATCGTTTGGATCTTCGTCGTCTCGGAATCGAGTCGCCGCGGTGGACACCACGGCACCAGGATCGGCAAGCAGCGCCGCCACAGTTGCGTCGATGAGAGATGGCTCAATGCTCGGCTCATCCCCCTGAATGTTGAGGATGATGTCGCAGTCGAGTCCCTCGGCGACCTCGGCGATTCGACTCGTCCCGTTGGGATGCATTGGATTGGTCATCACAACCTCGCCGCCGAAGGCACAAACCGCCTCGGCGATGCGAAGATCATCCGTTGCGACGATGATTCGATCGAGTGATGTGCATCGAGCGGCTTGCTCGACCACATGCTGAATCATGGGGCGACCAGTTCGATTGGCGAGGGGTTTTCCAGGAAAGCGAGTACTTCCCATTCGAGCGGGAATAATCGCCACGGTACTCATCGCACCGAGAGTTCCTTGATCAACTCGGCGATTTCTTTGCGACGAACTCGAATATCGCGGTAAGAAATGTCTTTGCGCAAAATGGTCGAGGCAATTTCCTGAGCATCCTTCGCATGGCTCTCATTTCGCTCGCTGCGGGCGAGTTGCATCAAAGAGAGCATCATGTCGTAGCGAATATCCAGTTCTCGGTCCGCCTGAGTGGGATCGATCGCGAGAATCGCTTCCTTGAACTCTCCGATGGCATCATTGTGCCACCCTTCCACGGCGAAGCATTTTCCAAGCATGTGCGCCGAACGCAATCGAAGCCGAACATCGTCCTTGCACTGTTGAAACGCTTGCATCGCACTGTCGATGTTGGATCCTTCATACTCGAGTCGGCCCAACTCAAAGCGGATGTTGCGATCGGTCGGATACTGCTCAGCGCGTTCGCGGAACTCTTTCACTTCCATGGTGCGCAGTTGAGCGCGGCGCGCTTCGAGTTCTTCCACCGCTTGGGCGTTGCCCTTCTCGGCATGAGGCTCAAGTTGGGTGATGCGCCGGCGAAACTGCCCCATTCGGATATCGCCAGCGATCATTCGGAATCGGTATTCATTGAGCGCTTTGAATCCCGCAAGCAACACTTCAATGGCTCGCGCCTCAGCTTCTGGAGTCCCTCGGCGACGAAGGAGTTGAGTCAACCGTTGGATCACCTCGGCGCTCATCGGATCCGCTTTGTAGTTCTCTTCGGCATTCTGAAGATTGAATTCGTCGCTTCCTCCCGCGCCTGAGATCGAGTCGCGCATCTCGATCTCGCGCTGTTTGTCGGCGTCTTTGAGCACACTCTTGAATGCACCGCCGCCCTTGGCCGCTTCGCTGAATCCTCCCGCCTCGATGGTGTGTCCTGCGAGAAGTTCCTTGAACTGAGCGGCGAGTGCTCCATCGGACGGATCGACCTCTTGAGCGCGCTTCAGCAAACGGAGCGCGTCGGTAAATGCGCCCGCTGTTCGCAAAGTCTCCATCGCCTTGAGAATGACTTTCTTGTTTGGTTTTTTGTCATTCGCGAATAGGACAATATTGGTCGCCTTGGGAGCGACCCACTGCACAATTTCGGCGAGATCTGCCGCTAGGAGTGCGTCCGTCAGCGCCAGAACACGATCTTGTGAATTGAGGTCACGCATCCAAGCCAATGTGGCCACGGCGACCCTGTCGGCAGGGGTGGGTCCCTCGATGAGTTTGAGCTCATCTCTTGAAGCGGGCTTCGGATTCTCGCCAGCGTAACTCTTCGCGCATTCGTACATCCCGTCGAAAAACATCATGTTCGATGGGTCTGCCTTGAGTGCATTCGCGTACATCGAAAGTGCGTACTCGTATTGAAAGCGACCTGCGAGTTCCTGCGCGCGGGCAAGGAACGAGGCAGCCTTGTCGGTGTCGGCAGTGAAGCCTGACTTCGTGTCCTGATCGCTCTTCTTTCCGAATCCGAATATCGCCACGGTGCACTCCTCAAAAGACGGGCAACGCGTGATCGTACGCGCATGGCTTCAGAGGGTCAACGCGGGAGCGTACGATCTCGTCGTGCATCTCGACCGCGCTCACCGCCTGCATCTTTATCCCGACCCCGTCCTTCGTCGTCCTTCGGCGCCCGTGGCTGAAATCACCGATGAAACGAGGGCTTTTGTGCAGGAGATGTTTCGGATCATGCGCGAGAAAAAGGGATTTGGACTCGCCGCTCCTCAAGCAGGTCGCAACCTGCGAATCTTTGTGACTGAAGAGCATGAAGACTTCCCAGCGCGTGCGTACATCAACCCGTCATTCATCGCTCTCGATGGACCTGTCGAAGTGGGTGAGGAGGGATGTTTGAGCTTGCCCGATATTCGCGTGCATATTCGTCGTCCACCTCGAGCTGCGATTCGCGCTCTGGACGAAACTGGAAATCTCTTCGAGTTGTGGAATGACGAGATGATGGCTCGTTGTTGGCAACACGAGACGGATCATCTGGATGGCATTCTCATTCTCGATCGGATGTCGCCGATGGACAAACTCGTCACGCGACGCGCCGTTCGTGCGCTCGAGCGCGGTGAAGGTCACGCGTGAATCGTGCTCGCATCGCCTTTCTCGGATCTGGGTCGTTCGGCATTCCAACGTTGAATCGGTTGGCTGAAGAACACGATCTTGTGGCAATCGTGTCACAACCTGATCGTCCCGCAGGTCGCGGGCGCGAGTCCACTGCAACGCTCGTTTCCGAGTGGGCGCTTGAAAGGGGATACCCACTTCACCGAGTTGAAGATCTGAACGCTGAGCCCGCGCGCGCGGCACTCGATGCGACGCAACCAGACGCGCTCGTTATCATCGCATTTGGTCAGCGCATCGGACCAGAGGTCCTCGCGAATCAATTCGCTCTCAACTTGCACGGATCACTCCTTCCGCGGTGGCGCGGTGCTGCACCGATTCAGCGCTCGGTGATGGAGAATGATGCCCAGGTGGGTGTTTCGGTGATCTCCATTGCGCCGCGGATGGACGCGGGTGTTGTGTATGCGCGAGCATCCACCGTCCTTGAACCCACTGAGACTGCTGGCGAATTGCACGATCGACTCGCCCTGCTGGGAGTGAATCTTGTTGCCGAGACAATCGCTGCTTGGCAGAGTTCCACGCTCAATCCCCAGCCGCAAGATGAGTCGCTTGTCTGCAGGGCACGGAAGTTGTCTCGAGCCGACGCGTGGGTCGATTGGACGGCGCACTCGAACGGCGTTGCTGCGCGCATTAACGGATTGAGTCCGTGGCCTGGTGCTGACCTCGAGCTTGCGGGTCGCCCACTCAAAGTGCTTCGAGCTCGGTCCCGAGCGGACGTTGCGCATCCAGTAGGAGTGTGCGATGCGTCAGGCATGGTGGGATGCGGAACGGGCTCCATTGAACTCCTTGATGTACAGCCACCGGGAAGTCGTTCTATGTCATGGAATGATTTCGCACGCGGGTTTCCTGGTGGAGCCCAATGTGCCGCTGGGGCCATTCGATCCGTTCATCCTGTGGTGGGTTCGCAGGGAGTCTCAACTTGAACTTGGTCGTGATTGATCCGCATCAAGAATCGGTTGCTGATCTCTCCACTTCGATCCTCAACTACACGCTCGACGAGAAGTTGATTGCGACACAGCCTGTGTGTCCACGCGACTCGGCGCGCATGATGGTGGTGTTTCTCGATTCGGGTCGAATCGAACATCGCCAAGTTCGCGATCTTCCTGAGTACCTTCGCGCTGGGGACCGACTCGTCTTCAATTCGACGCGCGTTGCGCCCGTTCGATTTCTCGCTCGGCGCACCTCGGATGGGCGAGAAACGGAAGGACTCTTCATGCACCCGGCAGGTGCATCGGGTTGGTCCGCACTCGTCAAGAAGGCGAAGCGTTTTCTGGAAGGTGATCGCCTCGAACTCATCCGACCCGATGGAGTTTCCACCAATCAAGTGCTCCTTGGACCTCGAACGCCGGACGGATTTTCGATCGACTTCCAAGGCGTTGAGCCACTGCTTGTTCTGGAGCGCAGCGGTTGGACTCCGCTGCCTCCGTACATCCTCTCGCACCGAATCGACGGAGAGGGAATCGACGCCACCGATCGGTTGAACTATCAAACGTGCTTTGCTGACTCAGCGAGTGCGCCGAGCGTGGCGGCTCCGACGGCGGGACTTCATTTCACGCGCGAACTGCTCGACCAAATCGAACAGATTCCGACTCAGTCGCTCTCGGTCGAACTCCAAGTTGGACTGGGGACCTTCAAACCGATCACCGCCCAGCGGCTCCAAGACCACGCGATGCACACCGAGTGGTGCAAAGTTCCAGCGAAGACCATTGAGTCGCTCTCTCGACCGGGTGGCCGCATCATCGCCGTCGGGACGACCTCGGTTCGCGTCCTCGAGTCGTTGCCTCGACCCATCACCGTGCCAAGCGGATGTGACGCGTGCTTCGAGACCTCACTTCTTCTCTCTCCCGGATGTTCCTTTCGGTGGGTGGATGGATTGTTGACGAATTTCCATCTGCCGCAGTCGACACTTCTCGCTCTCGTCGGAGCATTCGCTGGGATGGATCGTGTTCACGACCTGTACGCCCTTGCCCAGCGCGAGGGGTATCGGTTTTACTCGTTCGGTGATGCGATGCTCCTCCTTGGACGGGCGCCTCGAGAGTGACCGCGATTTCGCAGGGACTTTTCCTCTTCGCACCCGCCGATATCCGATAGAAATGAGCGATGTTGACCACCTCGACGGACGCTCGAAAAACAACCGCCATGCAACTTGAAGTCATCGTTCGCGCCACGCAGCTCAAGCAAGTTGGAGGAGGCGATGTGACGATCACCACTTTGGCGGACGATTCGCGCCAGGTGCGCCCGGGGACACTCTTCATCGTGCGCCCCGGCGTCGATCAGGACGGATCTCAGTTCATTGATCAAGCAGTCCAGGCTGGTGCCGTAGCGCTCGCTGTTCCCTCGGCGCTCGTCGGCCATCCCTCCACCTTGAAGAGCGGACTTCCGGTCCTCGAGATGACGCACATTACGGATGCGGTTGCCTCGATCGCAGATGCGTTCTATGACCATCCCACAAGCCATCTTCGGATGGTCGGTATCACCGGAACCAACGGCAAGACGACCCTCGCGAATGTGTATCAGCAACTTTCGCGCGCGGCAGGTCGTCGATGCGGACTGCTCGGCACGATTTCGATGGACGACGGTGCAACGGTTACAGAGAGTCACCTCACGACTCCTGGTCGAATTGAACTCACGGACATTTTCGCTCGCATGGTTCGCAATCGGTGCGATGATGCGGTGATGGAGGCATCCAGTCATGCGCTCGTCCAAGGTCGGGTCGCCGGACTCGCCTACGACTGTGCCGTGTTTACGAATCTTTCCGGAGATCATCTCGACTACCACGGCACGATGGACATCTACGCCGATGCAAAGGCGATGCTCTTTGAGTCTCTTTCCGCCGGTGCGACAGCGATTGTGAATGTCGATGATCCAGCGAGTGCTCGGATGATTCGCTCAACGCAAGCGCGCGTCCTGACATGCGGCATTGTGCGAGAAGACGCATCGTGCTGGGCCAAGATTCGATCGGTTTCGTCGACAGGAACGACGGTGGACCTCCACGGGCCATGGGGACTTCTTGAATTGAAACTCCCGCTGATCGGTTCGCACAATGTGATGAATGCGCTGCAAGCCGCAGCCGCCGCATGGTCGCAGGGGATTCGTGCCGCAGTCATCGGGAGCGCGCTCGAAAGTTGTCACGCTCCCGCAGGTCGACTTCAGCCAGCGAGCCAGGCGAACGATGACTGTTCCGTCTTTGTGGACTACGCACACACCGACGATGCACTTCGCAATGTGCTGACGGCAGTGAGATCGAATGTCCCGTCGGGCGCAAAACTGATCGTTCTGTTCGGATGCGGAGGAGATCGCGATACATCAAAGCGTCCGCGTATGGCAGCGGTGGCGTGCGAATTGGCGGATGAAGTCTGGATCACGAGCGATAATCCACGCACTGAGAATCCGCTCGACATCATCAACGACATTCAGGTTGGAGTTGGTGCGGCATCTGGATCCTGCGCACGAGTGCATACCGAACCTGACCGCGCGCTCGCGATCGCGCGCGTGATCGCAGAGGCTCGTGCAGGGGATCTCATTGTGATCGCTGGCAAGGGACATGAGCACTACCAAATCATCGGCACCGAGAAGCGTCCATTCGATGATCTTCAGGTCGCGCGCAGTGCCTTGGATGCAAGAGCGAAGGCGACGATTCGATGAGTGCATTTCTCTCGCCTCAGCAGTTGGCCTGCGTCGTCAATGGCACATGGCATGGAGATGCGATGCAGTCTCTCGGACTTGCCACCGATACACGAGACAATGTTCGAGGGAAAGTGTTCGTGGCGATGCGTGGCGAACGATTTGATGGACACGATTGCCTCGAGCAAGCACGAGAAGGAGGAGCCCATTGCGCCGTCGTTTCTCGTCTCGTCCCCGGAGTTGATATCGCACAACTTGTCGTCGCGGACACCCAAGAGGCGCTGACCGCACTGGGACGAGCATGGCGAGGCGAGATCGCTGCTCGCGTCATCGGTGTGACGGGAAGTGCGGGGAAAACAACGACCCATCGACTGATCGCCGCTGCGATGGAGACGGTGGGAAGTGTCTGCGCGAGCCCGAAAAGTTTCAACAACCACATCGGTGTGCCATTCACCATCTGCCAGTGTCCTCGCGACTGTTCGTTCCTGGTCGCTGAGATCGGCACGAATCATCCTGGAGAAATCGCCACGCTCTCATCCATCGTGCGACCTCACATCGCGGTGATCACGAATGCGGGGCGCGTGCATCTTGAAGGACTTGGAAGTGTGTCTGGTGTGATCGCCGAGAAGTCGTCGATCGCGTCGCATCTCGAGGATGGTGGTGTTGCGATCGTCCCAGGAGACTCGCCCGATTTGATCGCTGCGGTCCGAGCGAGGTGCGAGTCCATGATTCTGTTTGGAATGGTTCCAGAATCCCGTGACACCGTCGCGCTCATCAGTCGGAGTCCAATGGGCGCAGAACAACGGTGCACCGTGTCGGTGTTTGGTGAGCGAATCGAATTTCATCTTTCGCTCGCTGGAGAACACAACGCGAAGAATGCTTGTGCGGCACTTGCTGCGGCGTGCGCGGCGGGTGCGGATCCACGCAAGGCGGCTGCCGCGCTATCACGAGTGGTGGCGAAGGACATGCGACTCGTCCCATCTCGCGCAGGAGAGTACGAGTTGATTAATGATGCGTACAACGCGAATCCTGAAGCGATGGTCGCATCGATGGCGGCGTTCGCGGAAATGATGCCATCCCATCGACGCGTGGTTGTACTCGGAGAAATGGGCGAACTCGGACCAGACGGTCCCGCGATGCACGCAGAAGTGGGCACAGTGGCCGCGAAACATGCGGCGGTCGCCATTTTCGTCGGACCGCTGACTCGCCATGGTGCAGAGGCGGCGCAACGGGCGGGCACATGCGAGGTGGTTCATGTTCAGGCGCTCGATGGAAGCGGAATCGAAGCGATTCTGGCCTCCCTTCAGAAGAATGACGCGATCCTCGTGAAGGGCAGCCGAGGAGCGGCCATGGAACGATTTGTCGAAGCACTTGTCGCTACGAACTCCACGACACACTCACTCGAGATTGGAACACGCTGATGCTGTTTTTTATTGTTGAACGAATGCAAGACTGGCTCGACCAAATAGGCCTTGGTCCGCTCGTATCGATCATGTATCAAGTCGAGTTTCGCGCGCTCTTCGCGGTGCTCCTCTCGTTTGTCACCGTGCTAGCGATGGGACCGCGTGTTATCCGTTGGCTCGCGGTCAAGAAGATCGGCGATCGACCTGAGTTTTATAACGACGACCTCAACAAGAAAATGCACTCCCGTGAAGGGACTCCAACCATGGGTGGACTCTTCATCATTGGATCCCTTCTGCTCAGTACCGTGTTGCTGTCGGATGTCGTCCACTCGCGTTACATTCACCTTGCACTCATCGTGATAGTGTGGCTCGGGTGTGTCGGAGCGATCGACGATTGGTTGAAACTGACCGCTGGTCGCCGTGCACCAGGAAGCCGCGAGGGTCTCTTCGGATTCGAGAAGTTGATGTTTCAAATCGCCATTAGCGCGATTGCCTGCTTTTTTGCCTACAAAGCCGCAGGTTCACCTGATGCTCATGTGCTGAACATACCGTTCCAGCGCACCTATCTCCCCACGCCTGCGATCGAGTCGATCATTCAGCCTCCCTCACTTGCTGAAGGAGTCTGGACACTTCCCGCCTGGGCATTCGTGCTGATCGGCACGTTCTTTATCGTGGCCATCTCGAACGGCGCGAACATTACCGATGGACTCGATGGACTCGCGGCCACCAACCTCCTCGTCGCATCCATCGTGATGTTGGTTTTGTGCTGGATCGCAGGCAGTCCTCGCGCGGCGTATTTCTTGATGGTGCCCTATGTGACTGGATCGGGAGAATTGATGGTGGTCGCCGGATCGATGACGGGAGCACTCCTCGGATTTCTCTGGTTCAACGCGCACCCAGCGCGCGTCTTTATGGGTGACACCGGAAGTCTTCCACTCGGCGGATTGCTCGCATTCCTTGCCGTCGTCGTTCGGCAGGAAGCACTCCTCGTCTTGATCAGTGGCGTCTTCATCCTCGAAATGATGAGCATCATTCTTCAGACGGGTTGGTACAAGTACACGCGATTCAAGACGGGAACACCGCGCCGCATTTTTCTCTGCACACCGATCCACCATCATTTTCACTTGGCAGGATGGAGCGAACAGCAAATCGTCACACGCAGCATGATCGCGAGCATTATCTTCGCCATCATCGCACTCGCGAGCCTCAAGATCCGCTGAGTTTTTCTCGAATCGCGCGAAGGGCGTCAAACGCAGCGAGTGGTGTCATTCGATCTAGGTCAAGCAATCGAAGCGCTTCAATCGCAGGATGTTCCACAACGGGTGGATCGAAGAGCGTCGGTTCTCTTGCAGGAGTGGGCGGAGATCGACGGGTGATCAAATCGATCGACGCAGCATTCTCTGGAGCCGCAATGGTTTCGAGCACTCGTCGCGCTCGCTCCACGGTCGGCGCTGGAATGCCTGCGAGTTCAGCGACATGAATCCCATACGAACGGTCCGTGCGCCCCGGTCGAATCTGGTGGAGGAAAATGATTCTCTCGTTCCACTCACGGACGGCCACATGAAGATTCGTAACACCAGGAAGTGAATCCGCGAGTTCGGTGAGTTCGTGATAGTGGGTAGCGAAGAGGGTGCGACATCCGATCTCAACGAGCCGTTCTGTAATCGCCCAAGCGAGGCTGAGTCCATCCTGTGTGCTTGTGCCGCGACCCACTTCGTCCATGATGACGAGGCTGCGTTCGGTGGAAGCGTGCAGAATCCCGGCGGTTTCTGTCATTTCAACCATGAAGGTTGATTGGCCACTGTGCAATTCATCCGAGGCACCAATTCTTGTAAAGATGCGGTCGGTGAGTCCAATGCGAGCCTTGGTGGCTGGAACAAAACTTCCTGCATGGGCGAGAAGTGTGATGAGCGCCACTTGTCGAATGTAGGTGCTCTTTCCCGCCATGTTCGGCCCCGTAATGAGCGCGAGTTTCGGGGCGCGGTCTCCCAGCAATGCATCGTTGGGGACGAATCGCTCGCCGAGAAGGGTATCGACGACGGGATGTCGCCCCTGCGCGATGTCGATGACTGCACCCTCCACCATCGACGGACGCACCCAATCATGTCGGCGTGCGTGGGCAGCAAAGGTCGCGAGGCAATCCACCGCAGCAATAGCATCAGACAATCGCACGAGTGGTTCGCGAAGTGCATGAATGGACTGACACAACTGCGAGAACAAGGCCAACTCGCGCTCGGTCGCTGCGGCCTCGGCTCCAAGCACTTTGATTTCGAACTCCTTGAGTTCTTCATTCACAAAACGCTCAGCATTACGGACGGTCTGCCTTCTCGCAAAAGTAGAAGGCATCCGCGAAGCGTGGGCGTGCGGCACTTCGATGTAATAGCCAAAAACGCGGTTGAATCCAACTTTCAAGGACTCGATTCCAGACTCTTCGATCACCCGTTTCTGAAATTGGGCGAGCCACGCATTCGCGTTGTCTCGAAGGGCACGAGACTCGTCGAGTGCTTCATCGATCCCATCGCGGAAGAGTCCTCCCTCGCGCAGGTGCGTTGGCGGAGAGTCGACGCACTGGCGGGCGATGTCATCTGACAGAGCGACCAACATGCGCGCGTCGTCGGCGAGTGTCGGCACTGCATCGTTCGCTGCCGAAGCCGAGAGTTCCTTCGCGAGTCGCTGTGCTGCGGCGAGAGAACGACCCGCGGCGATCACATCGCGTGGTGTCGCTCTTCCCATCCCCATGCGTGCGCCAATTCTCGCGAGATCCTGAATCGCACTCAGTTCATTGTGCACTCGAGCAAGGAGCGGTGGATCAGACTGAAGCGCCTCAACGGCGCTGTGTCTCACTTGGATCGCAGTTCGCTTGGCGAGAGGCGAGCAGAGCCAATCGCGCATCAGTCTCCGTCCCATCGATGTTTGGCATGAACCAAGCGATGCGAGGAGTGATCCTTCTTCGCGTCCACTTCGAATCGTCTTCTCGACCTCAAGACTCGCCAAACTGGTGGCGTCGAGAATGAGGCGGTCTCCCGAGTGAATGATGCGCGGAGGACGAAGGTGCGATGTCCCCTTGGCACAGTGGCCCTGCGTTTCGATGAGATAACGCAAGAGCGCGCCACATGCAGAGATCACCGGACCGGAGTCGGGCAGTCCAAGTCCAGCGAGCCGGGCAGCACCAAAGTGATTCAAGAGTGCTTCGGATGCGTCAGCGTCTCGCCAATACCAGCCTGGCCTCGCCGAGCGGCTCGCCCCGATGGCTCGACACAAGGCAGCAGAATCTCGGTCTCCTATCTCGGTTGTCTCTTCTGGCAAGAGCACCTCCACGCCACCCGTGAGCGCGAGGGCATCGCGCACCGTGTGAGCGGGAACGAGAACAACGTCAAAGAGTCCCGTCGAAAGTTCGGCAGACGCGACCGCCGCCTGATTCGCATGGTCACCAGACCCGATCGAAACGCACGCGACTCGATTTCCAGCAGAGGCATCGAGCAACGATTCGTCGACGCGAGTGCCTGGAGTGACCACCCGTGTGACGGCGCGGTCGACGACTCCCTTCGCATCTCGCGCATCTTGGACTTGGTCGGCGATGGCCACACGAAATCCATGATCGACGAGTCGACGGATGTAGGTCTCTGACGAATGCCACGGAATACCGGCCATCGGAATCCCCACCGACCGCTGCGTCAATGTGATGCCGAGTGCTTGGTGAGCAGCGACCGCATCGTCATCGAAGAGTTCATAAAAATCACCAATGCGAAATAAGAGCAGGCAATCAGGATGCTCGCTCTTGAACTTAGCATGCTGGCGCATCGCGGGTGTATCGCGATTGGGCGCGGAAAGAGGGGCAGTGTGCGCCACGCGTCCAAGAGTACCCCTTGGTATGCTTCTTCGCCCTGAGGGGTGGTAGCTCAACTGGGAGAGCGCTTGAATCGCATTCAAGAGGTTGTGAGTTCAATCCTCATCCACTCCATTTCAAGAACAGTGCTCGGTAGCGCGACGGCGATCGTTCTATGACGAATCTTCAGAACCACAGCGTCGATGTTGCCCTTTGGCTCGTTCTTCTCGCGGTTGCGGCTGTGGCGGGGGCACTCATCCCATCGCTCCTTCGGCTTGGACACCGAGGAATGCAGATTGCGCTGAGCGGCGTGAGCGGCGTCCTTCTGGGGCTTGCGTGTTTCCATCTTGTGCCCCACGCCATCGAATCGCTCGGTGGAGGATTCGACGCCGTGGAAGCGTCAATGATCAGCCTCGTCGTCGGTTTTTGCGCCATGTTTTTGCTGGAACGATTTTATTGCTTCCATCATCACGAGACCCCTCACGACGCGAGTGAGAAAAGCGTCCCAAGCGCCCACTCTTGTGGTCACGATCATGCGAGCAAGGCGAAGCATGGCAGCCATGTGATGGCCGTGGGAGGCGCCGTGTTTGGACTCTCGGTTCACGGATTCCTTGAAGGAATCGCGCTCGCGGCTGCGATCGCTGCAGAATCAGAGACGGTGCGCTACGCAGGATTCGGCACATTCCTCGCGATTTTTTTACACAAGCCATTCGATTCGCTGACGATCGCTGCACTGATGTCGCGCAGGGGATCATCACGCGGACGCATCGTGATCGCGTCCCTTGGACTCTTTCTGACGATTCCCGTTGGCATGGCCGTCTTCTTTCTTGGAATGTCGATCATTGGAGGCAGTGTCGGCATCATCCTTGGATTCGCAGCGGGGATGTTTCTTTGCATTGCCACGAGCGATCTTCTCCCCGAATTGCAGTTCCACGATCATGATCGCGTCGCTCTGAGCGCCGCGCTGCTCATCGGTATCGCGATCGCTCTGGGAATCTCGAAACTGGAGCACGGCAGCCACGATCACGGGGTGGAATCGCACGAGGGACACTCGCACTTACCGTCTATCCTTCAGCAATGAAAATAGAACGCGTCCTCGCCGAACTCAATCGTCAAAGGCAAGATCTTGACAAGGATCCCAAGGACATCGAGTGGTTCACGACCCACCATGTGTTTTGCTTCGTGAGTTACAAGATGGCCGAGTTCCAAAAATACCTTGACGAGAATGTCAAGCCAGGTGAAGAGCCCAATGACTGAGACCGCCCGCGATTACCGCAAGACGCTCAACCTTCCCAAGACGACCTTTCCGATGAAGGCAAATCTTGGGCAGGCTGAGCCCGCCACACTCAAGCGGTGGGCAGACACCGGACTCTTTCAGAAAGTCCTTGCAGCGCGCGAGGGGGCGGATCCATTTGTCTTTCACGACGGGCCTCCGTACGCGAACGGCAACATTCATCTTGGACATCTGCTGAACAAGGTGCTGAAGGATTTCGTGGTGCGTAGTCGCCTCATGGAAGGTCGTCGCGTTCACTATGTGCCCGGTTGGGATTGTCACGGACTTCCCATTGAGCACAAGGTCATGACGGAGATGGTCGAGAAGGGAAAGTCGGCGAAGTTAGACACCCTCGCCGTCGATCTTCAGCGCATGGTGGTGCGGCGCGAGTGCGCTGCGTATGCCGATCGTTTCATCAAGTTGCAAGCGGGACAGATGCAGCGGCTCTTGACGCTGGCTGATTACGAACACCCATACCAGACGAAGCAACCCTCGTATGAAGCGGCGACACTCGAGGTGTTCGCTGAGATGGTGGCGCAGGGTGTCGTGTACCGCGACCTCAAGCCGGTGCATTGGTCGATTGCGAATAAGACCGCGCTCGCCGAAGCCGAGCTCGAGTATGAGGATCGCGAAGATCCATCGGTCTTTGTCGACTTTGAAGCGGCGGATGCCGAAGCAGTCGGCCGCGCATTCTCATTCGAGCCAGAGTGCCGTCCCAGTTTCATGATCTGGACGACGACTCCTTGGACCCTTCCTGCGAATCTTGCCATCGCCGTGCATCCTCGCCATTCGTATGCATTGGTCGAGCACGACGGCGCGCTGAGTGTGATTGCCGAGGATCTTGTCGAGCGGGTGGTCAAGACGATTCGTGCCGAAAAGTGGCGGATTCTCGCGCGTTGCACTGGAGCTCAACTTGTTGGGTTGCGCTACAGCCATCCTTTTTGTCAACGAGAAAGCCCCATCGTTGCCGCCGAGTATGTGACACTCGAGGATGGCACAGGACTCGTTCACACAGCGCCTGGTCACGGTACGGATGACTATCGAACAGGACTTCGTGAAGGTCTCGACATCTACTGTCCTGTGCGTGCTGATGGCACCTACGACGATTCTGTTCCTGAGTGGCTTCGTGGAGCACTCGTGTGGGACGCCAACAGTCGCGTCACTGATCACTTGCGCGCGAGCGGACATCTCGTCTTCGATCAGTTGGTTCGACATTCGTATCCACATGATTGGCGAAGCAAGACCCCTGTTATCTTCCGAGCAACGGAGCAGTGGTTTGTCGGTGTCGATCGTCCTGTCAAGAGTTCCGGTCGCACCCTTCGACAATTGGCGCTCAATGCCGTTGATACCTCAGTGCAGTTTTTCCCTGAGTGGGGACGCAACCGGATGCGGGGAATGGTCGAGAATCGCCCTGATTGGTGCCTTTCACGGCAGCGCAGTTGGGGACTTCCGATTCCTGCATTCTTCCATCCCGATGGTTCTGCATTCTTGACTCCAGCCAGTGTGCGCGCGATCGCTTTGCGCGTGCGCGAAAAGGGGAGCGACTGCTGGTTCCAAGAAGATGTCGCGACATTGCTCTCGAACTATGACCCAAAGTCCGATGCCGATGCGCCTGCAGGACTCGACATCAACACGCTTCATAAAGGCGGAGATATCTTCGATGTGTGGTTCGAGGCAGGATCGAGTTGGAACGGAGTTCTCGCGGAGCGCGGACTTGGATTTCCAAGCGAGCTCTACCTCGAAGGTTCTGACCAACATCGCGGTTGGTTTCAACTGTCACTTCTCCCAGCACTCGCCGTGCGCGGAACGCCTCCATTCAAGTCTCTTCTGACGCATGGATTCATCGTCGACAAGAACGGACTCAAGATGTCGAAGAGCCTCGGAAACACGATCGAGGTCGAAGCCTTGCTCAAAGAACACGGCGCAGAAATCGCGCGGTGGTGGGTGAGCAGCGTTCCCTACGACAGCGACATCAGAGTGGACATGGAGTTCTTCCGCCTCGCAGGCGAGAGTTATCGAAAGGTACGCAACACCATTCGATTTCTGCTCTCGAATCTTTCAGACTTCGATGGCTCCCCATCGAGTTCGATCGATGCTCCGACTGATCCCGCCACACTGGATGGATGGATTCTCGCAGAACTTGCAGCCCTTTCGCAGGAAGTGCGAAGTGCGTTTGATCTCTACGACTTCAAAGCAGCGCACCATGCGATTTTTACGTTCTGCAATGAGACCCTCTCTTCGGTCTACTGTGCTGCGACCAAGGATCGCCTCTACTGCGACCGAGCAACGAGCACGCGCCGCCTGAGCACCCAGAGGACGATGGTGACCATTGTCGAGACGATCTGCCGACTCGTCGCTCCCATCCTGCCACACACCGCCGAGGAAGCCTGGCGCGCCCTTCATGGGGATAACTCGGCGCCACTCGTTCTGCAGGTCCATTCGCGGGTGGACGCTGTGTTGCACCCTTCCTGGACCACGGCACTCGCTCTGCGTGATCGCGTATCGAAGGCACTTGAAGTGGCGAAGGAGTCGGGGATTGAGAATCCGCTCGATGCGGGTCTCATCCTTCCCGATACAGACGGAGCTCTCGCCGCGATTCGGATGGATCTCGCGGACTTCTTCAACGTATCGCGCGTGACGCTTTCGACTGAAGCCCAATCAGTCTCGGTGCAGGACCTCCGCGAACAACCGCGCTGTGAGCGTTCGTGGCGTCGCGATGAAACAGTACGTCCACGATCAGATGGCGGAATGCTCAGTCAACGCGATGCGGAAGCGGTCGGAGTTAGCTGACCTTCGAACCAGCAGGGACGGGCTTTTCAACCGTGAGGACGATGACATCGCGCTCATCGGGTCCAGGCTTTCCGTCAGAAGCGGTCGTTGCGGCAGTGGGCTTCATCGCACTCGCGGCAAGAATCATCCCCTGACTCACTTCGCCGCGAAGGACGCGAGGCTCGAGGTTCGCCACGATAATCACTTGGCGACCGATGAGTGAAGAAGGCTCATACCACGCCTTGATGCCAGCACAAATCTGTCGTCCCTCTGGAGTGCCATCATCGACACGGATCTTCAACAACTTGTCAGCGTTGGGATGCAACTCAGCGCTCACGATCGTGGCCACGCGCAAGTCGAGTTTTGCAAACTGATCGAACGACACATTTGGAAGGAGTGGCGATTCCTGCACCGTTGCAGCTGGAGTCGTCGTGGGAGTTTCGGTGCTCATTCCTTGGCGCTCAGGTTGATGAAGTGCATTCGGACTTTCATCGCTGCGAATGTGAATGGAGACAGGGGATCTTTTCCACCTTGCGCTGCGACCAGTTGCTTCAGTCCATTGCCCTTGTTCGCCTCGGCGAGTTGAGCGGTGTTCATCGGGGAAATCCCATCGATTTGGACCACAGCAACCGCGAGTCGTTCAGGCATGGCCACCGCAAATGTGCGCTGCGCCACAGGAGTGTCCGTTGCAGGGGCGCCCGCTGGAAGTTTCATCGCCTCCTCGACCATCCGCGTCATCAACTCTGGGGCAGTGCCGACTCCGGGAATCGGTTGTCCAAACTCGACGCCATACTGAAGGAACTGCGGATTCGAAAGGCGAAGATCCAAGAATGGAGTGATCGTGGCGTTGTAGGTCGGCGCAAGCGCGTCGAAGTCCGCTGCGGCGCGCTCTTGAATCGAAGGGAGTTCTGTCTCGAGCGATGCGTAACGAGTGAGTCGGCTGACATCGCGGACGAGGTCAGCACGCACCGTCTCAATGCTCTCGGGCGCATGCGAGGGTTGGGCCTCGGTGATGCGAGCGATGAAGAGATCTCCTGAAGCGGTGGTGAAGACAGGGAATGCAACGCCTGCTTGGGCGACGAGGGTCGCATGTCCACCGAACTCAGTGAGTGCGAGGGCGAGTTGCGATGGACGAACACCTTGTGTTCCAAAGGCGTTGGTGATCGAGGTGCCAAGTCCTGGAACTGTGTCCAGTTCGGCAGGTGCGGACCATGCATCCGATGCTTCGATGACCGATGGTTGCGGAATCGCGAATCGTGTTGCAAGTTCAGTGGCGAGCGCGGCAAACGAAAGACGCTGTGTGGCCCAGTCGGCTGGAAGGGTTACGGATGAATCTTTTCGGGGCAATCCGCGCAACTGCATCGCGAATCGATCCGTTGCAAACTTCGCGACTTCAGCCATGCGCTTATTCGTCAACTTCGTGAGGAGCGCGGTGCGCACTGCATCGCGGTGATACTCAAAGGTGGGTTTCTCAGCAGAAAGCGCGGCATTCCCAAGGAACTCCACTGGGTTCTCCATGAAATACTTGCGCAAAGCAATATTCGAGAGATCTGGTCCCGATGCGATGGCGCTCGTGACGCCGCTCGCCGCGATGGACATCCACTCGTACTTCACACGATTGGGCAGTCGGTATCCAAAGCCGTTCTTACCCTCACCAGGTGCGCTCTCTCCGTAGGTCTTGAGATGGGATGCGAGTTGTTCATCAGACGGTAGCGCGAAGGGCGTACCGGACTCGAGTCCTGCATCGATGAACATGACTCGTCCTGAAACTCCAAGCAGACGGCGGGAGGCTTCTTGGGTGAGCCGAGCCTTTGAGACGCGAGTCGCTCCCGCTCCGCCAACGAGCGTGACGAGTCGCATGACACCTTGTTCTTCAGCGAGCGTTTCGAGGACATCGTCCTGCGAGAGTCCACTTGTGCCCATCAGGTTTCCGAGAATGATTCCAGGATCAACTTGCGTGGCTGATTGTGCCGCGCGCGCAGCGATGAGACGCATGCCATCGCCTTTGGGTCCGACGAGTCCTGCATTGGTCGCTTCTTGGACGAGGAGGAACCAGTGTTCTGGGTTCTTCTGAGTATCGAGCCGCTGCGCGACGGGCGACCCAATCGCCTCGAGCACGCGCAGTTGTCGTTGCACACGGTCGAGTTCAGAAATCGATATATCCTCGCCATCGAGTTGCGCCCAAGTCTGCCGTCCGCGCATGAAGTCGCCGATGAGCGAGTTCGAGGTGAAGTCGAAGGCGAGCCACGAAATCAGCAAGAGGACCAGTCCAACGACAATGATCCACTTCGCAATTTTCTCGTTTTCTCGGAAAAATCTCAGCATGGCAACTCTCTTTTGAAAGAAGGCGCACGGACGGTAGCCGTCCGAGCGCCTTTCAGTGTGGACGATCGGATTAGCGGTAGAACTCGATGACCAAGTTAGTGTTCACATCGAATGGAATCTGCTCAGAGGTGGGCAGGGCAACAGCCTTGACTGACAGTTCAGCGGGATTCACATTGAGCCAACCTGGGACGATGTGTCCGGCGATGGATTCCATGTTCTCGCGGACGAGTTTGTGAAGTCCTTCCTTGAACGAAATGACATCGCCGACCAAAACCTTGCAGCTTGGACGATCGCACTTGCGACCGTTGATCAGAATGTGCCCATGCACAACGATCTGGCGTGCCGCCCAAATCGTGCGAGCGAAACCGGCGCGGCGCACGACATTGTCGAGTCGTTGTTCGAGGAATTGCAAAAGCAATTCGCCGGTGTTGCCCTTGGCAGCGCCAGCTTCCTTCATGTAGCGGCGAAACTGCCTATCCATCATGCAGTAGTGGTAGCAAAGCTTCTGTTTTTCATCCTTGCGGATGCCGTAGGGCTTCGCGCGCTTGCCACGGAATCCGTGAGGACCCGCAGGCGTCAATTGACGCTTGGCAGTGTGCTTCGGGATGTCCGCAATCGGGACACCAACGCGACGGGAGAGCTTGACTTTTGGTCCTGTATAACGAGCCATGAATACTTTCGTAAGTTCCTATCGGGGGAATCCGACATTACAACAGGAAATGCCCCCTTCGTCAACCCGTTACGAGGCTTCGTAGGCTCGGCGCTCAATGTTGCGCCGCCAATCGAGGAATGCCCGATTGAGGGTCGCGAACCCACCAGGTGTCGGATAATCGCCTGTGAAATACCAATCTCCCGTTGAGGCAGGCATCGCCGTGCGGAGCCCCTCCACGGTCTGGTACACGAGGTGAAGTTCGCCCTTCCAAGGCGAGTCGGTCGGACGGGACAGCCGAGCCACTTCGGCGGAGAGGTCTTCAAAAGTGACGGCGTCGTAGAGGCGTTTCACTAAGTTGCGAATCTTGTCCTTCGGAAGAGACTCTTGGGCGACACAATCCGCCTCGACTTGTGCGATCAACTCTTCTTGTCCACGCTGGCGAATGAGATTGATGACTGCTTCGAAGGCAATGAACTTTCCGAGTTGACTCATGTCAATCCCGTAGCAATCGGGATACATGATCGGTGGAGCGCTGCTCGCCACGATGATGCGCTTGGGTTGCAATCGACCGAGCATCGTGATCACCGATTCGCGAAGCGTCGTGCCACGGACGATCGAGTCATCAATGACCACAAGCGTGTCATCCTCTTGGACGGTGCCCCGCGTAATGTCATACACGTGCGAAACAAGATCGCGCCTTGCTGCGTCGTGCGTAATGAAAGTGCGAAGTCGTTGATCTTTGTGTGCGACTTTTTCCGCGCGCGCGCGCACCGTCATTGCGCGCATCACTTCTTCACGCGTTGCTTCGCCACTCTCGATACGAGTCCAGAGCGCTTCACCGTGACGCATGCGGCAGAGTCGATCGACCTCTTCCAGTAATCCAAGATAGGAGGTCTCACTCGTGTTTGGGATGAACGAGAAAACGGCTTTCGACAAGTCCCATCCAACGAGATCAAGAATGCGATGCGCGAGATTTCGCCCCAGTTGCTTGCGCTCTTCGTAGATGTCAGGGTCATTGCCTCGGCTGAAATAAATGCGCTCAAACGAGCATTCTCGGTGGGGACGAGGTTCGGTGAAGGGAACCATCGTCGCCTCTCCCGATCGTCGAATCGAGAAGACATGACCTGGTTCGATGGCACGCACGGCACTCGCGGGAACATTGAGCACACTCATCAAGGCAGGACGTTCACTCGCGACAGCGAAACACTCTTCGGTTTCGACCATGAAGGCAGGGCGGATGCCGTGTGGATCGCGGCAGACGAAGCAGTCGCCCGATCCAACGAGTCCAGCGAGTGTGTATCCGCCGTCGAATCGTTCCGCTGCTCCTGAGAGGACGCGTGCGTAGTCGATCTCCGAGGCGATTCGCTCGGACAACTCGCGTCCTTCAAGATTCTGGAATGAACCAGGACCGAGTTGGCTCGCGAGGCGGCGATGCTCGACATCCAGATTGAAACTGATCTTCTCGAGCACCACGCCCGTGTCGCTCACACCCGATGGATTGAGCCCATACTCGACGAGCATGGCGAACAATTCCGCGGCATTCGTCATGTTGAAATTGCCAGCGAGTGCAAGAGTGCGACTGGAGACGCTCGATCGGCGAATGTGCGGATGGCAGGCGACCACACTGCGACCACCACTCGTGCCGTAACGCAGGTGTCCGAGCATCACCTCGCCGATTAGTGGGAGTTTTCGCTTGAGGGCGAGTGGATCGATGGACTTGAGCTCGCGCGCGCTCATTTTTCGGGCTTGCCCGAGAACCTCGTCAAACAGACGTTCGATCGGATTTCGCTTCACACATCGCTCGCGCTCGAGGAAAGGCTCTCCAGGAGGCATGTCAAATCGCAATGCGCTCATGCCCGCCCCGTCCTGCCCTCGATTGTGCTGCTTTTCCATCAACAAATACAGCCGCCGGGCACCCCACAGGGGGTCATCGAATCGCTCCTGATACCACCACAGTGGGTGCTTCAGGCGAATGAGCGCGATGCCACATTCGTGCGTGAGTCGGTCTCCCATGAGAGGGGGCGCAGCCTAGCAGACCTTGAAAACGGAATCGGCTTCGTCGCGACATCCTGCGTGGCCACGGTCGTCCACTCGGCCATCGTGCTGGATTGTGCTTGAATCGCAGCCATTGCCAGTGCAGCGGTGTTGCAATCGCGTGAAAGATGAAGGAGAACCAGATGTTGGAGCGTCGACTGCTGTGCAATGATCACTGCCGCTTCGGCAGCCTGATCATTACTGAGGTGTCCTCGTCCTCCCATGATTCGATCCTTGAGAAACTGAGGGCGCAATGAGGCGCGCTGCATCTGGGGGTCGTAATTCGACTCGATTGCGAGGAGGTCAAGATCGACGAATCGTTCGTGCATCGATTGCGGAACTCGACCGAGATCGGTGACATAGCCGATGCGTCCCATCGGACTCTCGAGGACAAATGCAGTGGACCCCAACTCGTCGTGCGGCACCGTGATGGCATCGACGGTGACAAGATCGCCAAGGCGAAATCGTTCACCGATGATGTGAAGACAGTGATCTGGAACGCCTGCATTGATGGCGGCGTTGGCGAGTTCTTTTCGCAAGAGGACGGGTACAGGTGAGCGCGCGAGTTGAGCCTTCCAGCCGACATTCCAGTGGTCCGAATCCAAGTGCGTCAGCAAGATCGCGCCAACGACGAGTCCTGGAGGACAAGCAAGGACCATTCGTTTTCGCACTTGTGTTGGAGTGAGCCCCGCATCCAGCAGCACGCACTTGGATGTTGCTGAGCCGAATGAAACGACTGCCGTGTTGCCTCGAGATCCACTGCCGAGGACGGTGAATGTTCCAAAAGAGCCTTCCATGGCGATGTGGATCGTATGCGCCAATGCGTGGTGTGCGTTATCC
Source organism: Planctomycetota bacterium (assembly GCA_027622195.1). GTDB lineage: Bacteria > Planctomycetota > Phycisphaerae > Phycisphaerales > SM1A02 > SXOD01. Next base: position 26,268 of record JAQBZO010000009.1, read on the forward strand.
ACGAAGTTCGTTGCGGCGCATCGTGCAGATGCCGCGCTTCGATCCCTTGGCGAAGGCGAGCATTTCAGCCACAATCGGGTCGTCTTGGCGTTCTTCCACAATCGAAATGGCGTGTGGAATCGTGAGTTTCCTTCGGCAAAGAACCGACCAAATCCATTTGACCGTGTCGATTTGCGTGGGGGTCAATCCCATCCGTCGCATGCCGATGACATTGACTGAACCCGCCACATTGAGCGATGTCACGGTGAGGAATGGAAGGACATCCTTTGTCGCGGCGGCAAGTCCAGAGATCATCGCTCCGCGACCGATGCGTACAAATTGGTGAACGCCACCGAGTCCGCCGATGAGGACGCGATCGCCAATCTCGCAGTGTCCTGCCAGCATGGCGCCGCCCGCGATCGTGCAGTCATTGCCGAGCTGGGTGTCATGTCCAGCATGGGTGTTGTTCATGAAGAGATTGCGGTGTCCGATGCGTGTTGGACTCGCCGTGAAGGCACGGTGAATCGAAACCGCTTCACGAAAGGTGTTCTTATCGCCGATGACGAGTCCAGCACCAGGCTTGGATGGGTCATACGCCGCGTGTTGTGGAGCGAATCCAAGGCACACGGTGGGGTAACAGATATTCTGTGCGCCCATCGTGAGTGGCCCCTGCAAGTGGACCGATTGGATCAGGACCGTTCCCTCGCCAATTGTGATCGGTCCGCGAAGAATGCAGTAGGGGCCGACTTCGACTCCGTCCGCGAGATTGACTTCGCCTTCCACAATCGCCGTTGGATGAATGCGAGACATGGCGGGGAAGCGTACCGCGCTCGTTACGATGGAGGAACCGATGGATGCACCCCGCCTCATTCTGCGCGATCTCGGGAAGATTGCTTACGACGATGGACTCGACCTTCAGCGCACTTTGCAGGCCGAACTGATCGAGGAGCGAGCTCGAACGGGTGCGCCCGCGCGCAGTGGGTACATCCTGCTTCTCGAGCATGATCCACCAGTGGTGACGGTGACGCGGCGCAAGGATGCGAGTTCACACGTCGTCGGAACTCAAGAGCAACTCAACGAGCGCGGCATCGAACTGCGTGAAACAGATCGCGGCGGAGATGTCACGTGGCACGGACCTGGTCAACTCGTCGTGTATGTCATCGTGGATATCAATCGGCTCGGTCTGGGTGTCCACGGATTCATGCGCCTTTTGGAAGAATCCGTCATCGGCACACTGCGCCACGCTGGGTTGAACGCGATGCGCGATCCTGCTGCAACAGGAGTCTGGGTCGGATGGAACGGTGGGGCAACGGGGCGCAAAATCTGCGCGCTTGGCGTGCGTTTTTCGCGCTATGTTTCGATGCACGGACTCGCGCTCAATGTGTCGCCCGACCTCTCGCACTACTCGATGATCGTTCCATGCGGACTGCATGGGCGAGAGGTGACATCCATCCACAAAGAATGTGGAGACCGAGCGCCATCGATGTCCATCGTCAAGGCGTGGATGGGACAATCGCTGATCGGAATGTGCGAGATTGCCGCAGAAAACGCGGGTCCTGAGCCGCGATTCAGCCAGCAGTCAGATTGAGTTCTTTCAAAACATCCGCCGTAAGGTCAATGCCCTCTGGCAACTTGATGAACGTGCGCGACTGCAATTGAAGAGTCAGCGTGGTCTGGTCGGCTGGAGCGATTTCTTCATCAGGTGGGATGAACCGATACACGAGATCGATTTTCCGTCGGTCCGAAATCACTTCGACAGCTTCGCGCATTTCCTTGTACGCGGTCGTGTATTGCTGCGCCGAGAAAGCGCCCTCCGCTTGGCGCAGTTGGGTCATGTAGATCTGGTAGTCCTGTTGCAGCGCGCCCATGGCTGCTTGTGCTTCGGCCGCCTTGTCATCACTAGGCTTCACATCCTTGAATTGTTCTTCGAACGCCTTGTAGCGATCGTTGAATGCCTTGCCCTTTTCTTCGGCATCAGCCTTGAACTTCTCTTGTTCTTCGACAAAGCGGTCCGACTTCAGAATGGCATTCAACACCTTGCCTGTATTGACCGCAGCGATGGTGAGCGCGCGCGCTCCGCCCTCGTCCCCCCAAGCGAGCCGTCCCTCTTTCGCTTGCAAACGCACTTCGGGTTCTCCAGCGAGAACGAGCGCCGAGGCGGGACCAAGGTCATCTGCAAGAGCGGGAGAAGTCGCCGTGGTCGACTGGTCGGCTCGGGCGAGGACAAGGACGAGGGCACCGCCAACGATGCCCGCAACGATGGATGGAATGATCTTGTTCAGCATGGTGTGAAGTGCTCTGAATGTGGGGCGATGTGCGCTTGGTTCAATCGCCTTGGTCGAGAATAGCGAGGAAGGCTGCCTGCGGGATCGACACGTTGCCGATCTGCTTCATGCGCTTCTTGCCTTCCTTCTGCTTTTCGAGCAGTTTTCGCTTGCGAGAGACATCGCCGCCGTAACACTTCGCGGTGACATTCTTCCGCATCGCCTTGATCGATTCTCGAGCAATAATTTTTCCGCCGATCGAGGCCTGAATCGCAATCTCGAATTGGTGCCGTTCGATTTGCTCGCGCAGTTTCTGCAGGATCGTGCGGCTTCGCGTCTCAGCAGAATCGCGGTGGCAGATGAGGCTGAGCGCTTCGACGGGGTCTCCGTTCACCAAAATGTTGACCTTGACGAGCCGGTCGGCGCGGAACTCCACCAATTCGTAGTCCATGGTGCCGTAGCCGCGCGTGATCGATTTCAACTTATCGAAGAAGTCGTAAATGATTTCTGCGAGGGGCAACTCGTAGTCGAGGATTTGCCTTCCCGTGCTGAGATAACGCTGCTGCTTGAAAATGCCCCGTCGAGAGTCACATAACTTCATGAGCTCGCCGATGCAATCATCGGGGCAAATGATTTCGACATACACAATGGGCTCTCGAATCTCGGCAATCACCCCCATATCAGGGAGGTCAGCAGGATTATGAATCTCCAGTTCTTCGCCTGTGGTCTTGAGGATTCGGTACGAGACCGTCGGCGCCGTCTGGACAATCTCAATCTTGCCTTCGCGCTCGAGCCGTTCCTGGATGATGTCCATGTGCAGAAGGCCGAGGAATCCGCATCGAAAACCAAAGCCAAGTGCCTCAGAGTGTTGTGCCTCGAACGAAAAACTCGCATCGTTGAGTGAGAGTTTCTCGATCGTCTCTCGCATCGTTTCGTAATCACCCTTGCGTCCTGCTCCTTCCGCATCTGCGCTCGCAGGATAGAAGTCGCAAAACACCATCTGTTTTGGCTCTTCGTACCCAGGGAGGGCGTGTTCGGCAGGATTCACTTCAAGGGTGATGGTGTCTCCAATGCGCACATCAGCGAGCGTCTTGATCGACGCGCTAATCGATCCCACCTGCGCGAATCCAAGCTCTTTGACTCGAATCAAGAATGGGGTGTATCGGTTGATTTCACTGATATTAAAGGTGCGACCCGTCCCCATCATGCGGATCTTATCCCCCTGTCGAAGAGTGCCGTCAAAGATGCGCACATACACCACGATTCCTCGGTACTCGTCGTACTTTGCATCAAAGATCAGTCCACGCAACTGCGTCGTGGTAGGAGGGCGCGGTGGGGGCAATGTCTCGCACACCGCATCGAGCAATTCTTGAATCCCTTGTCCTGTTTTCGCGCTGACATTGATGCAGTTTTCCGCGCGGATGCCAAGAACCTGTTCGATTTCCATCGCGACACCATCTGGGTCCGCCGCGGGAAGATCAATCTTGTTGACGACGGGAATCAAGGTCAGTCCATTCGCCACGGCGAGATACGCATTCGCGACCGTTTGTGCTTGCACCCCTTGGGTCGAGTCGACGACGAGGATCGCTCCCTCGCACGCACTGAGGGCGCGCGAGACTTCGTACGCAAAGTCGACGTGTCCAGGAGTGTCAATGAAGTTAAGTTCGTAGTCCTCGCCCTTGTAGGTGTGATGGACGGTGACAGCGCTCGCCTTGATGGTGATGCCGCGCTCTCGCTCAAGATCCATTGAATCGAGGAGTTGTGCGCGAGCCTCTCGCGCAGAAACCGCGTTGGTCATCTGCAAGAGCCGATCGGCAAGAGTGCTCTTGCCATGATCGATGTGCGCAATGATGGAGAAATTGCGAATGTTCACGGTGTGTGTGGAAAGTCCCGCATGGTACAGCGACTCGCGCGCGCGATTGTGTCAGCGCAGAATGGGCAACGAGTGAGTGCGCTGGAGATCTTCGGTGGGGCGCGCGATGAAGTCGTACCCCTCACTCTCAACGATGGTGCATCGGACGAGTTCCCCAGTCGCAAGGGGTTTTTGACTTGCGACCCATGTCATCGAGTCAATCTGAGGTGCCTGGTGGTACGAGCGACCATTGTGGAGTACGAGTCCGTCTGAGACTCCCGTCGTCGCGCGAGCGGAGGATTGACCATCAGCCGATCCTTCGATCAACACATCGAACTGGCACTCCTGCTTGGCCACGAAAGCAGCATTCTCGAAGGCGATGCGCTGCTGAAGTTCCATGATTTCCGCTTCGCGACATGCCTTCGTTTCATCGTCTACATGCAACGCAGGGTCGAGGTCCATCGTTCCTGCGGGAGTGCCTTCCTCGCGCGAATACTGAAAGACGCCCATCGCATCAAACTGGTGTTCTTCGATGAACTCAAGGAGCTCTTGATGGTCGTCCTCTGTTTCGCCAGGGAATCCGGTGATAAAAGTGGTGCGAATTGCCATCCCTGGAATCCGATCGCGCAATCGCGTGATGAGATCACCCTGCACCGTTCCAGTGACATTGCGGCGCATCAACTTAAGCATCCTGTCACTCGCGTGCTGTAAAGGGATGTCGAGGTACTTGACAATGTTTGGAAGGCGAGCGATCGCATCGATCATCGCATCGGTGAAGAATGTTGGATAGGCATACATGAGGCGGATCCATCCTCCGCCGTGTGCCTGCGCCTCTTGGTCGAGCGATTCGAGCAGCCCGACAAGACCCGCGTCGTAGCCGATGTCCATTCCGAAACTCGTGGTGTCTTGTCCAATGAGGTTGAGTTCATAGGTGCCATCTTGGAAGAGCGCTCGTGCCTCGTCCAGAATTCGATCGACTGGTTTTGACCTCATTTTCCCGCGAATGGACGGGATGGTGCAGAAGGAGCACCGCTGGTTGCATCCTTCGCTCATCCGAAGATAAGCCCAGTGGCGAGGGGTGAGCCGAAATCGGTCGGCATCGCTCTCGAAGTAGCCGATTCCCTTGCCATCTTTCCCGTGGACAGTGAGTCCGACAGTGTCCACGCCGCGCTCTTGTGCCGCTTGAAGCGCATTCGCCGCGATCCAATACTTCGGACCATCGTTCGTCGTGTTCTTTTCGCGCACAGCAGTCGTTCCGCGCACCGCCTCCACCACGTGGTCGCGATCAAACACACCGACGAGCGCGTCGATACCAGGAGCCCACTCCAACATCTTGGCGCGATGTCGTTGGACAAGACATCCTGCGACCACAACACGTTTCAGTTCGCCTCGTTCTTTGCGAGCCACGGCATCGCGAATCGCTTTGAGGGATTCATCCTTGCTCGCTTCGAGGAATCCACAGGTATTGATCACGATCGCGTCGGGACGATCCGTTTCGTTGACAGGGCGGATGCCACCATCGCGCAGCATGCCGAGCATCCGCTCAGAATCGACGAGGTTTTTCGGGCATCCCAACGACACAAAGGCCACGCGGGTGATGGCATCGCTCGGCGTTGTGGAAGCGGTCGTGGGGTTCATGGCGAATCGGGGAGTGTACTCGTTTTACCCGTCATTCTGAGCCAATTGCGCCTTGTCCCACAATTCGAGGACGGCGGGTGTCACGAGCCCTTCGAGACTCGCGCGTGCCTTGGTTCGATCCCGAATCATCGACGAGGAAAGGTCGATCGAAGGCATATCGAGCACCCATTGTGCAAACTGCTCACCCATCCGACCCTTGTACTTCAGACGCAGCGCGTCTTTGAGTTGCGAGCCATTGTGTGGTGCCCTTGGCATGATCGCAGGCAGGGCGAGGTCGCGCAGAATGGACTCCCACGATCTCCAGGACGAAAACGCGAGAGCCTGATCTGCTCCCAAGAGTAAATGGGTGCGACCATGCTCGAGTCCGAGCGCGCGCTGGAGTTGAGTGAGCGTGTCCACGGTGTAACTCACTCCGCCGCGACGCAGTTCGATGTCGAGCACTTGTGCGCGTGGATCAGCGGCGAACGCGACGCGCGTCATCTCGAGACGAAGCGCGTTCGACGAATGCTGTTCTCCACGTCGGTGGGGACTCTCTGCCGCAGGAATCACGAGGATTCGGCTGCAACCGAGGATGTCCGCTGCGCGCGATGCGCACTCGACATGCGCAAGGTGGGGTGGATCGAAGGTGCCTCCGAAGATCAATGTGCGCAGAGCGGAGTCGGCGGCCCTTTTCGCAATTAATCGCGCCACCGATGTGAGCGATGTTTTCAAATGAGTATGGAGTTCGTTGAACGCACTCAGACGGGAAGGGTGCCGCACGAGACCCATCGCGAGCCGAACCATCGGGGCGATCTCCACTGGTGTTCCAAGTGCGAACACATCAATCATCCATGCTGGACAAGGATGATCAATCCCGTCACTGATGCCGCGCACGATTCCCCAGCGCCACTTTCTTCCTGTTGCGATCTGTGCGAATGCGGCGCTCTCCATGTCGACGATCTGCGCATCGAATTGACTACCGAGCAATCCTTTTTCATTCGTGGTTTGAATGAAACGTCCGAGGTCAAGGACACGCCATCCGTCGAGTCCTGAAATGGTGGGACGCCACATCGCACCGTGTCCATCCACGACCTCTTCAATCCAATGCGCTTCGCCCGCTTGGAGTGACCGACTCAGCGCACCGGCGCATCCAGCCAGAATCACCGTGGAATTCGGCGGCAGTTCCGCGCGCTGTGCCCAGTGTTGAACCGATGCAGCGCCGATGCCGCACTGCAGAATCGTGCAGGATCCACGCAGCAAAGGCGCGATCATGCGCGCTTCAATGGGCGTGGGGCACAAGATCACAGTCTTGGGTATCGAATCGCGAGGGGTTGCCATCGTGTGCGTTGGAAACTATAGTGAGCGACTCTCGTTGGCCCCATCGTCTAGCCCGGTCTAGGACACATCCCTCTCACGGATGGGACAGGGGTTCAAATCCCCTTGGGGTCATTGAACGAGGCTGAGATGCCCCACTCGAGGCATCTCAGTTCATTATGAGGGATTCAATCCCTCGACAAGTCCACCGGCCCCATCGTCTAGCCCGGTCTAGGACACCTCCCTTTCACGGAGGTAACAGGGGTTCAAATCCCCTTGGGGTCATTGTTGCGCGGGAGTGGTACCTTCGCCGTCATGGCGGATCACTCCACCGCGTCGGTCACGCCGACGCCATCGCAATGCATCGAGTTTGAGCAGTGCGGGCAACCGTGCCGTGTCGTCATCGGCGCTGGTGCGTTGGATGAATTGCCTGCGCGTCTGTGCGTCCCTTCGATGCCGACGCGCGTGCTGCTTGTGCATGATGAAACGCTTCCAGAGGTGTTGGTCGAACGCGTTTGCGCTCTTCTTGGTCCTCGTACAACGATGATGCCGATCGCGGCGAATGAGAAAGCAAAAAGCGTGCGAACGCTTGAAACGCTCTGGAAAACGATGGCGGATGAACGGATGGATCGCGCATCGGCAGTGGTCGCACTCGGTGGAGGAATCATCAGCGACATTGCAGGATTCGCCGCAGCCACCTATTCACGCGGCGTGCGATTCGTGGTGCTGCCGACGACGGTGCTCGCGATGGTCGATGCAGCGATTGGTGGAAAGACAGCGGTCAACATGCTGCGTCCCGATGGAACGCTTATCAAAAACATGATCGGGAGCGTGTGGGTTCCAGAGTTGGTGATCTCGGATGTCACAACACTCGCCACCCTTCCTGTCCGAGACATTCGATCTGGACTTGCCGAGTGCATCAAGCATGCGATGCTGTCGAGTCACGCACTCGCCGATTGGATCGTGATTCAGCGTGCGCGTCTTGATCGCGCCGACTCCGTCGCAATGACTGAACTCGTCCGCCGCAGCGCGCCTGTGAAAATTGATGTGGTGGTGCGAGACCCACTCGAGCGTCGCGAGCGGATGACGCTCAACCTCGGACACACCTATGCCCACGCGATTGAATCCCTTTCGTCCGAACAGTGGACGCACGGTGAAGCGGTCGCGATTGGACTCGTTGCCGCAACAGCCGCAGCCGTTGAAGCGGAGATTGCTCCCGCCACATTGCTCGAGCGAGTGAAGGGTTGGCTGACTGCAGTAGGACTTCCAACGCAACTCGCGATTGGTGCGGATATTGAAGCGCTGACTCGCGCGATGGGAAGTGACAAGAAGCGGGAAGGTGAACTTCTTCGTCTCATCCTGCCACTCGGAGCAGGAGGTGCGCAAATCTTGAGAGGACCTCCCGCCGAAGTGGTGCGCGCCGGTTGGGAATCGGTCGCGCTCTGATCCTCAAAGTGATCTGGTGGTATTGTCCGATATCCAACGCACGCCCCAAGGAAGGGGCAGGAGGTCGCGACGCAGGATGCGAACTGTTGCCATAGTCAATCAAAAAGGCGGTTGCGGAAAGACCACCACCACCGTCAACCTCGGATCAGCACTTGCGTCGCAAGGTCAACGGGTGCTGCTCGTCGACATGGACCCACAGTCCCATTGCGCGGCATGCCTCGGCGTGCCCGATGGGAAACTCGAGTGGGGTATTGGTGAAGTGATGATCGAGGGGCCTGGCAGTCGCAAGATCTCTGATGGACTGCTTTGGAATGTGATGCGCAATCTCGCCCTTGCGCCGAGCACAAGTGGGCTCGCAAGGCTTGAAAGTCCGACTTCCCCGATCGCCACGGCACCCGATCGTGACAAGCGGCTGAGTCGTGTTTTGGAAGTCCTCGCCCCTCAATTCGAGTGGTGCTTGATTGATTGTCCTCCCAACATTGGATTGTTGACCTTCAATGCGGTGCGGGCGGCAGACGAGATTTTGATCCCCGTCGAAACGGGCTACCTCGCATTGCAAGGATCGAAGCGGCAGGAAATCACGATCGAGAGTGCATCGCGGTACATGGGGCGGACATTGCCCATTCGCATCGTCCCGTCGATGCACCGTGTGGCGAGCCGATTGGCGAATGAAGTTTTGGCGGCACTTTCTCGCGCCTATGGAGATCGGGTCGTCCCCGTTACGATTCGAGAGCATGAACTCCTTCGAGAAGCAGCCAGCCTTGGGCAATCGATCTTGGAGTACGCCGCGCAGTCCGAAGCGGCGGCGGATTTTCTGCGACTCGCGCATTGGCTCACTGCCAATCCAGTGGTCATGCAACACACCGCGCAATCGGGTGGTGCGAACGCGTGGCTCATTGGAGACGAAGCGCCAGAGTCTCGTGCCGAAGTGGAAACAGATCTGCCATCACCATGGGGCATTCACGGCGGTCAACCGACCCGCGCAGCAGGACAATACAATGCTCGCATGGCCGAAGTCATCAGCCGACTTCGCGAGATAGGACCATCGAATGGGCAAGGAGAGGGCGCATGACCGCAGGTTCTGATCCTCTCTTTGACATTGCTGGTGATTGGATGAGCGGATCCGATCCAACGGATCGATCCCCTCCAATGCCAAGTCGCGGAACGCGAGTCATGGCGATTGCCGTGTGCGGCAATTTGCCTGGAATGGCTGGAATTTGGCTCGTTCAGTACGCGAATCGGTTGTCACAGAAGGGTGGCCCCGTCGGACTCATTCGTTTCGATGGCAGTCGATACTGCGGAGAAGTTCTTGGAGCGCAGGGTCGTTCACTTCCTTCGGACTCGACGGGATGGCTTGACCGCGCAGGGGGATTCGTTCGTCAGTGGATCATCGCCGCTCCAGAACGGACTCGTCCTGAAGAACTCGCAGCGATTCGCGACGCAGACATTGTCCTTCTCACAGGATCAGACGAAGCAGCCTCAGCCGCGGCGCACCAAAAACTGGGTGAATTGGCGGGCGCTGCTCGTGCCATCGGCGTTCGACCACGCACTGTTTCCGTCGTCGTGCTCGGCGCGGGAAAGACCGCTGCCACCGTACTCGTGAATCGTCTTGCAGGATGGGCCGAGGACGAACTCGACACACTGGTGGTCTTCGGCGGATCGATGCAGCAGATCGGTTTGATCGAAACAACCGGTCCCGTGGCGCTTCCCGACTTCTCTGGAACATCACTCGGAGAGGTCACCCAGCGCATCGAAGGGGCGATGCTCCGAGCGATGGACCGTTTGGATGCGGTTTCCAATACAAATCAGGTGGATTTCTCAGAATTTGGGCAACAGTCGCAAAGTTCGACTCGAATCCATCCGACGATGGCTTCCGTTGACGCTCTTGGTGTGGCACAATCTCGTGTTCCGCTCCAAGGCGACAAGATTGCCACCACTATGGCTGATGAATCACCCATCCCCGTTCGGCGCACTCCCATCGAGGATTTCGGCATTTCGCCTTCTCCTGCACCGATTCCGGTTGGACAAAGCGCCTCGATGCGACCTCGACAAGTTGCACCAGTTTCCGTTGCCCACGAAGGGTCGAGCGAATCGCTCGCATCGCTCTTTGATGAACTCGTCTTGCTTGCGCCGCGCGCTGCGGGAGCCGCTTCTGTCGAATTCGCATCTGATCTCGCTGGACGACTTCACTTGCTTTCTGCCGATGCCTCGACACGCGATCTTCGCATTGCGAGTGCTTGGGCTCGCGCCAACTGGCTGTTGATGGCGACGGCGTGTCGCGAACTTCGTGGCGGAACGCGTGCCGCAATCGTTGAACATCTCATTGTCGACACTGCGAAAGATGCGGTTGCACTGCATCGATGCGGACTACTTTTGCATCTTCGCCATCGCACTGCGAGCGGAGTGAGCCGCGTCGACCTCAACGACGAATCCACTGCTGCGGCGGTGTGAATCTAACTTTTTGTGGATCGCTCAGGCGCCGTCTGGAAGGATGTGGTTGAGCACTCGCCACCAATTCAAGGCGCGCATGGCATCGCAATCGCTCTGCGCCCAGCCTTGTTTCAAGAGAGCATCGGTGATGTGGTCGTACTGATCCGGGCCTCGGACTCCCTCAGGTACTTCTGCGGGAGGGAATCCGCCGTCGAGGTCAGATCCGAGTGCGACGGCGCTCAATCCAGCCAAGTTTCGCACATGATTCACATGCTCCAGCACATTCGCGAGTGTGGGGGTTGGATGAATCGAGAGGAAACGGCTGAAAAGGACGGTCGCAGCAACTCCTCCGCGCGCCGCGATTTCGAGCAAATGGTCATTTCGAAGATGTCGCTGAATCGGATTCAACAGCACGCGACCATTCGAGTGCGTGGCCACCACCATTCGTGATGTGCGTGCGAGGAGATCATCGAGTGCTCGGTCAGCGAGATGACTCGCATCGTGAAGAATGCCGAGTGCATCGAACGCGTCAACGAGATCGCGTCCGATCGAAGTGAGTCCGCCGTGTGCTGCGTTGCCTCCTGCGTATCTCGATCCTCGACCCCATGCCATGCCGACAACGCGAACGCCTTGGTCGAACCACCATCGCGATTCCTCTGGAGCACGAATGGGATCAGCGCACTCCATCAGCAGCACGATGCGAGGAGTCGCGCCGCGGTGGAGGTCCGCTCGAGTGCGGACAATCGAAAGTTCTCCACGCGCTTCCATTGCGAGATACCACTCCAGTTGCCTTCGTCCTGCTTCATGCGCCTCTTGTGCATTGCCGATTTGATAGCTACACGAATCAGTCGGTGGCGCATCGACTGCTTCCGTGAAAATCGTGCCGAAGACGACATCCACTCCGCCGCGTCGAAGAGCAGGCAATGAAACACATTGGTGGACGCCATCAGCCTCTTGGGTGAGATCGATTCCGCGAAGCGCGTTGTAGGCAAGATCGAGGTGACCATCAATCCAACGCGCTGAGGGCTGCGCCAAAGTGTGGTTCGTGGTTGCGGAAGGGGGATTGCAGCCATTCATGAGACAGGCGGTAGGCTATGCAACTCATGTCTGAAGCGGCGTTGGTATACAAACCTGAAGCGATCACGGCGCAGAATGGAGCGGTGCTGAGCGCGCGCGAACGGACTGCCGCGGCGGGAGTTGCGGCGGCCGTATCGATTCCTCTCGTCTTGGCATCGTTTGTTCAACCAGCCTCCGAAGGATTCGGAACGCATATGCAACTGGGCATCCCTCGGTGCGCTTGGCCCATGACGATTGGACTGCCTTGCCCAAGTTGCGGATACACGACAGCATTTTCGCATGCAGCGCATGGACATTGGTGGACAAGTTTCGTGACCCAGCCTGCTGGATTTATCCTCTGCCTTCTTGCGGCGATGACGGTGGTGATCGCCCTCATGAGCGCGGTATTGGGTCAGCCGATTTGGAGACTCTTTGCTCCACTCGCCACATCCAGCGTGGCGTGGATAGGCGGATTGTTGTTCTTGCTCGGATGGGGATTCAAGATCGGCTCATTCAAGGGATGGTGGTGAACGCAATGCAAGCAGCCATTCGAATCGCAATGATCGCTGGTGCATCGTTGATGCTGAGTGGATGTTTCTTGCCCGGACTCGTTGCGTTTACCTCGGACAATGTCGAGCGATCGAAGAATGTCGAGATTCTTGCGAAGTATTCAGGGCTCGAGAATCACACCGCAGCGGTCTTGATCCACGCGGATATGACCGTGCAGTACGACCACCCCGTTGCCGTTGCGAACATGTCGCTCAACCTCGCGAGCAAGTTGCAATCCGAGGTGGCTGGACTCCGATTGCTCGACCAACGATTGACGCTCGAGTGGATGCATCGGAATCCATCGTGGGTAACGATGCCTCTCTCAGAGGTCGCGATGGAACTCGATGTGGAGCGCCTCGTGATCATTGATTTGTATGAGTTCAGACTCCATCCCCCTGGAAACCGTTGGCAGTGGGAAGGGGTTGCCGCAGCGAATATCGGCATTGTTGAAGCCGATGGACTCGATCCTGATGCGCACGCGGATGAGTTCAACATCGTGGCAACATTTCCTGATGTCGACGGACTCGCCCGCGAAGCGGCGACATGGCAACAGATCGAACTTGGACTTCAGAAGACTTTCCTCGATAGCACAGCGTTCCTCTTTTACGATCATGTCGTCCCAAAACATCCGGAATGAGCAGAGATGACGAGTTCGACAGGACAACACTCAAAGAACCGCCGTCGCTGGACGCTGACATTGTTGTGCTGTGCCACGGCATGCGTTGCAGGATGCAACATTTTGGGTCCTGGCATGTACTTTCTTGAAGGTCCTCCCAAGGCGCCCGCTCGGTGCGTCCTCCCTGAGGGGAAGTTGGTTGTATTCGTGGATGACCGCGACAACAAATTGAGTCGCGTCGCGATGCGTGCTGCCATTGGCGATGCTGTTGCAGAAACTCTTATCGACGCCGAAGCCGTTACGAGTGCGGTGAGCGCGAAGGATGCGATTGCATGGGTTCGCAAGTTTGATCGATATGACATCGAGGACACGTCGGCGACCACGACTCCCGATGGCGCTCCAACCACGCGCAAAAGTCTTCAAGCCATTGGACGCGCAGTCGGCGCTGACATCGTGATCTCGATCAAGGTGATTTCATTCAGTCTGTCGGTGGATGGAGTGACGCCGCGTCCGCATGTGGTGGCGGAAGTGAAGGCGATTGACGCGAAAGCGGGTGTTCGACTCTTTCCTTCTGTGGGGGTCGAACGGGTCGAAACAACGATTCGAGAGGTGTCGCCAGAACTGTATCGAACGAGCGTGGGACGCAGACAGATTGAAGACGAAGCAGCAGCGGCGCTCGCTGAAAAAGTCGCTTGGCTCTTCTGCGAGCATGAGCTCATTCCGCTGGGACAAGGTGTTCGTGGGCAGGATCGTCGATGACCGATCCTCATTGGTGGCCCGCGCTCATGAATCGGGAAGATTCGATTGATGCTGGGTGGGAATTCGCGAGTCGCCTCGTCGATGGATCTGAGAAATGCGGCGCGGATGATATTCAACAGTCTCGACTGGAACTGCGTGAGTTACTCGGTGTCGACTCGAAGACCGCAATCCTCGCAATTGACGCGCCTGCGCAGTGTGTGCCAAGTCTGCTGTCGATCGGAATCTCTCACCGGCTTGCGGGGTTTTCGATCACTCTTGCCCTCCCCACTCGAATCGTGACTCCCGAAACGCGTGCGGTGGTTCGCGCCATCAAGCTCGACTCGCTTGTGCACGCCGTCGTCGATTCAACTTGGCGATGGATTGGTGCGTGCGATGCGTTGCTTTCGATTGAGTCCGCTGAAATGGACCGAGGCGCTCGAACGCGGTGCGCATTGATCCGACTTTGGGCAAGGCGCAGCCGAGTGCCCATCACCGAAGCGACGCTGACAGATCATTCGTTCGATCCTGGGTGGGATGTTGGGCGATTGGCTTGGAGAAGCGCGTTCACTGTTTCGCCGCTCGATGTGCAGGATGCGACGTCCCAAGATTCATTCGCGGACGAAAAATCCAAGATGGCATTCGACCGCGTCGCGCAGTTGATCAAGAGTCACGGCCCCCAGATCAGTCGCGTTGCCGCACCAGCGTAAAGTGATTCGAGCAGATCGCGTGGCAGCGCGCGTCCGACGAGTGGCGGCGCATCGTTCGTGGAATACCTTACTGAGTCCACCATCGAGAGGTCAGGGTCAGCGATCGGACTTTCACCCACCCAGGCGGTTTCCCACATGGTGCGAAGGGTCCAGTAGCGGCTCGCGTACAACTCAAACGCCTGTGCGGCATTCGAAGCTTTCACCGCCATCTCTCCTACTTTTTGCGCACCATGAAGATGATCGTCTGTCGTCACCGTGTCTGAACCGAAGAAGATGCGACCTTGCCATCGTCGCAGAAAAGTCGTGATGCGCGCGGTGTCGTATCGACCGAGTTCTCTCACCATCCATTTTGTAGCGCTCGTATCGAGATGCACATTGGCGTGGCGCGAGAGCAATCCATCCAGAAAGTCGATGTTTTCGGGCCATCCACCCATGTGTGCGATGATCCATGGAACGGGATACCGATCGATCGCGCGTTCGAGCGCCTCGTAGTGCGATGACTTCGTTCCGTAGCGCGAAGCGTTCGCGTACTTGGTCGCAAACCAGGTGTCGGGATCCGCCACATGAGCCATGAAGGTCATCCCGAGCGATGCGGCTTCGTCCATCGCAGGTCGTCTTGACGGAGCATCAAGATCGAAGAGTGAAGGATCTCCAAGGTCGGCTCCCTGATCGCGTGCACGAGGAGCGCACCAGAATTTCGCCACTCGCGAACCAAGGGCGTGATAGTCGCGGATGCGTCTCGCGAAACCAACGCCGAGTGTCTCGCGCGGATCAGTCGTTTTGTAATCAGCCATCGCGATAAAACGAATCGAATCTTGAAAGAGGTCGCGAATCGCGTTCACTTCTTCCAGTCGCGTCATCGAGAGGAATCGAGTCGCGCCGTAGAGATGCGCTGCTTCGAGGAAATGCACGGCAGCGTGTGCGCCATTGATGTGCAGATGTGCATCGAGGATTGGCACCACGGGAGGAGCAAAAAACGCCGCTTCTTTGCGGTAGTCCAGACCAAATCGATTGTGTTCGGTCGTTGGATTCGACCCGCGAGTTGAACCGATGGTGAGTGTGTCAACCACGCATCGATGGTAACTCGAAACCGATCAGCGACTCAGCGCACGCGACGCGACATCGCGCGAGGTCGAGCGGGAGCGGGTTTCGTTCCAACGCGTGCACGCACGAGCGGCGTCTCTTCGATGGTGACCACACTCGCATGATGCACCATGCCGATATAGACCTCGCTATCGCCTCCGATGTCAAGATGGCGCACCATCTCGCAGTCGAACCACGCACGAATGCGCGCAGGAGCGGTGATGCCGCTCGGCAGCGTGATGGCATCCATCACCATGAATGGATCGGTTGACCCTTCTTGAGCGCGCTCGACCAATCGAGCCATGATGCGTTCATTCTGGTCGAGGAGGCACACCGCGAACTGACGAGCATCGCGAATGATGGGACTGATCACGTCGCCCTTTGGCAGAGCGATCAAGAGCAGTGGGGGAGACTTCGAAATGCGTGTGACGGCGGGGATGAAACGCGCCATCCTCGTTTCTCCCAGTGCGCTGCAAAGCAAAGCACTCGCGCATGGAAGGAGCGCGGCGACTGGGTCCACCAAGTCAAGCGGAGCGGGTTGCCAATCTGTTGACATGCAGAAAAAGACCCATAACCAAAGACACAACGAGGCTCACTCCACACCAGAGTGCCACAACTCTTTGAGAGGTCAAGAGTTAGGCGCAATTACGCGCAACAGGTCTTGGATCTTTGAAAAAAAGTTGGTCTTTTTGGGTTTTTGTGTTGTGAAGTGGGGCATTGTGGGTTACATTGGCGTCGTGCCATTAAGGCTCTCCTATGTTTCTCGGCGAATTCCAACACTCTCTGGATGCGAAGCAACGTCTCGCGATCCCCAACGAACTGCGCCGCGCATGGCGTCCAGATCGTCACGGGGAAGCGTTCATCGCCGCGCCCGGAGCGAACGGAGCCCTGTGGCTTTGGCCCGAGAAAACATTCGAGTCGTATGCAGGGGATCTCGGAGGATCGCTCGTCGAAGTGCCAGCAATGGCCGACTTTCAGCGACGCATCTTCAGTCAATCCGCCCATCTTCCAATCGACTCCTCTGGTCGCATTCGCCTACCAGAGCGGATGCTCACGAAACACGGACTCGCCGGTTCGATCATGCTGATCGGAGCGGGTCATCATGTGGAACTCTTTTCGCCCCAAGGATGGGACGCAGAAATCAAGCGGCTGGACGCGAAGCAGACGGATCTGCTCACGGGTGCAGCAGCGGTCGCGAATTCACGGAAGGCATCGAGCTAGGACTGGCTCTTGCTCTCTGAGATGGCAAGGATGCCATCTGTTGGAAATGCACTGGAGGTCGCAAGGATGCGGCTTAAGGTGCTGATGAAAGGTCTCCCGAGCGTCTCGAAAGACACGCTTTCGAGACCAAACGAGTCAAGGATGGCTCGTGAGTGGTGTCAGATCACGCCAGGACGGCGCTGACGCCTCGTTGGACGGCTGAAGGATCGGCCGGACCCCCGTCGTTGCCTCCGCATCACTTTTCGTGGTGCGGAGGCATTTTTTTTGGCTGTTTCGGCGGTGCGGTCGATAACCCAATCAAAGGAGTTCGTTTGTTTTGTAGACGAAATGGGTGGACGGTTCCGAAATACCCACTACGCTTTTCAAGAGATGGTGTGTGCCGTCGAATGCGCCTGAGGTGGAAGTCCCACCAAGACTCGGACAGGAGGTCCCCCAAGATGCTCGTCATCACACGAAGAGAAGGTGAGGAAGTCGTCATTGGGAACCCCGCCAGTCCCATTGGCGTTGTTCGAATCGCGACCATTAAGGGCGACCGCGTGCGACTTGCATTCGAGTTTCCGCGCGAGATCGCCGTCCACCGCCGCGAGATCGCCGATCAGATTTTGCAATCGCAGGAAATCGAAATCGAGGTCTTGCGCAAAATTGGTCCAACCGAAGAGACAGCCTGACCCCTGTCTGACGGATTAGGTCGAAACTTCTTCAATATCGACGATGCCCGGGACTCGCTCTTGGAGTGCTTTGAGGATGCCCCCCCGAAGGGTGTGCAGACGACTCGGGCACCCGATGCACGCGCCGAGGAATCGGAGTCGCACGACGCCCCGCTCAACGCTGATGACCTGCACATCACCTCCGTCGAGCTGAATCGATGGGCGAATGAGGGCGACGACCGCTTCGACCGAAGCGAGTATCGCCGATGAACTGGAGCCAGGCGGCACCGAGGAAGCCATGGAACCACTATACGCGCTCGTACACTCGCTCCATATGAGTTCGCCCTCTCGTACTCCTCGCCTCTGTCTCATTTTCGCGATGGCGTTCGCATTCGCAACATCGTGCGCCACGACGGTGCACGATCCGATGGCGACGCTGAAAGATCAGTCGGCTTCGACCGAGAATCGGCTCGAGGCCGTTCGGATGTTGGATGGTTCGCCCGAAGATCCAGCGTATCTGGCACTCCTTCGATCGCTGGTGTTCGAGTGGGGAGTCGTGCAGCCTGTTCGCGCCGCTGCATTTGATCGGCTCTACCAATATGACCGCGCGAGGTTGCTCGAGTTGGTCGATCTTCGACTCGCCAAACTTGAGGCACTCGAGTGGAGGCGCGCCATTTGCGATCGCATCGCCGAGTTGGATTGGAAGGAAGCGACTCCTGCACTCGTGCGCGCGCTCGCTCGTCCGATGAAGGGATGGATTCGCTTGCTCGAGGAAAGGCCTGAGTATCTGGCGATCGCGAAGATGTGGGGAAACGAAAAAGTTCCCGACGTGATCTTTGATCTTCTTCTGACGAGCAATCCTGTGACCCATGCCAATCTGCGCGCGCGGTGCTGGGAACTCCTCATCGAAACGAAACATGAAGATCGATTGATTGAGCTTCTCGTTTCGACCGAGCCGGCATCGACGGATGCGATGCTGCGTGATTTGCGCGCAGGATGGATCGATCTTGGAGTCCTTCCGCTTACGCGAGAAGAGGTGATCTGGCTTCGAACTCTTCGTCAGCCCGAACACGCCGCGTTTTGGCAACAAGCGGTGGAAGCACTCTCGAAGATGGACGCATCGACGAAGCGCACGATGCGGATGAAGGATATCGCCGTCGCGGCGGCCGCAGCGACAGAGCGTCCTGACCTTTTGTTGATGAATCGAGACTCGATTGTCGCAGCGCTCGGAGCGCGGATTGAGACCAACGGAAATCGCGTGCACAGCCCTGATTTTCAGGGATTTGGAGGGGATCGCTCGGAGCGGTTCTCCGATCATCGCAAGGCACTGACTTGGGGCGATGCCGCCGCCATGCTGGTCATGTTTGAGGCATTGCAGGATCCGAATGTTGTCGGTCATTTCTTCCAAATCGCCGATCGAGATCACTCTGATCGATCGACTGAATACGGAGGCATCGTGCGGCTCGATGGGCAAGGACGCGTTGAACTCGTCGAGTTCATTCCAAGTCAGCGCGGCAACGATCTTCAGTTTCACGCATCGCAAGCGATGTTCGATGCTGGATACACCGTGATTGGCCATTTCCATTTTCACGCGTGCGAGTTTGAAAATGACCGTCATGCTGGTCCTCACATGGGCGATTTTGGATACGCCGATAGCACGGGAGCGAATGGTTTTGTCTTCTCGTTTCTTGACTCGACGAAGTTGAATGTGGATTGGTACCGTCGCGGCGAAGTGGCTGTCGACCTCGGTACGGTGGAGCGCCCATGAGCGATGGGAGACTTCCCTTTGTCAAACTACATGGACTCGGGAACGACTATGTCTACATTGATGCTGACACTGGAGTCACCGATCTCCCGCGTCTCGCGAGATTCGTGAGTAATCGAAACTTCGGCGTGGGATCCGATGGACTGATTGTGGTCGGTCGCATGAATCCACAGAGCGGATCCCATGTGTCGATGCGCATGTTCAACGCTGATGGAAGTGAAAGTGCCATGTGCGGGAATGGAGTGCGCTGCGTCGCCAAATACGCCGTGGAACGGGGCGTTTCGGACGCACATCCACTCCATATCTCGACAGGCAGGGGGATCGTTTCAGTCGAATGGACGAAGGACCAGCAGGGGCGAGTCTGCAAGGCGAAAGTCGATATGGGATCACCCGAACTGCGCCAATCGCGTATTCCCGCGTGCATCGTCGAGGGGGCGAAGGATGGTCGAGTCGTGGCGCATTCTCTGACAGAACAGGATTGGATCTCGCTGGGATGTGACGGCGCGTGGAGAAAACTCGCCGTCCTGTCGAGCACGATCTCTCTTGTTTCGATGGGCAATCCGCACGCCGTGTTGTTCTGCGAATCAGTCGATCGCGTTCCGCTTGAGTCCATCGGCGGGCGCATCGAGCGCGCAGCGTGGTTCCCAGAGAAAGTCAATGTGCACTTTGTCGAACCGCTTGCCGCCTCTCCTCGGACCCACTTTCGAATGCGCACATGGGAGCGCGGAAGTGGAATCACACAAGCGTGCGGAAGCGGTGCGTGCGCCGTGGCGGTTGCAGCCGTTCTTGAAGGGCGAGCCGAACGATCGGTGACCATCGATCTCCCAGGAGGAGCGCTTGCAATCGAGTGGCGCGATGACGATCATGTCATCATGACGGGGCCGTGCACCGAGTCATTCACTGGATCGCTCGATCTCGCGGCGATGGACGAATGGTCGCGCATTCTCGAGGAACCACGATGAGTCAAGAAGTCGAATCCCGCGTGCGCGATCTGATTCTCTCGCGGCGAAACGAGATGGAATCGCTGCTGTCTGAGATGGTCGGCATCCGAAGCGGTCACTGCGACCCTGTCGGACTCGAAGCGATGCGAGGTGTCGTCACGCGCGAGTGCCAACGAGTGGGAGCCACGGCGACGCGCGTGTCTGGTGATGCTCGCCCACCGTGGATTTGGCCAAAACTCACTCATCCCCCTGAGGAGTTACTCGTCTTGCGCGGTCCCCATCGTGGCGGAGTGCGCATGCTTTTTTGCGGACACCTCGATACGGTGTTCGATCCACAAGGATCATTCGTCGAAATGACCGCAGGAGGCGGTGGCGGTCCTCATAGCGCGACAGGACCTGGCGTGATGGACATGAAGGGTGGACTTGTTTCGATCATCACCATTCTGCACGCGCTCGATGCGGTTGGAGTTCACATCGACTGGACCGCCGCATTTGTCCCCGATGAAGAAACCGGTTCGATGATGAGCGCTCGTGCGCTTCGTGCGCTCGCTCCATCGCATGACCTTGGACTCGTCTTCGAACCGTGTCGCGACGCAGGGGCCATCGTCTTGAGCCGAGGAGGATCAGCGCAGGCGCACATCGCCGTCACCGGTCGTTCAGCGCACGCTGGTCGAGACCCCGGCGCGGGAGTCAACGCAGTCGAAGCACTCTGCCATGCGATTGTCGCAGTGACTCAGCAACAAGACATTGCGCGTGGACTCGTCGTGACGGTTGGTCCGCTCGAAGGTGGAGCCACGGTGAATGTGGTCCCAGACCGAGCTGCTGCATGGTGTGGACTTCGTTGGCGAGATCCATCAGACGAGTTGTTGCTGCAAGCGATGTTCAAGAACCTGGATCGAGGATCGCCGACCGACTTGCCTCATATTCAAACGCAACTCTTGTCGATGCGGGCGGCGAAACCGCTCACGCCAACGGTGGAGCGGCTTGGCATGGAATTGTGCCAATTGCTTGACCGAGAAAACGAGCCCTCTGGAATCGCTTACAGCGGTGGAGTGTCCGACGCGAACACACTGGAGGGAGCGGGACTTCCGACCCTGGATGGCATCGGCGCGCGTGGAGGGAACATGCACAGGACCGACGAGTTCATTCTTCTTGACAGTTGGGTCAAACGGGCTGCAGCGGTCGGACAACTCGTGGCACGCATCGCCTTGCGACGCGAGTTGTAGTGCGACATCGGGGTACGATGGATCCATCATGGTTCAATCCACTGCGACCGAAACCGATTGGACACGCATCGCATCGCCACTTTGTGAAGATGCGGTTGTTCGCGCGGCAAT
Source organism: Planctomycetota bacterium (assembly GCA_027622195.1). Classification (GTDB taxonomy): domain Bacteria; phylum Planctomycetota; class Phycisphaerae; order Phycisphaerales; family SM1A02; genus SXOD01. Next base: position 47,830 of record JAQBZO010000009.1, read on the forward strand.
CAATCAGATCGTGTCGCGCCTCGAGGCGGATGCCGCGGAGTTTGTGCATGAAAGACCCGCTGATCCATCACGCATCGCTGAGCGCGACGCGCTCTTGCAACGGCTCGCCGATGTCAGGGGTCGTACGGCCTTCTATCCGTACCTTAGTACAGGTCGTGGTCGTGGTGCGCTCGTTGAACTCGTTGATGGCAGCGTGAAGTGGGACATGATCTGTGGCATCGGCGTGTACATGATGGGACACGCCCATCCTGTGGCCGCGCGTGCGGCGCTGGAATCGTCCCTTTCGAATGTGTGCATGCAGGGCAATCTTCAGACCAACGCCGATGCACTACCGATCGCTGAACTTCTTATTCACGAGGCGAAGAAGCGAAGCGCGTTGAAGTATTGCTTCGTGACGAATTCGGGATGCATGGCGAATGAGAACGCTCTCAAGATTTGCCAGCAGAAAACGAATGCCGCGCCGAGAGTGATTGCTTTTCGAGATTGCTTCATGGGCCGCTCGACGACGATGGCGCAGTTGGGTGATGGTCCGGCGTATCGACAGGGACTCGTCCTCAACACGCAGGTCGATTACTTGCCGTTCTATGACCACGCTCTCGGAGAGGCGAGCACCGCGAACACCGTGTCGCTGTTGCGCGAGTACTTGCATCGTTATCCCAAGCAGCATTCGTGCATCGTGATGGAGTTGGTGCAGGGCGAGGGCGGATTGAACACGGCTCCTCGAACTTTCTTTGCGACGATCATGGAACTCTGCCGAGAGTCTGGCGTGCCGGTCTGGGTCGACGAAGTGCAGACCTTCGGACGTACCGAGGCACTTTTTGCTTGGGATTGGCTTGGACTTGGCGATCTCATCGATGTCTGCACCATCGGAAAGATGAGCCAAGTGTGCGGGTGTCTTTACTCAGAGGCGATGGCTCCGAAACCGGGATTGATGTCGGGCACATTCACCGCCAGTTCGTCTGCATTCCATGTGGGACGAGCCACAGTCGAGCACCTGATCGCGAACGGTGCCTACGGAGCCAATGGATCGAACGCGAAACTCCATGCAGCATTTCGATCTGAAGTCGACGCACTCGTGCTGCGCCATCCAGAATGGTTTCCGCCGATCATCGACGCGAATGGGCGCACGCAATCCGGATTCTCTGGAGGAGTTGGCGGCATGTGTCGATGGAGTCCGTTCGGCGGCGACAAGGCGAAGATCGATGGGTTGATCAAGGCGCTCTTTGAGTGCGGAGTCTTGGCCTTTACATGCGGACACGATCCGTACCATGTGCGTTTTCTGCCGCCGATTGGGGCATTCGACCGGTCACAATTTGCGCGCGTCTTCGCGTGCGTTGAAAAAGCGTGTGCGATGGTGGCAGCAAAATAGGAAGGACTGAGAGTTCATCGTGGCGACGAGGAAGACAAAGACCGTTCGAGAGCAGACTTTCATTGTCCGACAAGCGGCGATGGAGGATTTGCCCACTCTGGTGCGCCTCGCCAAGATGGTGCACTTCATCAATCTTCCTGCGGACAAGGATCTCATTGCCGAAAAGATCGCCGCGAGTCGGCGCAGTTTCTTCGGTCAAGAACAAGATCCGAAGGAGATGGAGTTTCTCTTTGTGCTCCAAGAGGCTCACTCCAAGGCGATCATCGGAACGAGTGCTCTGATCCCACGCGTGTCGTGGCAGGGCCATCCCAATATGTATTTTCAAGTGCGAAGACGCCAACATTTCAGCGAGCATCTCGGCACTGGGCAGTTGCATGAAACGATTCAATTGTGCGCCGATGAAACGGGTCCAAGCGAAGTGGGCGGACTCATCCTCTCACCAGGATTTCGTGGACATCCACAAAGGCTCGGCAGTCTGCTGAGCCTCGTGCGGTTCCATTTCATCGCACTCCACCGCAAACACTTCTCGCAGCGCATCATTGCTGAAATGATGGGAGCACTGAGCACGGATGGTCGATCGACCCTCTGGGAATACCTCGGACGACGATTCATCAATCTCTCGTACACCGAGGCTGATCTCTTCAGTTCGAAGAGCAGAGAGTTCATTCAGTCGCTCTTCCCTGGCGTAGAGATGTACACATCACTCCTCCCTCCCGAAGCGCGTCGTCTCATTGCCGAGGTTGGAGACGAAACGCGACCAGCGGTCCACCTCCTTGAGGGTCAGGGATTCGCGTATCGAGATCAGTGTGATCCGTTTGATGGAGGCCCATTCCTCGAAGCAAGTCGAGATGAAATTCCTCTCGTCAAGGCAACGCGCAAGATGAAAATGCTCGGCGCCGATACGAAGGGGCGCACCGACGTCTTCGTGAGTCACGAGGGAAAGACTGGATTCCAGGCAACGCGTTGCTACGGCTCCGTTGAGGCGCGCGGAATCTGGATTCCACGAAGTGTCGCTGATGCCATCGGAGCAGACGATGGCGCGATTCTGGGAGTGACACAACTCGCAGGTGCAACCACAAAACCCGCTGCTGGCACAAGCATCTTGGATGATGGTCGTGCTGAATTCGCTCCGATTGAGCCAGCGGAAAGAGCACGTGCTGCGCGCCGCCGGAGCAAGGCGTGAGCGACGCAGCTTTTCGCGCAGGACTCCTCGCGGGCGTTCCGTCCAACTACATCAATGGGCAGTTCGAGGCGATTGCGCCGGATGCCGATTCGTCATCGTCGACAACGCATCTCGTTGAGAGCCGAAATCCAGCCAATCCTGATCAAGTGGTCTGGTCGGCTCAGGCCAGTCCATCGGCAGTCCACGGTGCGGTGACGCACGCGCGCAATGCCCTTCACGAGTGGAGCGCACTCGCGCTCGAAGGGCGACGTCCGTTTCTGGAACGCTTTCAACAGGCCACGAAAGAGCGATCGGAACCACTCGCTCGATTGATCACGATGGAAGTCGGCAAGACATTGGCCGAATCGCGCCTCGAGGTGAAGGGGATTATGGACAAGGTGTCCATCACCCTCGAAGAGTCAGTCGTCGCGCGAACCCGCGATTTTGCGATGGTTCTCGAAACGGGAAAGCGTGGACGATGCGTCTTCCAACCGCATGGCGTGATGGCTGTGGTGGGTCCATTCAATTTTCCAGCACACCTTCCTTGTGGACAGATGATTCCCGCGCTTGCCCTTGGAAACACGGTGGTCTTCAAGCCAAGTGAGAAGTCTCCAGCGGTTGGACAGATGCTGGCGCAGATCGCCGACGACGCTGGGTTCCCGCGCGGAGTCATGCAAGTGGTGCAGGGGGATGGAGCCATCGCCGCATCCCTCGTTTCTCGCGACGACATCGATGGTGTGCTCTTCACGGGATCGTGGCCCGTTGGACGGCGCATTCTTGAAGCCAACTTGGATCGACCTGGTCGAATGGTTGCGCTCGAACTTGGAGGAAGCAATGCCGCCATCATCTGCGAAGACGCGCACCTGAAACAAGCAGTGGTTGAATGCGTTCGCGCTTCCTTTGCGACAACGGGGCAGCGGTGTACATGCACCCGTCGGATCATTGTCCACCAAGCGGTCGCAGCGCGGTTCATTCCCGCGTTTTGCAAGGCGGCATCGTTGTTGATCGTGGCTCCTGGGGATGCCACAGAGCCTGTCTTCATGGGACCACTCATCTCTCGTGCTGCGCGCGATGCGGTCCTTCGATTTCAAACAGAGAGGTCTCGCGCAGGAGCGGCGATTCTGGTGCGAGCGTCGGCGCTCGACCGAGCAGGACACTTCGTGACCCCTTGCGTCTTGCAAGTCGAGAAGTTTTCTCGCGATATCGACGAAGAGGTGTTTGGGCCTGTCGTGCAAATCACCGTCGTGGAAAACGACAACGATGCAGTCGAACAAGCCAATGCGACTCATTTCGGACTCGCCGCGAGTGTCTTCACCGCGAGCGAGGATCGTTGGCAGTCCATAGCTCCACGAGTTCGCTGCGGGTGTGTGAATTGGAACATCGGTACCGCGGGCGCGAACAGTCGACTTCCATTCGGTGGCCTTGGCAGAAGCGGAAATCACCGTCCCGCCGCGGCTTTTATGGGAGATTCGTGCGCCTATCCCGTCGCGCGAATCGAAGTCGCTGATGACTCCGTGACCGTCCCCACAGGATTGCACTGGGACGACCGATGGATCGGTTAGCCAACGAGTAGGATCATTTTATGCCGACCGATCTTCCATCGGGCCGTGTTCAGCCTCGCTTCGCGGGCATCGCCACATTCATGCGCGTTCCACTGCTTGCATTGGTGCGTCCAGAGCATCAACCAGTGGATTGGGTGATTTACGGTGTTCCATTCGATGGTGGAACGACCTATCACCCAGGCGCTCGATTTGGTCCTCGCGCGATTCGAGATGCATCGCAGTACATCAAACCAATCAACTTTGAAGCAGAGTTGGATTTGGCGCGCGAGTTTTCAATGGCGGACGGAGGCGATGCGCCAGTGGCTCCTTTCTCATGCGAAGGAACACTCGAGTCAGTCGTCGAATTCGCTGAAGATCTCGGTGATCCATCGAGGACCAAGTTGCTCGCACTTGGCGGAGACCACAGCATCGCACTCGCCAACATCCGAGTGGCCTGGGAGCGAGCGGGTCGTCCCGCCTCAGGACTTCCCCTGTTGCATTTCGACGCGCACCTCGACACAGCCGAGGCGATTTGGGATGAGCGTTATGGTCACGCATCATTCCTTCGACGCGGCATTGAAGATGGATGCATCGATCCAGAGCGCACCCTTTCGATCGGATTTCGCGGTCCTTTGAATACGATGGAAGACTTGGAATACGCGACAGGGAAGGGAATCGAAGTCGTTCCGATGTCCCGCTGGATCGACGACCGCAAGGGAGTCGATCGGTCCATCGCGCAGTGGCGCGCATCGATCAACCAAGATCCTGTCTACGTCACCTTTGATATCGATTGCATTGATCCGGCATTCGCGCCTGGCACAGGCACTCCATGTTGCGGAGGATTCTCCACCGCCGAAGTGCTCTCTATTCTTCGACGATTCGAAACGATGCGACTCGCGGGAGCCGATGTCGTCGAAGTCTGTCCTTCGCGTGATGTCGCCGAGATCACAGCGCTCGCGGCGTCCCATGTCGCGTTCGAGATTCTCTCGCTCGACGCTGGATCACGCGGTTGAATCGAGTTTGTCGTCAAGCCAAGAGCCGACTTGATCCGCGGCGATTCGCTCTTGGGCGAGCGTGTCGCGGTGTCGCACGGTAACGGTTCCCGAAGACAAACTGTCTCCATCCACCGTGAAGCAGAATGGAGTTCCTGCTTCGTCCATGCGCGCGTATCGCTTGCCGATGGACTGCTTCTCATCGAACTCGACCGCATGTTTCTTGCGGAGCGATCGGTAAATGCCCTCCGCCATTTCGGGCATTCCTTCTTTGTTCACGAGTGGATACACAGCCGCCTTGATCGGTGCCATGCGTGGATGGAACTTCATGTACACGCCACTCGCGCGCGCGGGATCGGGTGTGTACGCCTCGCACAGTAAAGCCAAGGTTCCGCGGTCTGCGCCAGCGGATGGTTCGATCACATGCGGAAAGTAACGCTCGTTGCGCTCTTGGTCGAAGTAACGCAACTTTTCTCCCTTGCCGCAGTGAGTCGCATGCGCCTTGAGATCGAAGTCGGCGCGGTGGGCGATTCCTTCGAGTTCTCCGAATCCCGGTGCGGTAAATGGGAACCGATATTCAATGTCGCTCGTGCCAGCGCCTTCCTTGGCATAGTGGGCGAGCTCATCGCGATCATGCTCGCGCAGAATGAGGTTTCCGCTGCCGAGTCCGATCGATTGCCACCAGCGGAATCGTTCGTCGCGCCACCATCGGTACCACTCTGGTGCTGATTCCGGGCGGATGAAGAACTCGATTTCCATTTGCTCAAACTCGCGCGATCGGAAGGTGAAATTGCGAGGAGTCACTTCGTTGCGAAATGCCTTTCCAATCTGAGCGATCCCGAATGGAACCTTGACGCGACTCGTGTCGACGACATTCCAGAAGTTGGTGAAGATGCCTTGTGCCGTTTCGGGGCGAAGATAGGCGGAAGAATCGTCGGACTCGATCGCTCCGACATTGGTCTTGAACATGAGACTGAATTGGCGGGGCTCAGTGAGTGATCCAGGCGCAGACGCGTCTGGACCAACACAGCGTGCTCGATCCGTTTCGCTCAGCGTGGTGAACAGTCGCATCGTGTGCGAAGCAGGATCTGGAGAATCAATGCGCTCATACTTGCAAAGAGTCTTGATCGCCTTCGCCTTCGCATCATCGTCCGATTCGAGGAATGCAAAGAGACGAGCATCGGGTGCAGTTCGTCCAATCACCACGAGATGATCAGCGCGGTAGCGAGCTTTCGATTCTCGACAATCCACCATTGGGTCATTGAATCCTCCGACATGCCCACTCGCGATCCATGTCTTGGGATTCATGATGATCGTGCAGTCCACGCCGACGATGTCGACGGCATTGCCGTCAGGACCAATAAGTTCTCGTTCGACGACATCGCTCCACCAAGCTTGCTTGAGGTTTCTCTTGAGCGCGGTGCCGAGTGGTCCGTAATCCCAGAATCCGTTGATGCCGCCATAAATTTCGCTCGACTGAAAGATGAAGCCGCGGCGGCGGCAGAGTGAAACGACGGACTCCATCGTGGGCCGAGTGGATGGTGCAACTGGTTCAGACATGAGATTGCAATCCTACTCCATGCGACCATTGCCTTCCTCTCATCGGATACCCTGCGCGATATGAACTTCCACGGACTCGACTGCATGGTGACAGGCGGAACAGGAGCACTCGGTCGCGCCGTGTGCGCGGCCCTCCTCGAGTACGGAGCCGATGTTCACGCGACCTATGTGTTGGACTCGGACGCAGAGTGGATGATGAAATCATTGCCTCGCGTGCGACTGCATCGTGTCGATCTCGCTGACGCTGCGCAAGTCCACGAGGCCTACAGTTCCCTTCCATCTTTGGCAGCAAGCATTCACTGCGCGGGAGGATTCGTGTATGGGTCCATCGCGGACACGAATGAACACGACATCGAATCGATGTGGAAGATCAATGCGGTGACCACGTTCAATGCATGCAAGGAAGCGGTGCGCGTCATGCGCCACTTTGGGCAGGGAGGAAGAATCGTGAATGTCGCGGGTCGCCCAGCACTCGAGCCAGCCAGCGGATTCGCGGCGTATGCGATGTCGAAAGCAGCGGTGTGCTCGCTGACGCGCACCCTCTCAGTGGAACTCGACGGTGAGGGCATTCTCGTCAATGCGGTGGTTCCATCCATCATTGATACTCCTGCAAACCGCGCTGCGATGAAGGACGCCGATCTCTCGAAGTGGGTCACACCCATTGAGATCGCCGCACGAATCCTCGCCCTCGCGAGCCCCGACAACACCTCGGTGACTGGACGAATCATGCCGGTCTACAGCCCGAGGGAATAGCGCGATGGCGCAGGACGACTAGTACGTCTTCGTCATCGAGATCAACTTGAAGAACTCGGCGCGCGTGGAGGAATTGTCGAGGAATTCTCCCGTCAACTTGCTGGTGGTGGTCCACGCGAGCGGTTGTTGGACTCCTCGGTAGCACATGCAATAGTGTCGTGCTTGAATGACCACGGCGACTCCGCGTGGTTTCAAACTGCTCTGAATCGCCTCGGCGATTTGCGCAGTGAGCTTCTCTTGCACTTGCAATCGCTTCGCATAAATCTCAACGACCTTGGCGAGCTTCGAAAGTCCAACCACACTTCCATTGGGGATGTACGCCACATGCGCCTTGCCGACGAATGGAACCATGTGATGCTCGCAGTGACTGTGCAGCTCGATGTCTGACAAGAGGACCATCTCGTCGTACCCTGCGATTTCGGTGAAGGTTTTGCTGAGCGGCTCTTTCGGATCCTGTGCATAGCCCGCGAAGTGCTCATGCATCGCCTTCACGACGCGTTTGGGAGTGTCGAGCAACCCCTCACGATCTGGGTTCTCGCCCGCATACTTCAAGAGGCAGCGAACGGCAGCCATCGCTTCGCGAACTGTGGGATCGTTTGGATCAGGATCAATCATGGGGTGCCGATTGTAGACGGTGCGCGGTACGCTTCTCGTATGTCGAGCATGAATCGTTTTGCCCTCTGGCGACGACGGCTGGTGTGGACCGTTGTCTCAGCGGCGCTTTTGCTCGTCCTTGCATTCGTCAGCATCGACTTTTTGGCCGCGATGGCCCTGCGATCAGTGGGTTCTTCGGCGCTTGGAGTCTCGGTCGACGCCTCGAATGTCCATGTCGGGCTGACCAATGGCCCTTGCACCATCGCGAATCTTGCCATTCAAAATCCAGCGGGATGCACCGAGGCGAACTTTCTTCTCGTGCGCACAATATCGGTGGATGCTTCAGCCAAGGCGTTCCTCGAACCCGTGGTCATGATTCCATCGGTGTCGATCACTGGGATCACACTCGACCTTGAACGGCTCAGCGAGGGGGGAACGAATGCACAGGTACTGCTTAATCACATGGCGAAAGTGAAGGGAACGCAGCGCCAAGATCCCACTGCCTCATCCCAAGGCACTCGGGTGATCATTGCCGAACTCGTCCTCAGCGACATCACACTTCACGCTGGCGCGAGGGTGTCGATCGTCCCCCTTGGCGCGACACTTCATAAGGATCGAATCGTCCTCAAGAATGTGGACTCTGCTGCGAGCGATCTTGGAGTTGGACATCAATTGATCTCCCTTCTTACCGAGACAGTCGTGGCTGCGATCATCGACTCGTTCGGCGACCAGTTGTCATCTGCGGTGAAGTCCGCCATTCAAGGAGCGGCATCCGTCTTGGATGAGGTCGGGGGAAAGCAGTTGCAAGACCTCGGAAATTCGATCGGCAAGATACTCGGTGGACTTCCCAAAGGAGATTCCTGACGATGGATCCGCTTCCAGAAGGATGGCGTGGGCGCGACGATGGTCCCGATGCGGATGCGCAGCGTTGGCATCAGCGCGTGCAGCCGTGGAGGGTCGATTCCGCGTCGAGTCCTGGCGACATCGTCATCATCGGATATGCAACCGACCGCGGTGTCACGCTCAATGGTGGTCGCGCAGGAGCGTCCGAAGGGCCTCGCGCTCTTCGTCGTGCCACATCCAACTTGCCCGTGCATTTCAAGGTGGGACTCTGGGATGCAGGCGATTGCGGGCGAGATGACCCGAGCGTTGAGCCATCGCAACGCGAACTCTCGACGCGCGTCGCGCAGGTGCGAGCATCGGGTGGACGTCCACTCGTTTTTGGCGGAGGACATGATGTCGCATTCGGGAACTGGATGGGACTGTTCGAATCACTCTCGTGCGAGGCATCCAAAGAAGGACTGATCTCGATCAACCTCGATGCCCACTTGGATAATCGTCCTCTTCCTGCCACGGGACCCAACAGCGGCACGAGTTACACCCAGATGCAAAACGTCTGTCATACCGCTGCAGTGCCATTTCGTGCTGCCGTTTTCGGATTAGCGCGTGAATGCAATACGGCCGCGCTCATCAAGCGTGCAGCACTCGCTGGAGAGACGATTGTGTGGCGCGACGAAATGATGAATCCCACTCTGTGCGCCGAGAGTATTCGTCGCGTGGTTTCTGGAACCGGGCCGATTCACCTCACGATCGACCTCGATGTCCTTTCTGCAAGCACGGCTCCCGGAGTCAGCGCGCCCACGGGCATCGGTGTCTCGGCAGCGGATGTCCTTCGCGTCCTCTCGATTTTGCCGTGGAACCGAGTGATCGGTGTCGACATCGCCGAACTTGCCCCGTCACTTGAAACGGATGGGCGCACTGCTCGGACCGCTGGTTCCATCGCCTTCGCAGTCGTCGATCATTGGATCCACGGAGCATCGTCCCCGTGCGCATAGGCATCGACCTCGGCGGAACAAAGATCGAGGGAGTGGCGCTGTTCGATGATGGGAGCGAGTCAGATCGAATTCGCATGGCCACGCCCAAAGGCGATTACGGAGCCACACTTTCAGCGATTGCAACCATTGTGGATCAACTCGATTCATCGTCGACTCGCAGTGCGGTGGTTGGACTTGGTCATCCGGGAAGTCGATGTCCGCGCACAGGACAACATCGCAACGCGAACTCCACTTGCCTCAACGGTCGATCACTCGTTGAAGATCTCTCGAAGTTGATTCGTCGACCACTTCGAGCGGCGAATGATGCGAACTGTTTCGCGCTGAGTGAAGCGTGCGATGGATCAGGAGCCATCGTCGGTGCGCGCACCGTCTTCGGAGTCATCCTCGGTACTGGTGTCGGAGGAGGCGTTGTCGTCGATCAACGCGTGGTCGAAGGGGCCAATGGAGTCGCGGGAGAGTGGGGACACATTCCCCTCGGCATCGCAAGCGGAGCGGAACGCGCGGCTCGCCCGTGCTACTGCGGACTCAGCGGCTGCCTCGAAACATTTTGCAGTGGACCCGCCGTCGCGAAGGAATTCGCATCGCTGACCGGTGACTCCATCGCTCTCGAAGCAATCGCCACGCGCGCTGCATCAGGAGACTTTCATGCCGTTGCGGCGATGGATCGATTCGTCGACCGACTCAGTTCAGCCATGGCATCAGTCGTTCAGATTCTGGATCCAGATGTCATCGTCCTCGGCGGAGGCGTTTCGCAGTGGAGTGGGTTGCCAGAACGGCTCAGCGAATCCATCGCGTCGCGCGTCTTCGGAAAATCTTTTCGGACTCCGATTCTCTTGCCAAAACACAAAGACTCAAGTGGCGTGCGCGGCGCGGCGTGGCTTTGGACAGTGGCCGAATCGATCGGGTCGCATGAGTGAGAGGTCGATTTCGGGCTTTTCCCCAATGACCAATTGAGAGAGGGCGCGTCCAGCGATCGGTCCAAGAGTCATCCCAAGCATTGCATGTCCTGTCCCGACGAGTAATCCTGGAATGGAATCAATGGCTCCGACAGCGGGCATTCCATCGGGAAGAGCGGGGCGGTATCCAGCCCATTCTTCAGTGACCGCACCCATCTCGACTCCGGGAATGTAACGCCTCGCTCCTGTGCGAAGTGCGTCGAGTCTCGATTGCAACCAAGGCTTTCCGAGTGGACCGATCTCGAGCGTGCCTGCGAGCCGAAGTGCGTGTCCTGTTGGAGTGACCGCGATGAAAGTTTCAGCCAGAACACACGCTGTTTCGGGATGATCGGCGACCCCCTCGAGTCGAACGTTGTATCCACGCGCTCCCTGAAGAGGCGTCGAGATGCCCAGTAGTTCGAGCAGCGACTTGCTCCACACTCCACCAGCAATGACGATGGTGGATGCATCAATCACCTCGCCGTTCGCAAGCGCAACGGCGCGCACGGCCCCCGACTTGTCGAGCAAGACGGATTGGACGTCGGCATCACTCCGCATCGACACGCCGAGTTCACCGCACGACTTTGCGAGCGCACGCATATACGCGCGTGGGTCACAGATCGCACTGTCTCTCCAGTGAATCGCACCTGCAATGTTCGGCGAAAAGCACGAGTTGCGCCGCCGCAACTCAGCACCACTCACTCGATCGCAGGTGTATCCCATTGGACGAACCAAGTGTCCCTCGTGGTCTGCCTCGTTGAGCGCGTCGTCCGTCATGCAGACCGCAATCCATCCTGTCTTTTTGAAGAGGCAGGGAGCGGATGATGCCTCCATGAATCGCTCGATGCAACGCATCGAAGCCCACCCTTGCTCACAGAGTGAAACCATCGTTGTTTCCATCCACGACTGCGTGCAATGGCGATGAAATGTCCAGAGCCAAGAGAGTACTTCGCGGTCGAGTGTGGGGCGAATGTAGAGCGGGCTCGTTCGCGAGAGCATCCATCGAAGACCCCGCCAACTCACACCAGGTCGGGTCAATGGAACATGACCGAACGAGAGCATGCCCGCATTGCCGCACGAAGCTTGATCGTGGACGACTGCCCGGTCCAGCACGACGACTCGCCGTCCGCGCTGCGCGAGTTCCCACGCCGTCGACAGCCCGACGATGCCCGAACCAACAATAATGACGCATCCCTCTCGCATGGGGTGGGCATCGTACGAATCTCGCGGCGATCGCGCCGTATGCTCAACCATCATGAGTTTCGGAATCGGCATCGTCGGATGTGGCACCATCGGAAATGTGCACGCTGCGGCAGCGCGACGCGCGGGCATTTCAATCAACGCCGCCTGGGATGTCGCAGTCGACCGCGCGGAATTGCTGACTTCGACTTTTGGCGGTCGCGCCTGCCCTGGACTCGCCGAACTTCTTGCCAGACCAGATGTTGATGCCGTGGCGATTGCGGTGCCGAACGATAGGCACGCGCTCGTCGCGATTCAGTCCCTTCGGGCTGGCAAACATGTTCTGCTCGAGAAGCCGATGGCGATGAATTTGTTGGAGTGCGATGCGATCAATGCTGCTGTGCGTGAGTCGAAAAAAATGTTGCAGATTGGATTCGTCTGCCGCGGAAGTCCAACGGCGCAGTGCGTCAAACACTTTCTCGATCGAGGACGCTTCGGTCGGTTGACGCACATCAAGTGCGCTTCGTATCGCCGCCGCGGAGTGCCTGGTCTGGGAGGTTGGTTCACAACCAAGTCCATTAGTGGCGGAGGTGCCCTCATCGACCTGGGCGTTCACCTCCTTGACCTCTCTCTCTACCTTGCGGGATCTCCTCGTCCGCTGCGAGTGAGTGGAGCGACTTTTTCGGGAATCGGCAGTGCGATGAAGGACTATGTGTTCACTTCCATGTGGGCAGGACCGCCGAAACTCGATGGCATCTGCGATGTCGAGGACGGTGCATCGGCATTCATTCGATGTGAGGGCGGACTGACGATTGAGTTGAATGTGACTTGGGCGGCAAATCTTCCAGAAGGTCACTTGCAAGATGGAATCTGCGTGCTCGGCGAGCGCGCTGGGGCATCCTTCCAAATCTATGGCCGTGAAGTGCGCATCGCCACTGAAGAAGAGGGACGCCTCGTCGATATTTGCCCTCACTTTGTCTGCGACGACCCCGAAAAACAAATGTGGGACGCCCAGTATGCGCAGTTCACTGATGCCGTGGTGCGCGGCATCGCCCCACACGCGTGTGGGAAATCAGGACGCCGCGTACAAGGAGTCGTCGAAGCGATCTACGCGAGTGCTGCATCGTCGGCCGAGGTCGCGGTCGACGCGTCATAATCACGCGCGCGCGGCATCGAGCGTGTTGCGAAGGAGCATCGCCACGGTCATTGGTCCGACTCCACCGGGAACGGGTGAAATCCAACCCGCGATCTCTGCCACTTCGGGAGCCACATCACCGACCGTTCTTGTTTTTCCATCCGAACCAACCACTCGGTTGATGCCCACATCGATGACGAGTGCTCCGGGCTTCACCCACTCGGTGGTGACCAGTCCCGCGACTCCCGCAGCAGCGACAAGGACATCCGCACTGCGGCACAGTGCAGGAAGTTCTGGAGTGAACTTGTTGGTGCTGATGACCGTTGCCTCTTCTCGCATGAGCAATACGGCGAGCGGCTTTCCAACAAGGTTCGATGCGCCGATGATGACGCACCGCGCGCCGCGGAGTGTGATGGCCGTGGACTCGATCATCTCGAGAGCAGCAAGCGCGGTGCAAGGGACGAGACTTCGTCGTCCATACAGCACACGTCCGATGTTGGATGGATTCACACCTTCCACATCCTTGTCGGGATCGATGAGTGTCTGAAGGGATTCTGCTTCCACTTCCTGCGGAAGGGGAAGATGCAGCATGATCGCATGGACCGCATCATCGGCATTGAGCAAGAGAACTCGGCCGGCGATGTCATCGAATCGCGCATCAGCATCGAGCCGATGAAGGTGGTATTCGATGCCAACATTGGCGCAATCACGCGCCTGATTCTCGGCATAGAGAAGGGCGGATCGGTCTTCTCCGACGAGGACCGCATCGAGGCGGACGGCCGAGCGAGCAGAAGCCACACGCGTTCGAATCGTCGCTCGAACGCGCTCCGCCATCGCTTTACCGTCCAGTTTCACGGCCGTCATGCGAGAAGGGTACTCCCGAACCCCAGAGGGCGGTTCGTGGATACGATGAGTCACATCGAAAGGAACTTTGAATGATGATCGAATCAATCTTGTTGGTGGCGGTGGTGGCGATGCAGGGCGGAATCACACTCAAGCCAGGAGTTGCAGCGCCCAAGCCCGAGGTTGAAGCCTGGTACAAGGGTGACGCGCCGACTTTTTTCGAAGCCGGCAAGGTGTATGTGGTTGAGTTCTGGGCGACCTGGTGTCCTCCGTGCCGCACCAGCATGCCGCACATGACCGCGCTGCAAAAGGAATATCCCGATGTCGTGATGGTGGGCATCACCGAAGAGGCGATCGCCAAGGTGGAGCCATTCATCAATTCAGCAGAATGGACTGAAAAAATCGGATACCGCATCGGCGTCGATCCAGACCGCACGACCAACGAGGCGTACATGAAGGCGGCTGGCCGTGGAGGCATTCCTTGCGCATTCATCATCGGCAAAGATGGCATCGTGGAATGGATTGGTCATCCCATGCAAATGGATGAACCGCTCAAGCAGATTGTGGCTGGATCATTCGATCGCAACGCGGCGATGAAGGCTGCCGCAGACGCTGAGGCGAAGACCGTTGAAGATCGCAAGGTGATGCAGGGACTTCGCGAGGATCAAGTCAAGATGGCGACCGCACTCGGGCAGGGGCTCAAGACGGGCGACTGGACGGATTACATTGCGAAGGCCGATGCGATGATCGCGAAGGCTCCGAAGCAATTGGCAGATGGACTTCGTGTTCAGAAGTTCAAGATTCTCGTCGGTTCAGCGAATCAGCCAGTGGCGGGATATGAATTCGGCGAAACCCTCCTGACCACCTTCCAAAACGAGGCTGAGCGGCTCAATGACATCGCATGGTTCGTCGTGGATGATCAAGATGTCAAAACACGCAACCTCGACTTCGCCCTCCGTGCTGCAACGCGTGCCGATCAGGCGTCCGAACACAAGGAAGCCGCCATTATCGACACGCTCGCCCGCGTGTACTGGGAGAAGGGTGACAAGGCGAAGGCCATTGAACTCGAGACGGAGGCCATCGCGCTTCCTTCTGCGGGATCGATGAAGGCTGATATGGAAGAAGCACTCAAGCGTTACAAGGCTGGAGCCTGACGCGGCGCGGCGGTTCCAAAGAGCCGCTGCGCAGCCTCTTTATATCGGGCGCGTGTTCCGTTCACGACGTCCAACGGAAGCGTCGGTCCAGGTGGAGTGCGATTCCACTTGCCATCGCGTTCGAGCGAGAGCAAGAACTCTCGCAAGAACTGCTTGTCGAAACTGGGCTGATCCTGCCCGGGATGCCATTGATCAAGAGGCCAATACCGAGATGAATCTGGAGTCAGTACCTCATCAATGAGCATGAGTTCA
>JAQBZO010000002.1 GCA_027622195.1 Planctomycetota bacterium
TTCCGTTTTCGCGAACTCCGCAAAACTGCGAGTTCTGAATCAGAATCCGATCGACTTGTATGGACCTTCTGGAACGATTCCAGGAAGAAGCCGATCACGGAAGTAAATCCAATCGAGTCGAATTGCGCCGTAGGTTGGGTCGCTCAAGTCGGATGGCTGTGCGTAACGATGTCCGAAGAGGTCGAGGTCATCTGGAAGTTCTGGATTCTGAACTGAGTACACCTCGGTCGAACCATCGACATACGAAAACGGAATCGCTGTCGGATCCCACATCGCGGGCCAATCGATCCAACCTTCCCAACCACCAGCTTGTGGCGTGCCTGGAAAACGGGGATCAATCACCCATCCCTGGTTGTTGTAATTGAAACCGTCGCTGTCGTCTTCGACAATCGAGCAGATCGTGCGCGCAGGTTGGGGAATGCGAGAGATCTTCGTGGTATTCGTCGCGGTCATCGGAACACCATTCACACAGAACCAATCGTCCCACTTGTTCGCCCACTCGTTGCTGTCCTCAGGGACAGTGGCACCGACAAAACTGTTGATCGAGTAACTGCGAATGCGTGCAGTTGGATCGAGAGGGCTTCGATAGACACCGTAGTCGCCGATGTAGTTCCAGAGTTTTCCACCGGAGAGGGCGTTGGCGGTCGGAACTGTGGTGGTGTTGAGTCCATACTCGTACTCAGTTCCGCCCACGACGCCTGCGCCGTACGAAGCGGTCCATGAGTGGTACGTCGTTGCAGCGGTGCTTCCATTATTGATGAGCACCGTGAAGGGACCACCGCAACTTCCAGCGGTTGGATTCAGTGTGTAATTGAAGTTTCCATCTGGACTCGTTCGATTCGAAGGAATCGCTCCATTGAAGTCCATGCTGTAACTGCTGAACGCCAGGGCGATCTGCCTCTGGTTGTTGAGGTCTCCAGCCATATTCGACATGCGATGAACCTTTTGCGCGGCGACGATCACAAGTCCGGCGAGCAGCGCGATGATTGCCACAACCACCATCAGTTCGGTGAGCGAGAATCCGCGCCGATGGGTGGCAATCTTCTCCGTTTTGGAAAACATGATCATGGAATGGTATACGCACAGGAGCGCGAACCGTAGCATGGAACCATGAAGAATCACCAGAGAAACAGGTCACCTTGGGTCCTTGGGGTTGCATTCCTCGGTCTTGCAATTGCTTGGCCGAGTTCGGTCGCGTTGGCTCAGTCGGACTCTTCTGGTTTGGTGGTTCCCGAGGTTCCACTCGACAAGATTCCAGAAGCCGAGAGAGAGGCTGCAAAGCACGCTCGAACTGGAAAGTTCGCTGAATTCAAGAAACTGGCGATCACTCGCGCCGTAGCGGGAATGAAACTTCAAGCATTTCGAAAGTCGCTTCGCGGAAAAGAAATCACAGAGAGTGATGAGAAGGAAGTGGCGAAGTTGGCCGATGCTGTCTCGAAGGCATCAGACCGTCTCGATGGCTGGGGCGAGGGAAAAAAATTGACAGCGCAGGACACCGCCGCGATGGACTACATCAATAGCGAGATCATGCGTGCGATCAAGACTCAGGCGCAAACACAAGGATAATCCTCACATGGAATGCAACATCAACCAGCGCGGCAAGACGGTGCGGATGCTCGTCGGTGTGATCGTGGAGAGCGCGGGGTGGTTCATTCTTGTGCTACGGATTGTCGGCATTGTCTCGGGAACTTGGCCCTGGGTTGCGGGCGGCATCCTGCTCGCTCTTGGATTGGTCTTGATTCTTGAGGGCGTGTTCGGCTGGTGTGTGATCCGAGCACTCGGACCAGGTGCACCGCAGTAACGCAGTAACGCAGAGTACAGAGCATGGGATGTTGCGGGACATATGAACGAGTGAAAGATCAGCAGGCTGGTTTCTGGCGCTCGGTGTTTCGCGACCGCGACCTGATGAGTGCTCTCTTCAGCGGGATCCTTCTCGCGATTGGATTCGTGGGCGAGTCGGTCGCGGGTCCATCCCCCCTCTTGACAGGAATCTTTGTGGCGAGCGCGCTCGTGGGCGGTTGGCATGCTGTGCTCACTGCAACGAAGCAGTTGCTGCAGTTTGAATTCAACGTCGATCTCTTGATGGTGGTCGCTGCGATTGGCGCGAGTGCAATCGGTCATGTGGACGAGGGAGCAATGCTGCTCTTTCTCTTCGCGCTGGGACATGGACTCGAAGGATTCGCCGCGGACCGTGCGCGACATGCAATCGATGCGCTTGGCACACTGACCCCGCGCACAGCGAGTCGGATTCTCGGTGGAGGAGATGTTGAGTCAATTCCTGTTGAAGCGATTCGTGTTGGAGATCGCGTGCGCGTGGTCGCCGGCGAGCGTTTGCCGATGGACGGAACAGTCGAGTCTGGTGATTCGGCAGTCGATCAGGCTCCGATCACAGGAGAAAGCATTCCAGTCTCGAAGCATGCGGGTTCGCCGGTCTTCGCTGGAACGCTGAATGGTGATGGCGTGCTCATCGTGGTGACGACACGGTTAGCCTCTGAGTCAACAATGGCGCGCATGGTGCGACTCGTCGAAGAGTCGAGCACAAACAAGGGCCGAGTGCAGCGCGTCGCAGAACGATTCACCAGAATCTATACGCCCATCATCTTGGTTGCTGTTCCGGTTCTGATCGGCGCGTTGGTTTCGTCTGGGTTTTCATTCTCGGATGCATTTACCCGTGCGATGGCGGTATTGGTCGGTGCGTCGCCGTGCGCCTTGGCGATTTCAACACCAAGCGCGGTCTTGAGTGGCATCGCGCGCGCTGCTCGCGCGGGGGTTCTCATCAAGGGCGGCGCGTTCCTCGAAGCATTGGGGCACATTGATGTCATCGCCTTCGACAAGACTGGCACATTGACCGCGGGGCGTCCTGAGCTCTCGATGATTGTGACTGCAGCAAACACCGATGAAGAGCGGGTGATTCGATTGGCTGCCGCGCTGAGCGATCAAAGTTCACACCCGCTCGCACGGGCGGTCGTCGAGAGCTCGAAGAAACGTGGTGTTCCTCTCATCCGCGCGGTGGATGTACGCACATTGAGTGGGAAGGGTGTTGTTGGAACAGTCGATGGGGAACGCGCTGCGATTCTCTCTCCTCGCGCCGCGGGAATGGGAACTTTTCCCTCGATTCCACCAGAGATGGCGGCGCGTATTGCATCACTCGAATCAGATGCCTACACCGTTTCAGTTGTAGTCGGCGGAGACTCGATCATTGGAGCCATCGCGTTTCGTGATCCTCCGCGCGAGGG
Source organism: Planctomycetota bacterium (assembly GCA_027622195.1). Classification (GTDB taxonomy): domain Bacteria; phylum Planctomycetota; class Phycisphaerae; order Phycisphaerales; family SM1A02; genus SXOD01. The sequence continues at coordinate 3,237 of JAQBZO010000002.1, forward strand.
AGTCGCTGAAGTCATGCAAGAGTTGGCTCGGTGCGGTGTGAAGCGAACGATCATGCTGACGGGCGATAATGCGGCGGTCGCGGCATCGATCGGTCGCGCTGTCGGGGTGAGCGACATTGAGTCGAATCTGATGCCAGAGCAGAAAATTGACGCGGTGAGATCACTCCTGAAAACTTCGCGCGGTGTTGCGATGGTTGGTGACGGAGTAAATGATGCCCCCGCTCTTGCCGCGGCAACCGTTGGCATCGCGATGGGCGCGGGAGGCACCGACGTTGCGCTCGAGGCGGCCGACGTCGCGTTGATGGCGGATGATCTTCGCAAGTTGCCCTTCGCACTTCGCCTCAGCCAAGCGGCGCGTGTGATCGTCGCTCAGAACGTCGCGATCTCACTCGGGGTGGTGTTCATGCTCGTCATCGGTGCATCGCTCGGTTGGATCGGACTGAGTGTCGCCGTCGTGCTGCACGAAGGAAGCACGGTGGTCGTTGCCTTCAACGGACTTCGGCTTCTCACCTTTCCAGACGATCAGTCCTGAGTTGGATTCTCTGCGCGCGGAATCGAGTGTCCGTGCGGATCAGTCGTCGAGGCGGCCTCATCGGCAAGTCGGATGGCGAGCTCAGGAGTCGTGACATGCTCAAGCAATGTCGCCGTCGTGTGCACGTGATCGGGACGAATGTCCGCTCGCGATGCGAGGAATGATTCCCACAACCGATGCGATCGGATGATTTGGGATGCTGCCACGGCCCCAGTTGGTGTGAGCGCGAGGTGAATGCCATCGTCGCACGAGACATGGTTCTCAGTTCGCAACATACGCAGCGCACCTCTTGAGGTGCGTCGCCGAAGTGCCGATTGATCCATGAGCGTCAAGAGCGAGGCGACCTCGAGCGGTGTTTCGCGCTCTCGTGCGCGCCAGAGTTGTGCGAGCGCTTCTTCTCTCGCGATGCGAAGGCGCAGTCGACTTTGTCTTGCGAGTTTCGGGAGGAGTCCATCCTCGGGGCCAAGAGCGACGCACACCGCGAAGATGGCCCCACTCGCAACGGCGATCGCTCCTGCACTCGACGTATCGGTTGCTGTCGCACTCACAAGCGGTGGAATGAGAATCGCACTGGCGTGACCGATCACTGCAGCCACTGCACCAAGGAGAGGACCGATCACGAGAATCCATCCCATGCGATTGGTCAACATCCGCGCAGCAGCTGGAAGTGCGGCAAGTAGTGCGACAACAAGGATGGATCCAACGCTTTCAAATGCTGCGACCGACACCAGTGCAACGAGTGCGGCGAGGAGCAAGTCCATCACGAGCGGACGCGCACCGATCGCATTCGCAAAGGCGGGATCGAACGCGGCAAGGCGAAGTTCCTTGAAAAAGAGAAACGATGCCAAGGCGCACGCAACGAGTGTGGTGGTCAGGATGGGTAGTGCGCGTGGGAGATCCATGCCGAACCAATCCACTCGGTCGACTGGTGTCAGTTCGAGTGCTCCGTACAACACACACGACGGATCGAGATCCACGCGGTCTGCCCCTCGCACGATGAGGACGAGTCCCACGGCAAAGAAGACGGTAAATGCAGTGCCGAGCGCAGCTCCTTTGTCGACGCGAAGTGTTCGTTCGAGAAGGACGGCGAGAAGCAAACAGGCCACTCCACTGATCGCCGCTCCAATGAGCATCACCATCGGATCGCGAGAACCCGTCATCAGAAATGCGCCCGCGATCCCAGGAAGAACCGCGTGCGTCACCGCATCGCCCGCCATGAGTCGTCCGCGAACGAGAAGCCAACTCCCAGGGACCGCGCACGCCGCACCAGCGAGTGCGCCGACGAGGATGATCCACCCATCGACTTCGAATGAGAGTGGTCTCATGTGGATCCTCGTTCAATAGGATGAATACTTGCTGGCACCGGTCGAGCGGAGAACGATTCTGAGTCGTCTCCATCGAGTTCGATGATCAGTTGCGCGACGAGTGGCTCTGGGAGAATGTGTTCGATTTGATCGGCATCGCGGTCCACATGGCTCGGAGCGATGTCGGCGAATCGGACGAGATACAGCTCCCAGAGTCGATGGTTCCGAACGACTCTCCGCGCTTCGGTGAGACCGCGCGGTGTGAGTTGGATTGCGCCAGCGTGCGAAGTGACGAGCTTCCTTCGTTGGGCGCGGCGAATGAGTCGATCGAGTGCGGGACCACTCCATGAACGTCTTTGCATCAGCCTCGCGATCGCGACAGGCGCGTTCGCGTCGCCGCCTCCGACCTCAAAGAGTGCGCGAAGTAAGTGTTGCGATCGCACACGAGATTCAAGCCTTGCGCGTCGAATCATGCGCCACACGGCTCCTTCTGCGGGACCAAACATCACGGCGAGGGTGAAGAATCCTGCTGCAACGATGACGCAGAGTGCTCCTGCCGGAAGATCGGGAGCGGCAGCTGATGCAGCAGATCCGACCGCTCCGCTGAGTGCGCCGAGAGACGATGCGATGATCAACATCCCACCAGCGCGGGCGGTGCATGCGCGCGCGGCGGCGGCGGGAACAATCAGAAACGCGACGACGACGAGCAGTCCTGCCGCTTGCATGCCCACGACAATAATGATGCACAGTGACAGCATGAGCAGCGCGTCGAGTCGCTTCACTGGGTATCCAATGCTCATGGCGAAGGATTCGTCGAAGCAGAGAAGTCTCCACTCCTTGAAGAGCAGGATGCAGAGGATTCCGACGACGACCGCTCCTGCGCAGACAGACCAGAGATCGACTGTTGTCATGCTCGCCACACGACCGAGGAGCACGCTGGTGAGTCCCGCTTGTGATCCTGTTGGAAGTGATTGCACGATGCTGAGGATCACGACACCGAGCCCGTATCCGCAGCCGAGCACGATGGCCATGGCTGCGTCATCCTTGAGTCGAGTGTGTCGGCGAATGGCGGACACGAGCCACGCACCGGAGAGTGCGCTGATGGCTGCGCCGACTGCGAGTGCCCACATCACGCGTCCTTCGCCCAGTGCGGCACAGATGAGGAATGCTCCCGCAACACCTGGAAGTGCGGCGTGACTCATGACATCGCCGAGCAGCGCGCGTCTTCGAAGAAGGACGAATGTACCGACCGCTCCTGCTGCTGCCCCGAGTGCTGACACCGTCGAGAGCACCACTCGCATTGTCCAATCCATCGCCACGATGTCGATCCACTCGGTCATAGAGTCAATCAACTATCTCCGCGACGCGCTGCTGCGCGCAGTGCATCGGCTGCTTCTGAGAGGATGGTGAGTCGTCCACCGTACGTCTTCGCGAGATTGGCGTTGGTGAGGGTGGTCGGCGTTGGTCCAGCAGCAACCACACGCATGTTGAGGAGCACGCACCAATCGAATGCATGCGCTGCCGTCGCGAGGTCATGATGGACAGCGATGATGGTTGCTCCGTCTTGACGCAGTTGATGAAGAACTTCGAGGATCACCTGTTCTGTGGCGGCATCCACACTCGCGAACGGCTCATCAAGGAGGTACACGCGCGCGCGCTGCATGAGTGCTCGCGCGAGGAAGATGCGTTGTTGTTGTCCTCCAGAAAGTCGGCCGATCTGACGAAGTGCGAAGGACTCCATTCCCACACGCGCGAGCATGTGCGTTGCCTCATCGATCACTTCGCGAGAGACCGAGCGACACCAACCGAGCCTTGCGTACGCTCCCATGGCCACGACATCGACGGCGCGCACGGGGAAGTCCCAGTCCACACTCTCGCGCTGCGGAACATAGCCAATGAGTCGTCGTTGCGATTCGAATGATGCGCCGTGAACGAGGACACGTCCGCTCGTGGTCGGCACCTGACCGAGAATCGCTTTGAGAAGCGTGCTTTTTCCTGCGCCGTTGGGTCCGATGACTCCAGCGAAACTTCCAGTTGGGAAGTCGAGGTCGATGTCCCACAGGACAGGTCGCCCGTCATACGCAACGGTGAGATCGTGAACGCAGATGGCGGCATCGGAGGCGTGCTCTAATCCAGGGAGAGAACTCTCGGTGCCGTGGATGAGTGTCATGTCGATGACTCCGTAGACGCCGCAAGCGCACCGAGTCGACCATAGGGATGCACTTCACCGCCGAGTGCGGAGACGATGGTGGTGAGATCGTGATCGATCATTCCAAGATAAGTCCCCTCATACGTTCTTGCCGGACCGAGACTATCTGAAAAGAGTGTGCCTCCGAGTGTGACGGTATGTCCGCGCGCTGCCGCGCCCTCGATGAGTGCGGTGACACTCTTGTTCGCGACGCTTGATTCGGCAAAGACCGCTGGGATCGAACGCTCGACGATGAGATCGACGAGGCGTCGCACGTCGGCGAGTCCAGCTTCAGACTCGGTGCTTACACCTTGAATGCCGTGCACTTCAAATCCGAATGCGCGGCCGAAGTAGCGAAATGCATCGTGTGATGTAATGATCACGCGTCGCTCTTTCGGGATGGATGCGGCGCGCTCGATTCCCCACACTCGAAGCGCGGCGAGTTCGCGTTGATAGAGTTCGGCTTGCGCGAAGACAAGTGCTTGAATCTTCGAATCGGTCATCTTCGCTGCATTGATGATCTCAGCCGATGCGAAGGTCGCGCACTGCGACCAGATGGCAGGGTCCATCCAAATGTGCGGATCCCACACTGCATGGGTTGCATCTGGATTTTGTTCATGAGCCGAAAAAAGTTCTGACTTGTTGATGACATCACCAACGGCGATCACAGGAAGTCCTCGGTCGGAGGCGCGGGCGAGCGTCTCGCCCATCTTTCCCTCGAGTCCGAGTCCCACGACAAAAATGGCGCGCGCGCTCATGATCGCGGCGACATCCGATGCAGTGGGTCGATAGAGATGCGGATCGACGCCCGATCCCATCAGGCTCGACGAGCGAATGCGTGTGGCTTTCCCGATGTGGGCAATGAGGTCATGAAGGAATGGGGTGGAGCAGATGAATTCACCAGAGAGCGCTCGCGAGGAGGAGGCATCTTGGCAGCCCACGGTCATCGGAATCCCAAAGAGGACGGGAAGAGCCGTCGAAGCAAGACCGAGTCCAAGGAGTCCAAGTGTTTTTCTCCGAGAGAGTTCGGTGGATGTTGTAGGCATACCTACAAGTATGTAGCATAAACTACACTTTGTCAATGGCACTTCGAATACCCAAGAACAGATTCGCCAAAACGAGGAGCGATCACCAGACCGAGCGGGCTGAGGATTACGTGGAAGCGATCGCCACCCTCTCTGCTGGCGGAACCCCCTGCCGAGTCACTCCCCTGGCGAAGGAGTTGGGTGTCTCTCATGTAACAGTCATCCAAGCACTCGACCGACTGAGCGAGGATGGACTCGTCTCTCGTTCAGAGCGTGGTCCGATTCGACTGACACGCGAAGGGTCGCTCATGGCAGAGCGGTCGCGCGATCGGCACGAGTGCGTGCTCAAATTTTTGTTGGCGCTCGGAGTTCCCGAGGTCGATGCGCAGCGCGATGCTGAAGGGATCGAACATCATGTGGGTGATGCCACTCTTGCTCAGATGCGACGATGGATTGATCGATCGGCGACTGCGCCATCCACTGCGAGAACCACTCATGCGGCGGCGATTCCAAAGCGCAAGCCGAGCGACTCGCTACGCAATCGGTAATGCATACAAGTCAATGGCGGTCTGTGCTCGTGATGCGGCCTCTTCGAGTCGCGCCGCGAACACTGTGCTGCGCTGCGCTTCGAGGGCAACTGCTTGAAGAATGGAATCCTGTCGAGCAGCGTCGTGACAACAGAGTGCGACGTCTGCTCCTGCTGTGATCGTGGCGACGGCGGCATCGCACACGGCGTAACGATCAGTGATCGCTTGCATTTCGAGATCGTCCGAGATGATGGCGCCGCGAAAACGAAGGCTGTGGCGAAGGAGTCCCGTCAGCACACGATGACTCATTGTTGCAGGCACCGCTGAGTCAATCGCGTCGAACAGAATGTGCGCGGTCATAATGAACGCAACGCGTGCTTCGATCGCGGCATCAAACGGAACCAGTTCAACGGACTCGAGGCGATGCAGCGCGTGAGATAGTCGCGGCAGTTCGAGGTGTGAGTCCTGCGTGGTGTCTCCGTGACCAGGAAAATGTTTCGCACATGCTGCGACTCCTTCGGATTGCATCGCCGTGACAAACGCTCGAGCGCACGACGCCACCACCAAAGGATCGCGCGAAAAGGATCGTTCTCCAATCACTGGGTTCGCTGGGTTCGTGTCGACATCCACGACGGGCGCGAAGTCAAGCCCGATGCCAACCGACCGAAGTTCGCGCGCAAGAATCGTCGCGACTTCCGCGGCGTTCACTGCCGCTGTTGCGGGGTCAGAGCCAATCTCGCGCATAGGTCCGATGCGCGTGAATCCATCCACCAGTCGCTGCACTCGCCCACCCTCTTGGTCGACGCTGACCAAGACTCGATCGTTGGCGGCCTCGTGGATCGATCGAGTCAATGCGGCGACTTGATCCCGATCACCGATATTGCGGGCGAACAAGATCACTTGCCGAACTCCAGCGTGCAGGAGTCCGCGCAATTCAGGGGTCACTTCATGCGTGTGAAAACCGACACAGAGTGTCTTCGCAGCGAGCGCGTGCGCACGATTGGTGTGCATGGGGTCCATGGTACGCACTGCGTCTAGAGTGTCCATCTTCGATGAGTCAAGAGCAGTCCACACATTCGTCGATCATGCGCCAGCAGTCCACACATTCGTCGGTCATGCGCCTCGGCAACTACCAACTTTTCGCGGTTGGGTTCTTGTGCAGTTCAACAGGACTCCACATCTTGACCGCCACCATTCTGTGGGAAATATGGGAGCGCACAGAAAGCGCGATGGCGATTGGCGCGAGTGGACTCGCGAGGGCTGTACCAGTGATCGCATTCGCCATGCTCGCGGGACATGTTGCTGACCGACACAATCGAAAACGAATCGTGGCACTCACGCAAAGTTGTTTTGCGATCATCGCGCTGCTCTTTGCTGCAGCAGCGTGGTACGAGCTTCCAGTGGAAACGCTCTACGCGTTGCTCTTCGCATCGGGAGTTGTTCGCGCTTTCAATGGCCCATCCCGTGCGAGCCTCTTACCGCTCATCGTTCCAAAGGAATCGTTCGAGAATGCTGTGGCATGGAACAACGGCATCTTTCAAGCGGCAGCGATTTCCGGACCACTCATCGCAGGAGGGATGATCGCTGCAACAGGATCCGTGGCGTGGAACTACATCATCGTCGCCGTGCTCACGGGTGTGTTCGCGATCACGATTGGATTCGTCCACCCGCGTGATAGCCAAAGAAGTAACGATCCCATCAGTTGGCACGGCATGCTTGAAGGAGTGAGGCATATTTGGCGGTCGAAGCCCATCCTCGGAGCGATCACACTCGACCTTCTCGCTGTTCTCTTCGGTGGCGCTATCGCGCTCTTGCCGATTTATGCCGACGAGATTCTTCATGTGGGTCCGATTGGATACGGCATCCTGCGTGCATCACCCTATGCGGGAGCGTTGCTGTGCGCAATCTGGCTCGCCAATCGAAAACCGATGGAAAACGCGGGTCCTGCCCTCTTGTGGAGTGTCGCAGGGTTTGGTGTATGCATGATTGTCTTTGGACTCAGCGAGAACATCATCGTCAGCGTCATCGCCCTCGCCGTCAGTGGAGCGTTCGACAGCGTGAGTGTGATCGTGAGGCATGTGCTCGTGCAGATGCGAACACCCAATCAACTGCGCGGACGGGTGTCAGGCGTGAACAGCATGTTCATTGAGTCGAGCAATGAACTCGGATCATTCGAAAGTGGACTCGTGGCGCATTGGTTTGGCAGTGTCTTCAGCGTCGTGAGCGGAGGCATCGGAACGCTCGTCGTCGTTGGTGTTATCAGTTGGCGATTTGTCGAACTGCGAACACTGCGACGACTGTCCGACGTGGGACAGGTCGAGTGAATGGTGTGATTTCAACGGGGGTCGCGATGGACTCCACGACCTGCTACGATGCGCTCCCCTGTAACGGGGCGTAGCTCAGATTGGTAGAGCGCCTGCTTTGGGAGCAGGAAGTCGTCGGTTCAAATCCGGCCGCCCCGATTCACTCAGGTTCCGCCGCGAGTGTTGCTTAAAAGAATCCGCGGAAGTGATGTGGTCACTTGCGTTCCCAGATGAGACTCACCATCGTTAGGGGCACGCGCCCCAGCCACCGAGGAGTGCGGTGAGATCGCTTCCGTCGACAGTGCCAGAGCAGTCGAAGTCAGCGGCGGCTGATCCTCCCCAGTTCGAGAGTAGCAAGGCGAGGTCAAGTCCGTCGACTGCACCGTTGCCGTCGACATCGGGACATCCGCCTCCTGTTGCAGGTGTGCTCGTTGGATCAGCGGGATCGGCACATTGATCGACTTCATCGCGGTCGTAGAAACCGTCACCGTCTCGGTCGAGTGCTGTTCGAATGGCCGTGCCATTCATGACGAGTGTGTAAGTGAATGGATTCGACGCGGAGGACTGTGCGTCGAGTTGGGCAAGCGTGCGCGTTTCATTGGCCCGGTCGGACTGGAATGTGGATGGTGCAGTGAACAAGAATGATCGTTGTTCTCCGCTGAAGACGCCGCGCGCGATCAATTGGCTTGATCCTGCGGTTGCAATCGCGATGAGTTGTGCGCGCCTCGCTGCTTGATCGACTGCTCCCCCCTTGGTGGCCTGTGCTCCGACGCTTGCATGCGTTCCAGTGTCGAAACTCAAGAGGAATGCGGTGACATCGCGTCGTTGCTGCTGCCCCGCTGTTCCTGCCGCGAAGTTAAACACGGTGAGGGAAAGGAAATTGACGAGCGTGTCGGTTGATCCGTCATGGACGAATCCGAAACCTCGGTTGTTGTTCTGGCTTGTCTTGTCCATGCCAGCCTTCTCATACATGTTTCGCAGTTGCGGCACCTTCATGCTCTGCGCTTCTTGCAGCAAGCTGGCTGAAATAATCGTTCCGAGTCCACCCGTCGGCAACGTGTGACACGTCACGCACTGCACGAAGTCGAGATTGCCTGTCTGGTAGAGGTCTAATCCAGTCACAGGATTTCCGTTCTCGAGACTCGTCTTGAGCGAGCCGTCGAGATTTCTGTTTGGATTCGGAGGGAAGTGGATCGCTTCAAGAAAGAGTGCAAACTTCGCCATCTCTTTCGCGGTGAAGTCTGAATCGCCACCGAGCAGTTCCACGGCGGCGTGGGCGAATTGTCCGAAGTCGGCGCGATCACCGCGCCAATGAAATGGCTCGGCGCCTGCGAGTCCGAGCAAGGTCTGCGTGTTCATCGGTCCCTTCATGGGATGAAAGTCTTCGCATGTGCCCACTGGAAGTTCAAGATTGCAACTCTCATTGTTGTTACCAACGATTCCCTGCGGATTACCCAGATCCCATGAGAGTTGATCCATGCGACCATCGATGTGGCACGATCCGCAGGAGGTCTGACCCAGTCCGCTGAACAGGTGCGTGTCATAGAGGAATGGTCGCCCCGCCTTCACCACCGTTGGCGTTGGATCGAAGAACGCTGCGGCTTGCGTTTCGACGAGTGTGTTTTCGTCGATCACACTCACCGTGCCTTCGAATCGATTGAGTACATAGATTCGTGAGCGCGATGCATCAACGGCGATGCCCGTTGGTCCCTCTCCTGTCGCGGCGAGTGCGACGCGCGCGAGGCTCGCGGCGTTCGCGACGATGAGGTTGTCGGAGCCCATGCCAGTGACATAGACCTTGGTGCCATCACTCGAGAATGCAACGCCTCGTGGATCTCCGATCGAAAGCATGCGCGTTGCCATCGGTACCGATGCGGTCGCATAGGTCAGGTGTGGATTGAGATCGGTCTTCGTGGTTGGTGTAGTCGATCCTGCACTGAAGAGTGCCCCTTCCACTCGCAAGAAGATGCTCTTCACATTGGGCTCGAAGCGGATTTCATTCTTGGCTTCAGTACCGACGACAACTGCGGTCCCACTGGCGGTCGCGGCGATCGCCATGTTGGTGGTCATGAACCCCTTCTTGTAAGTCACCGCGAGCGTGTTGCCATCAATTTGTGCAATGTCGTTTCCGTGGAGACCCCAAGTCACCGCTGCGGACCAATCCTTCTGATTGACATCACGCCACTTTCCATCAGTCCCCTTGCGAACGATGATGCTCGACTTGGGCGGAGTTGGAAGACCCGCGGCCATGGCGGGTGAAAAGGTTGTGCCAGAATTGGGCGGAGGATTCGGATCTCCCGCGTACGGATTCACCGTGGTCGACACGGTGATTTCAGAAATCGCGGTCGTGTCGTTTCCTGACTCGAAGATCGCACACCAGACCCGTGTGCCATCCGTGGCGAGTGCACGCGGGTCTTCTCCAGCAAGGGCGATGATGGTCGGAGCTGCCGAAAGATTCGTGGACTGAAAGACTTCGATGCGGTTGAGTTGCGACACGCTGACGAAGGCTCTTCCTGCCGATCCAGCGAAAACGACATCGGCAGGCTCGTCTCCTGTCTGGAGTGTCGCGGACAGTGTCATCGTCGCAAGATTCACAACGGACACGCTGTCGCTCAGGTGATTGCAGACCCACGCCTCAACGGAACTGCGAGCACGAACTGAAACGGGTTCGAGGCCTGTGCCGATGGATCCTGACCATGTGAGTCCTGTTGGTGTGACATTGAACACCTCAAGCCGATTGTCAGCTGTGTTGCAGACCAACAATCTCGCTCCGTCTGGAGTGAGTTCAACAGGATGAGACTGCGGCGATTCAAAACTCGCGACGGTCTGCGCTGAAGTGGATGCGACCGCAGCCAACAACACACACGCCACCAAGGAAAAAGTGGTGATTCGCATACAAAGCAATCTAAATCCAAATCGATGCGATTGGCGACGAAATGAGTTCAATCCGCGGAGAATTCATTGCAATATTCGAGCGTGAACACGCATTCCCCGAACCGTCGGAACGTTGGCGGCTGCCTCAAACATTCCACAGGCTCAGGAGTGCTGCGAGGTCGGCTCCATCGACGATGCCATTATGGTCGACATCCCCAAGGTTGTTTGTGCCCCAATTGGCAAGCAGAATGCCGAGGTCAACGCCGTTCACCACTCCATCAGTGTTGAAATCTGCGCTTGGAACAGGAACACCAGGCACGCGCACCGATGCGTTGATCGAGGTTGGTTCGGATCCTGTCCCAGTTCGGAACAATCCAATGACTGCTTGTCCATCTTGTGGAGCAGCACTCGACACAAAACTGAATGTGTAACCGGTACCCCATCGAATCGCGTTGGCATTTTGGTTCTGCGCGAAAGTCTGCGTGGACCACGATGACTGTGATGATGTGAAGTTTGAAGTCCAAGGCGCGGTGGAATACGTCTCGCCTGAGTGACTTGCAGGTGCGCGGAAGTAAGGTGTTGTGGCGCTGGCACCTTGTCCAAGAGAGACCGAGAACGACTGCGCGCTGCGGTGCGAGTTCATGTTGTAGATGACATAGTCGTATCGCCACATTCCGCCAGCGATGGATTGAGCGCGGCTCCCCACGACGAATCGTCCATCCCCCGCGACATCTATTGTGGAGACACGCACGGCGGGATCTGGAATACCTGCACCAAGTCCGTGCGCCGCCCACGCGTCGACCATGCATAATTGTTGATAGGTCGCTCCGGTGAGTGAGAGTGAGTACGCCGTTCCGCTGAGTGCACCGACGAGGATCTTTCTCACCGATGCGTTGTTATTGTCATTCATCCATGTGGCATCATCGGGCGCGACATACTGTGCCTCGCCCCAGTACGCCGCGCCGGGATTACTCGCGGGTGTCAAGTCGATGAGTGGAACTTGGCATCGGCGTCCGACCGTTGCGGGTGCTGCTGGAGCGCTGAATGGATAGGGAAAATAGCCCGTTGCTGCATTGATCTGTGAACGAGGTCCGAGTGAACTCTGAGAACCGTTGAGTGAAGCGCTGTACGGATCGGAGCATCCGATGCCGAGGGTGTCGCATCCGCCACTTCCAGGATTGCATGCCCCACACAATGTTTGGTCGAGCGCGCAGAATCCGTGCTTCACCCAGCTCTGTCCGATCTGCTCGAGTCGTCCGTCCGCGATGCGCCAAATGTTTTGCGCGATGACGGGATGGTGGTTGCTGTTCGTTCCAGAGTCGATCCACTCTGCTTGCATGTCGCCAATGTTGCAACTGGTAGTGCCGATGGCATAGGCCGAGACTCCACCCACGGTGCCGTAACTGCTCATGCCTGAAAGTGAGCCTGTAATGATGTCGGGACCGATGACTCCTGCGACTTCACCGATTCCAGGAACGGCAAACCAAGTGCCCATGCCCACGGCGGATGTGGCGAGGGCGAGATGAACAGTCGAGCGATTGATTTTTTTCATGTGTAGTGCCTCTTCATAAGTGTAAGTCGATTCAACACGGTTTCAATCTGAATATGAACACAACGGCGAGGAATGCGCATCCAACCCACTGCCCGCTAGACTGCCCACCCCCATGGTTCTTGCTGAAATCGATCTTCAGTCCTATGCGCCGCTCGCATTGGTCATTGTGATGGCGGTTGGATTCGCCATCATCAATGTGGTGGCGAGTTTGCTTCTTGGCCCAAGCGCGGATGGCGTTGTCAAAGGTCTTGCGTACGAGAGTGGAATGAATCCATTCGGCACGGCCCGCAAGCGATTCAACATTCGCTTCTACATCATGGCGATGACATTCTTGATCTTTGATGTTGAGATCATCTTTTTGTACCCATGGGCAGTCGCGTTCTCAAAACTTGAGCCCGCGAGTGCCGAAGCCTCACTCTTCCTTGCGCGTATCGGATTCTTTGTCGGTACAAGCGTGATCGCGTACATCTACGCGTGGAAGAAGGGCGTCTTTCGCTGGGACTGAGCGGAAGAAGAGCAACACTTTCCCGAGGGGCGATTGTCCTGGAGCAATGCGCACCACGCGCGCAGTGGCATCGGGTTCTGTTCTGGTCTTCAATTCAACCCCTTGTTGATCGACTGCGCTCGCGAGTTCTGTATTGATTGGAAGTTGAATACGAAGCGGCTCGCGACCTGCGCAGTCGATGACGGCGCCCGTGAGCTGTCCATCCGTCCATTCCATGTTGACGGCGAATCCTCCTCGTGCACGAAGTCCACGAACAGATCCATCCTTCCAACTTGGTGGAAGTGCGGGCAACAAGTGCACGATGTGGCCCTGTTCAATGCGATCGGTCTTTCGACTGGGCGCATCGCTGGATGGGCGACCTGCCACTCGGTGACTTTGCAGAAGCATCTCGCAGATCCCCGCGGTGGCTCCGAAATTGCCATCGATTTGAAACGGAGGGTGATTGTCGAACAAGTTCGGCAGTGTGCTTGAGATCAAGAGTTGCTGAACATGCTGCCCCGCTGCGTGACCTTCTTGCAGCCGTGCCATCATGTTGATGAGCCATGCGCGGCTCCATCCCGTGTGACCGCCTCCATTGGCGAGCCGATCGACGATCGATCGCGCAGCCGCAGCGGCAAGTTCAGGAGTTTCTTCGACGGTGATTTGCGTGGAAGGGTGAAGTGGATACAGATGGCTCATGTGGCGATGTCCAGGCTGTGCTTCCTTGAATGGTTCACGCCACTCCATGATGCGACCATCGGCTCCAATGGTTGGCGGACGAAGCTGCGCGCGCGCCTCGCGTACACGAATCATGAGGTGATCGTGACTCGCTCCAAGCACATCCGCCGCATCGAGTGTGCATGTAAAGAGGTCCCACGCGATGGCTTGATCCATCGCATTGCCCATGGCGGTGTCTGCTTCCGCTCCATCAGCGGTGAAAAATGAGTTCTCAGGACTCGCACTCGGACCGCCAATCAACTTCCCGTCAACAGGATCAATGGTGAGATAATCCAGCACAAATTCACATGCTTCGCGCAAGACGGGCCATGCGCGAGCGCGGAGATACTCCATGTCTCCGGTGAATGCGAAGTGCTCGTAGAGATGGCGCGACATCCACGCACCCCCCCACGGCCAGAGTCCCCAGACGGTGAGTCCAGAGGGCACCGTTGGACCCCACAAGTCGGTGACATGATGGGCGACCCAGCCGGATGCGCCGTAGAGATTGCGCGCTGTTTCTCGTCCACGCACTCGAAGTCGTTCCACGAGATCGGTTGTTGGAAGATGACTTTCTGAAAGATTGGCAACCTCGCTCGGCCAATCATTCATCTGCATATTGATATTGATGTGGTAATCAGAGTTCCACGGGGCTTGCATCAGCGGATTCCACAGTCCCTGCAAATTGGCGGGTTCGTCTCCAGGCTGACTACTTGCATTCAAGAGGTAGCGTCCGAATTGAAAATAGGTTTCGATGAGATCAGGATCGAAACTCTGGACTCCACTCGCGCGCAGTGCATCGAGGCGCACATCCGTGGCCATGGCCGCGCGCGTTGGATCACTCGTGCCGATGTCGAGCGACACGCGGCGCATGCGCTCTCTCGTCCAGAGCCCCGCGCGGCTTTCGAGTGTCTCTTGCGAGGACAACGCCTTCTCAATCGTGCGCTCATTCGTGCCACCCAACATTGTGAAGGCGATCTCCTCATTCACAGGAACGCGTGCAGAATCGGGATGTTGCGCGTGTTGGACAATCAGTGCAGGATCGAAGTCAGTCTCTGCGGCGATGACGATCAACAATTGCTCGGCGTTCTCGACACGAAGCGTCTTGCCTTCCACGAGAATGACTCCGCCCACCGCAATCACGCGAGCGCGTGCTTCAAAGCGAACGCCATGTCTGGCATCTGATTCGGTCGCACCGCGCAGCACGAGCGTTCCCACGCCAGTCCCAGCGACGACACTCGCTGATCTTTCGAGGGCGCACTCTGCACAACTTGCCTCGCGCTTGAGTTCGACGACTGCGTCGATAGGACCATCGCCCGTGGCGTTCAATCGATAGACAATGACCTCATCTGGTTTGGAGGCGCACACCGTCTCGAGAAATGCCTCGCCCGATTCAGTCCACCGCGCAAGAACTAAGCCTGATTCGAGATCCAGTGCGCGTCGATACGAGTTGATGTCCATGTCGCTTCGAGTGATGGAGAGGTCGGCAAGCGGCTGGTAGCTGCGTGTGGGATTCTTGATGCGCAGCAACTTTTGCTGCGCGAGCGCTTGACCTTGGACAAACGCACCATCAAGCAACAACTGTCTGACTTGAGGAACCCACTGCGCTGCATCCGCCGCGCGCATGTCATCGTCGGTCCCCTGCCACACCGTGTCTTCGTTGAGTTGAATCAACTCGCGAAACGGATGGGCAAAGACCATGGCACCGATGCGCCCTTGTCCGATTGGAAATGCTTCGACCCATTTCAATGCGGGATGGTCGGACCAAATCACAGCGCCCTCTGGAGCAGGGTCTTGTGTTGGAAAAAGTGATGCGAGTTTTTGACCTGGCGCGGGAGCGGAAATGGCTGAAAATGCCTCTCCATCGCGCTTTGTTTCGTCTGGAGTTCCTGTCTTGCTCCACTGGGGATCGTCGCCTGCTCGCAGTTGCCAGACTCCAGCCAAATCGAGTGCGCCAAGATCGCACCGCAATGTGATGGGACCACCAATGATGCCGCCCGAGCCTCCAAAGTCACAGACACGAATGGCGATCAGATTCCATGCGCCAGGGCGAATGGATGGTGCAGCGACTTCATAGCGGCGCGGTTGATCGGCGGCCGTTTTGGATGTGACGCAGTCGCCGAGTCCTCCGATGCGTGTGCCGTTGAAAAAGACTTCGTCTGCATCATCGATCGCCGCGCATGAAAAGTGAACGGCATGCCCACTCCACTCCCAAGGCACCTGAATCCACGCGCGGTACCAAGCGACGCCGTCGTACTCTCGAAAATCAGACGAGCGCACTTCCCAGGCACCTGGGACGGTGACAAGAGTCCAGTCATCGAGTGCACTCTTGGCAAGAGTGGCATTCGCGATGACGATCGAAGTGAGAAACGTACTGGACATCGCGAAGACCATCGGTCTTGCGCGTCTTTCGATCATCCGCCTCGCGCCTCGGATGCTTTGAGTGTGACCGCGATGTCCAACATGGTCTCGCCGCGCAGTACGGTGAGTTTGACAACATCACCTGGCGCATGGGCCTTCAATTGCGTCATCAAGTCGGCAGCACCATTCATTTCTGCGGCATTCCATGTGAGGATCACATCACCGGCAAGAAGTCCTGCCTCGGAAGCACTGGTGTTTTCGCTGACGCCTTCCACATGCAGTCCCTTGCCTGTATCGGTGTATCCAGGAGAGATACCGAACCGCACCTTCGCATACCCGCGGTCCTGCCCCTTCCCTTCCGACTTCGTGAAGACGAGTTTCGTCGGGTCGTTCGCCAGCATCTCAATGAGTTCGTCCGCAAGATCGATCACTTTCAATGCGCCGCGGGGATCGACCGTCCATCCGTAATCGGTTGGCTTGTGATAGTCGTCGTGCACGCCGGTGAAGAGGAAGAGGACGGGAATGCCGACCTTATAGAAGGATGCGTGGTCACTCGGCCCTCGACCGCTTGGATCAGCGCGCACTGTGAGTCCGCTCGACTCGAAAATGGGAGTGAGTTTCGCCATGAATCCTTCGGCGGTCTCAGTGCCTCCGACCGCGAGATCATTGCTTCGCAGACGACCGACCATGTCGAGATTGACCATCGCGTTGATCTTGTCGGTGGGAAGTGATGGATGCTTTGTCCAGAAGTCAGACCCTTCAAGCCCGCTCTCTTCTGCACTAAACCCCATGAAGAGAATCGAGCGGAGGTTTTCGGGGGCATCTTTGGCCGCATACTGCTCAGAGATACGACTGGCGAGCACCAACATGGCGCTCGTGCCGCTGGCATTGTCATCCGCGCCTGGATGGAGTTTCCCTCGATTGCGTGGGTCGGCTCCGAAGTAACCGTATCCCACGTGGTCAAAGTGTGCTCCAACGATGACCCACTCGTTGGCGAGTGTCCCCTTTCCTTGCAACACACCACCGACATTCCAAGTTTCGGTCACGCCGCGAGTGGTCTCGACTTCGATGGTGACCGGCTTGTCCGTTCGAAGCGCGACGGTCTTCGCCGTGCCTTCGTCAGCGAGAAGTCGGAATGTTTTCAGTGAACGACCTTGTGGATCGGCACTCTTCACGAGCGCGTCCGCCGCAACTTCGTCCAGTTGAATGCATGGAATGTCGAGTCGATCTCCAAAGCGGCTCGTTGTGGTCGACTCGAGTCCCTTTCGAGCTCTCGCGCAGTCGGGAGGTGTCACCATGATGATGCCCAACGCACCACGATTGGCAATCGCTTCAAACTTCGCTGCCGCTGAAGCATGGCTGCTGAATCGGCGATCGTCCCAACGACTGTTGCCCTTCTCGTCGAGTGGTTCGTAACGGAAAATCAAGGCGATTTTGCCCTTGAGGTCATCGTTGCTCGATGGCGCAAAAGAGGAGTATCCATCCTGCCCTTCTTCAATGGCGTATCCGGCGAAGACGATGGGAGCAGTCAACGAACCTGAACCGCTGTTTCCAAGGACAGCAAATTCCTTCCCTGCTTCAAGTGTCTTTCCATCCACAATGACGGTGCTCGAAACCACCTTGGGTCCCGCGCCGGGGAGTTCAAACGGTTGGCGAAACTCGGTCCATGCGGATTCTCCTTCCACTTTTGGAAATGCAGGAAGGAGTCCATCTTGCTCAAAGTTCCACTGCACATACTCGGCGGCGAGTTCGTTGCCATGAAGTCCAGGGGCGCGCCCCTCGAAGAATGGGTTGGAAAGCGTCATGACGTGCTGATACCACTCTGCTCCTTCAACGCCGAGTTCCTCGAACCACGTGCGAAGGAATCCATCACCCTTTTCATCGTCGGGCGAATAGTTGTACACGCTCACATCTCCTGGGATGATCACTCCTTTGACGGACGGGCTCTCGTCTTGCCCGAACGACGACGGGATCATCGCGAATGCGGGCACAGTCAAGACCAATGTGAAGATGGAACGGCGGCAAGCAGTCAGAGGGATCATGGGGAGTTCCTGTGTCGAGTGGTGTGGCGAATCAACCACTTTACAACGGACTGCAGAAGGTAGGCAATGGGAGGGCACGCTATTGGGATTTTGGTCGTTGTTCCTATAATCCCGCCCTCTCCATGACTACTCAATCTGCCTCGATGTCTTCTACTCGCCTCCAATCCTCGACCGACCCAATCGCGCCGAATGACACATTCGCTCGTCGACACATTGGTCCGACCCCGTTCGATATTGAGCAGATGCTCGCAGTGGTTGGCTATCCATCACTCGATGCGATCACCGAGGCGGCCATGCCATCATTCATTCGCGTGAAGAGTGCGCTCACGATTCAGGATCCGACCAACACTCAGCTTTTTGCGACGCGCGGAGAGTACGAGACGCTTGCGTCGCTTCGTGTGCTGGCGTCGCAGAATGAAGTGTGGCGCACCTATATCGGAATGGGATACTCAGGAACGCTGACGCCTCCCGTCATCGCGAGAAACATTCTTGAGAATCCAGGTTGGTACACCGCCTACACCCCGTACCAAGCAGAGATTGCGCAAGGACGACTTGAGGCGCTGCTCAACTTCCAAACGCTCGTGACCGAACTCACTGGACTTCCAACAGCGGGTGCTTCGCTTCTCGATGAAGCGACCGCCGCAGCGGAAGCGCTCGCGATGTGCCTCTCGATTGCAGGCGGTGCGAAGCGTTCGTTCTTCGTCTCGGCTGATTGCCATCCACAGACGGTGGCCGTCTTGATGACGCGCGCCGATGCGCTTGGAGCAACACTCGAGATCGGTGATCCAGAAACCGCTGACTTCACAACGGGCGAGTATTGCGGTGCCCTCTTGGCGTACCCATCCACCGATGGAACGGTGCGTGATTGGAGTGCCACCGCTGCACGCATTCACGCTGCAGGAGCGCAAGTGGCCGCGGTGTGCGACTTGCTTTCACTGTGCTTGCTGACTCCTCCAGCAACATGGGGTGCCGACATTGCGATCGGTTCCGCACAGCGATTTGGTGTTCCACTTGGACTCGGTGGACCCCACGCAGCCTTCCTTTCCACTCGCGCTGAACATGTGCGACGAATGCCCGGAAGGCTCATCGGCGTGAGTCGCGACGCGCAAGGGCAGACTGCGCTGCGCATGGCGATTCAAACTCGCGAACAGCACATCAAGCGCGACCGAGCGACCAGCAATATCTGCACATCACAGGTCTTGCTGGCGGTCATGGCTGGCATGTACGGCGTCTATCACGGTCCAGATGGACTCACCGCCATCGCCACACGCATTCACCGAGCCACAACGATGTTGGCTGCAGCGGTGAGTGCACTCGGACACACGGTGACGAACTCAACGTGGTTCGACACGATTCGTGTGCGACCTGCCGTTGGATGCGGCGCGGCTATTTTGACTGCCGCTGCATCAAAGCGCATCAACTTCAGAGAGTTTGCGGATGGATCCATCGGCATCGCGCTCGATGAAACCGTCCTTGCGAACGATCTCACAGACATCGTGGAGTGCTTCGCGGCGGGATCTAAGAAGGCTGCTCCATCGATTCACTCGTTCGCGTCGGCGAAGAGCCCGATCACTAGGACTCTCGCTCGTGTCGGAACATTCCTTCCGCAATCTGCATTCAACACGCACCGCAGTGAAAGTGAGTTACTGCGTTACATCAAGCGTCTTGAGAGCAAGGATCTTTCACTCTGTCACAGCATGATTCCACTTGGTTCATGCACGATGAAGTTGAATGCGACGAGCGAGATGCTTCCCGTCTCGTGGGCCGAGTTCTCGAACATTCATCCCTTTGCGCCCGCTGCACAGTGGAAGGGGTCGGCAACGCTCTTCGCGCAATTGGAGTCGTGGCTCTGCGAGGTGACCGGATTCGCAGGCGCAAGTCTTCAGCCCAACGCAGGAAGTCAGGGCGAATATGCGGGATTGCTCGTCATCCGCGCCTATCACGCACACCGAGGAGAATCGAAGCGCACCATTTGTCTCATCCCCGAAAGCGCGCACGGCACCAATCCTGCGAGCGCGATTGTGGCTGGGATGCAAGTCGTTGCGATCGCCTGCAAAGCGGACGGGGAGATTGATCTCGACAGTCTTCGCGCCAAAGCGCATGAGCATCGTGACACACTCGCCGCGGTGATGATTACGTACCCGAGCACGCACGGCGTTTTTGAGACATCCATCAAGGAGGCGTGTGACATCGTTCATGCTGCGGGCGGACAGGTCTATATGGACGGCGCAAATATGAACGCGCAAGTGGGTCTGGCTCGTCCTGGTGATATCGGCGCGGATGTATGCCACCTCAACTTGCACAAGACTTTCTGCATTCCGCACGGTGGTGGCGGTCCTGGCGTCGGACCGATCTGCGTCGCGAGTCATTTGTGTGATTTCTTGCCTGGGCATCCCGTCGTGCGCCCTGCGAGCGCTGGACGATTCGCGATTGGCCCAGTGAGTGCTGCTCCCTACGGCAGCGCGAGCATTTTGCCGATTTCGTGGATGTACATCGCGATGATGGGATCGAACGGCATTCGTCTTGCAACGCAGGTTGCCATTCTCAATGCGAACTACATGGCGGCACGACTCGCCGGCCACTATCCCATCAAGTATGTCAACGCGAATGGACGATGCGCCCACGAGTTCATCATGGACTGCAATGGTTTCGAGAAGTCAGCGGGCATCAAGGTCGACGACATTGCGAAGCGATTGATGGACTACGGATTCCATGCTCCGACCATGAGTTGGCCAGAGGCTGGCATGTTGATGGTCGAACCAACAGAAAGTGAAGGTCGCGCTGAACTCGACCGATTGTGTGACGCCTTCCTTCTCATTCGAGAGGAGATTCGCGCCATCGAAGAGGGACGCATGCCTCGCGACAACAATACTCTTCGCAACGCTCCGCACACCGCTTCAGTCGTCACGGCGGATCACTGGAACCGTCCCTACACGCGCGAGCAGGCTGCATACCCCGCCGGATGGTTGCGCGGTACGAAGTTCTGGCCAGCGGTCAGTCGGATCGATAACCCATTCGGAGATCGCAATCTCGTCTGCACCTGCGATGGGATGAGCGCCTACACATAAGTTTTTGCATCTTCGGTTGGATTTTCTGAAAGAACACCTATATTCAGGCACCGATGTCGTCCGCCCCCACTCCACTCTTGAAGGACGACGCCCCAGAGTCCGCCGAGGGAACTCCTTGTCATGATCCTCTGATCGGACTCGAGCCGGTCATTCGATTGCTTTCAAACTTGACCACCTGGGTGGATGCGAATCGGTCGTTGATTCGAGAAGCGAATGCGATCCTCACGGCGCGCGCTGCGCAACTATTGTCCGAGGATGCGGTGGTCTTTCCACCAGCGATCATCGAAGTCACAACGACCCTCGAGCGGATTGCGGAGTCTGTTGAACCGGCGACCGAGGTTCAACTCGACGAGAGTGTGTTGCTCGCAGAGATGTCCTCACTCATTGCCAAAAACTCTGGATTCATCGAGAGCAATCGAGCCACTCCCGACCACATTCGTGCACCGAAGTCAGACCACGGGTCAGAGTTCCTCAACACACTCTCTGCACAGTTTCAATCTGCGCAGTCGATGTGTCGCCTGATCTCGCGCGCGCTGCGCATTGAACGCGCGAGGCGCGGTGGTGAAGCGGACCGAGAAGCTTTGCTGCGAATGCAACCCGATGTCGAGGCGGCTTTGCTCAAGGAGCGACTCACTCCGTGGCCATTTCGAGATTCGATTCGGTCCGTCGATGATGGGTCCTTGCTGTTTGCGGAAGAGTCGTACAGAGGTCTCTCGATTGCGTGTGGCGAGTTGTGCAATCTCATCGAGGATAAGAGAGCTGACCTCCTGCTTGGGGCGAAGCATTCGCAGCGAAAACTGCCTCTTCTTGAGTACCTGGCCCAACGCACTGCCACGCTGGCAAGTGCTGCTTTTCACGCATCGAAAGTGTGTGGGGCTGAAGCGTGTGTCGCGCAGACCGCCGCACACAAGGCACTTCGAGCGCTCGTCCGCGAAGATGCATTCTCGATCCCTTTGAAGAGACACATGGTGTTGGATGACCCCGCGAACCTCTCGGATGTACAGTCCGCGATTGACGCGCTCGAAATCGTCGCCGCTCGACGAACGACTTTTCACGCTGAGGCTGAGGCCGCGGTCGTCGAACGTGCTCGCCGTCGCAAGCACAAGTCAGTGGTCGATGATGGGATCGCGCCACAACGCTTTCTGTGTGTTGCCGACGCGCTTGACGCCGCTGAGCGGGAGTTCTTTAGCGATGATGGAACCACCGTCGTCGTGACGGCGAGTGCGCGTGGATCCGCGGAAGATTCCCCATTCGTTCGACCGGACGAGGTGTTTGCATTCTTCCAAGCACTCGACCGCGTGTCGCGTGCTTGGGCGACGAATGTGCTTCAGAGATCCTTTCATGTGGCAATGCGTGAATATGGCTTCGACGATCAACCCATCTCGGATACGGCCAAGACCCGATTTCGACGCCACTACATCATCCCGTGGCAGGGCGAACGCGTGTTGATGATGAATCACTTCACACTTGGATCACACAGTGCCAATACGTGCCTCTGCATTCACTGGTACCGAGATGAAGATCGTCGTCGGATTGTCGTGGGGCATTGCGGCATTCACCTTCCCAACACTCGCTCGTAGTGCGCGTGGATCGGGTAAAATGGGGTGCTTTCCCGAAGAACACCCATGTTCGGACCGAGCCCCACCCCATTTGATCCCTCACGCGACTACGGAGCAGTCCTCCCTAATTTGTTGCGTCAACCGCGCGCTGAACTTGAAGCTGGGGTTCAGAAGTTGCGCGTCTTGCTTTCCGCCGAGTCGGTGCAGACCCGCGAGATGTTGGAGATCTATGCACGAGCCTCGACTGGAAAGGCTTCAAGGGAAGAAGTCGGCCGCGCCAATGATCAGATGATGGATCTCATCCGCCTCGCAGGTCTTGGGACATTTTTCACGGTGGTTCCAGGAAGCATGCTGCTGCTTCCACTCATGGTCGCAGCGGCGACGCGCATGGGCATTCGGTTGCTGCCCGACACATGGGTCGATCCAGCGCCTCCCGAAAAGAAACAAGCCGCCCCAAAATGAGGGCGGCGAGTCTCAACTTTGCCTGCATAGTCCCTTAGCAGTCAAAAGCGTCGGTCGTGCTGGCGAGCTCACCTTCTTCCATGCAGAGGAAGTAGCGGCCAGCTGGTACGTGAAATCGGAAAGTCCCATCAGCTGGAAGTTCGGTGGTCATCTGGGCTATTCCAGAATTCTGTTCCACCAGCGACAGCGAAACTGCGGTTCCATTCATTCGCTGGTACTTCCCACTGATCCAATGCTTTTTTTCTTCGCCCGAAATACAACCGCTCCGCCAGATGAGGCCGCTCTCTAAATCTTGGATTGGTTTTCGGCGTGGCATCGAGTGGGGATCTCGCTCCACAAGAGTGTGAAATGCCGATTGTGATGCCTCCCCACGACAGAAAAGTGCGATTTTGGCTACTTTTGTCCAGCTGGGCGGTTATAGGGCTTCTTTACTGCGCCAGAATCCAATGTGAGAAGAGACCGGCGAGTGCGAGAAACACGAAGAAACTCAAACTGTCGGTGACCATCGTGAGAAAGATGGTGCTCGCCGTGGCCGGGTCATACCCAAGCCGACTCATAAGAATCGGAAGTGTTGCTCCCCAGAGACAACCTATCGTCAGGGTGCAAGTCATCGACAGACTGACGACGAGTCCAAGGTGCCAGGTCTGCCCAGCCGCCACTTGGAGAATCGCCACAACCGCTCCAACGAGGACTCCGCAGATCACTCCGTTGATCAATCCCACCAGCGACTCGCGCATGATGTGAATCCACGCACGGTGCGGTCTGATATCACCCACAACGAGAGCGCGCAGCGTGACGGCGAGCGATTGTTGCCCAGCATTGCCCGATTGATTCGCGATCACAGGCATGATGACGGCGAGGAGTGCGATCTGCCCAATGAGTGAGTCGTAGTGCAGCACAACGAGCGCGGCGATGCAACTCGTGAAGAGATTGACGATGAGCCATGGGAATCGACCGCGCCACTTGACGCCGAGTGTCGACCACACTGCTTCATCCGAACCTGCACCCACCATTCGATGCGCATCTTCGGTGTGTTCAGCGCGAATGATGTCGATCACATCGTCGACTGTGACCACACCGATCAATCGACCTTCAGCATCCACCACGGGAAGCGAAAGGTAATCATATTTTTCAAACTGTCGAGCCACCGCTTCGCGATCCGTCTCGGGTGGCACGGCATCAACATTGCGCGTACACAGGTCACCAATGCGATCGTGACTCTTGGCGAGGAGGATTCTTCGCAGCGGCGCATTGCCAACGAGATGTCCCTTGCGATCGATGACCCAGAGTGACTCTTGACCATCCGCCACTTCGTGATGACGAATCCACTCTGTTGCTTCAATGACCGACATCGTGTCACGCAATGTGAGGTAGTGCGTCGTCATCAGTCCACCCGCGGTGTGGGGCGGATAGACCATGAGTTCGCGAAGGCGACGCGCTCCAGTCGTGCTCATCGATCCGAGCAATCGATCGCGCTCTCTTGCGGGGAGCCGCTGAAGCAGATCGGTCGCGTCATCGGGAGCCATCTCCTCAAGCAGTCGCACCGCCGTTGCCGGCGATTCCTCAATGAGATCACCAATGATCGACAGAGCGAGCGGCACTTGCATATGCACCAGCGCGTCGGCTGCTGCTTCAACTTCCATTTCAGAGATGACATCCGACGCCTCGCTTGGACGGAGCGACTCAAGGGTCTCTGCTGCATCGGCTGGCTCTTGCTGCTCGACAGCTCCAGCGAATGTTGCGGCGTCGATCGAATGCTCCATCAGTGCGGCAACGCGACGATCCTCTTGTGTGGGCTCGATCGGATTGTCAATGTCCAGCACCGCATCCGATGATCCATCGCTCGACGAGGTGTCGATCGGATCAATCGGGTTCGTCGGCTGGTCGAGCGAATCCGCGTTCATAGAGCAAGTGTAACCCTGCCAGAGAATCGGTCACAATGCACGCCATGCAAATCTCCCCCGTGCGAGTCTCTCGAATGTGTGATGGTGCGGTGCGACGGGTCACTCTGTCCAATGCCGACTCGCGCAATGTCATGAACGATGGGTTCTTTGATGCAATGGAGATCGCGCTCGATGGGATTCCACAACTGCCTTCGTTTGATACGAAGAATCCATTGCCTGTTGCAGCAGTTGATCATCCCTTCGTCGTGTTGATCGATGCTGATGGACCCTCCTTCTGCGCGGGGTTTGATTTGCGCGAATGTGTCGAGCATGCACAGTCCGCGTCGCGATTCGTCGAGTTGCTCGGCGCATTGACGTGGCGCATTCGTTCGTCCGCCACGATCGTTGTCGCCAGTGTTCAAGGGGCAGCACTCGCGGGAGGTTGCGCGCTCGCCGCATCGTGCGACATCGTGATCGCCTCGCCGAAGGCGAAGTTCGGATACCCCGTTCACCGCATTGGCATCTCTCCCGCAGTGAGCCTTCCGATTCTCGCTCGCACATTGTCTGGATCGGCGAGTCGGATGTTGGCTCTTTCTGGAGAAGTGGTCTCGGCTGCGGCGGCCCTGCGAATGGGGCTCATCCACCGAGTGATTGAGGATGAAGCGGCACTCTCCTCTGCAGCGGTTGAATTCGCCGCCGCATTGGCGAAGAAGGGTCCTAGAGCACTTCTCTCGACGAAGATGTTTCTCAATCGACTGGACCTCACCGATGATGCCACGGCTGCTGGTGCAGCGACCCACGCGAGCATGGGAACGGCGATGCACGAAGAATGCCGCACGATGCTTGGATCATTCTGGGCGGCGCGATCGAACGGGTAGAGTGGAGCGCATGCTCGTGCGCGCGACCGAATCAAATGGTGTCGTCACACTCACCCTCAACCGACCCGAGGCGCGCAATGCGTTGAATCTCGAACTGATGCGCGCCCTTCGCGAAGCCGTTGAACGGGTCGCGTCCACTCCGAATGTTCGCGTTTTGATTCTCGCTGGAGAAGGCCGATCGTTTTGCGCAGGCATGGATCTCAAGGGCGTTGCGGCAGATCCCGTCGTCATGGGATCGATGTTGACTGAACTCGCTGAGACGACACTCGCACTTCGCAATGTGCATTGTCCAACCATTGCTGCGGTGCAAGGCGCGGCGATTGGCGGCGGATGTGGATTGATGGTCGTCTGCGACTTTGCGGTCACCCACGCCGATGCGAAGTTGGGATATCCGGAAGTCGATCTTGGAATCAGCCCAGCCGTCGTCGCTCCGTGGCTCGTGCGAAAAATTGGCGCAGGTCGCGCGCGGGCCATGTTGTTGATGGGTGGAACAATGTCTGGACAAGCAGGACTCGACGCGGGACTGGTCACCCATCTTGTCGCGGCAGAACTCGTCCAATCCACGGCAGTCGAACTTGCTCAGAGGTTGATCACAGGGGGACCCAAAGCACTTGCGGCGACGAAGAAGTGGTTGAATGAGTTGGACGAGTCCTATAACAGAGAGGTCGTCTTGCAGGGCGCGCGACTTTCAGCCGAACAGATTCGTTCTGAAGAGGCTCAGAGCCGAATTCGCGATCGACTGAAGGGAGTTTGAGGATCGACGAGGATCGGAACAAATGACACCAGATTCGCTGAAAATTGACACAGAACAAGATGGTGTTGTCACACTTTGGTTGAGTGTGCATCCAGAACGGGCTCGCGGAGGTGTCGTCGTCCTCGACAATTGGCTCATCGGGGCGATAGCCGAGGCGATGGAGAAAATTCACTCGGGGCCAACTCCCTCTGGATTCGTTCTCCGCTCTGCAAGCGACCGCGTCTTCGTCGCGGGTGCCGACCTCGCAGAGATTGATGCGCTGGATGATCCTGATTTGCACGCATATCTCGAGCGGGGTGCGCACGCGTTCGGACTGATTTCAACGCTCGACTGTCCGTCGGTTGCCATCGTTCACAAGGCGGCGCTCGGAGGCGGTCTGGAAATCGCCATGCACTGCGACGCGATCATCGCCGTCGCACGCGCTTCGGACGAAAAACCGTGGCGCATCGGACTCCCTGAATGCGCACTGGGAATCTGCCCGGGATGGGGTGGATCACAGTGTTTACCGGCACGAATCAACCCGGAAACCTCTCTTCGAGCCATCGCCTCGGGAACGACCTGGGCGATCGATAATGTCCCCTCGGGACTCTTCGACTCGGTCGGGCTCGCCGGCGCAGATCCCATGATTCTTGCTCGCGAGTGGATCTCGAAGAACCGCCATTCCATAGTGAAAAAGACCCATCCGAGGTCGATTGGCGATGCAGCGAACAAGACTTCTGCCGCCAAGGCACTTACTGCTGTGAGAACCGAAATTTCCTCGAGCGAGCACGGCTTCGCCATCGCCGACGCAGTCGACTCCGGACTCAAGAATGGGTGGCAGGCGGGATGTGCCAGCGAGCGAAGTCACCTTGTCGCGCTTCGACACACCCAAGCAGCCCGATCCAAACTCGACGCGTTCCTCAAAAAGGGCTAATCAAGCGGTGTTTTGGGGATAGTCCTCGTTTGGATGAGGAACTCCTCTTCCTCTATAGTCTGAGGGCTCTATCGGGTTTTTCCAACCGTTTTTTCGACACGAGACCACCATGTCCAACGACCTTTCGAAACTGAAGAACATCTCTGAGGCGGACCGCAAGCAGATCGTGCAGGCTCAGGAGTTGTTTGGTGCAGATCCCGACAAGATGGGGGCGCTTAAGAATTATTTTTGGGGCAACTTCAGACAGGCCGCGCTCTTCCCCTATCCGACGATTTCTGTCGAAGAGACCAAGCGCTGCGACCAACTGCTCGCTCAGCTCGACACGTACATGCGCACCGAGCACCCCACGACTCTGATCGATCAAGAACAGCGGATTCCCGACTCGGTGATCCAACGGCTCTTTAGTCTGGGCGTCCTCGGAATGACGATCGGCGAGGAGCACGGCGGCGGCGGATTCAGCATCACCAGTTACAACCGCGTTCTCGCTCGCATTGGGCGAACGTGCGGATCGACCGCCGTCCTCGTGAGTGCACACCAATCGATCGGTTGTCGTGCCCTCTTGCTCTTCGGCAATGATGAACAGAAGTGCCGTTTCCTCCCTCGCATGGCGAAGGACACACTCAGCGCATTTTGCCTCAGTGAGCCCAATGTCGGATGCGATGCGGGCGGACAGGAAACCCATTGTGAACTCAGCGCGTGTGGACAGTTTTACATCTTGAATGGTGAGAAGAAGTGGGCGACTTCAGCTGCGATTTCTGGACTCTTCACGGTACTGGCCAAGCAGAAGATCAAGGATAAGAAGACGGGCAAAGAGAAGGAATCGGGCACAGCTTTGATCTGCACTCCAGACATGGACGGCATCGAGATTTTCAGCCGTAACCGATCGAAGTGTGGCATCCGCGGGACATGGCAAGCGCGTGTGCGATTGACCAATGTGAAAGTTCCCGTCGCCAATCGTCTTGGGCACGAGGGACGAGGACTTCAAATCGCTCTCACCTGCCTCAACTACGGACGATGCACACTCTCTGCCGGCATGGTCGGCGGCGCGAGCGCAGCCTTCGAGCAGGCCACCAAATGGGCGAAGTACCGATACCAGTTTGACCGCCCAATCGGCGAGTTCGATCTTGTGCGCGAGAAACTCTCTCGCATGGCTGGATATGTCTATGCGATGGACAGCATGCTCTACATGACCACGGGCTTCCTCGATCGCGGCGATGAAGACATCATGCTCGAAACGGCTGTTTGCAAGGTGTTTTGCAGCGAAATGGGATTCCGCACCGTGGACGATGCTGTCGAAATCATGGGCGGCGAGGGTTACATGACCGAGAATCATGTCGAGCGCATTTGGCGCGACAGTCGCATCAACATCATCGTCGAAGGTACCAACGAAGTCATGCACTCGTTCATCTTCGCCTACGGATCCAAACAACTCGGCGAATGGATGATCGCCCTGAAGAGCAACCCTCTCAAGAGTCCGTGGCACGCACTGCAGATTGGCGCAGAACTCTTCCTCGGAATCCGCCGCGCTGTCCCTACGCACACCATCGTGGATGCGCGTATTCGTCCACTCATGGACGAACTCATGGTTCGCATTCGCGATCACTCACACCATGTCAAGTTGATGTTCAAGACCCACGAGGAGCAACTCGTCACGAATCAGTTCATTCAGGCACGATTGAGCATGGTGGCCGTGTGGATTCACGGCATGTCGTGCTCACTCTCTCGCCTTGACCGCGATATCAATGCTGGACTCAACGGAGCCGCGCTCGCTCATGACCTCGTGGTCGTTCGCGCGTTCTGCGCTTTCGCGAATCGGCAGATCGAGATCGAAACACGCGCCCTCTACGAGAACCAAGACGCGCTCACGCGAGCGTGTGGTGTCAGTGTGATGCAGTGGTCAGACACTCTTCCCAACGGAAACTATGTGTTGCCTGAACGCACCCCAGTGGTCGCGGTGCGTGGCTCTGGACTAAGGCTCGACCAGTCGAGCATTCCGCAGTTTGGAGCGGGAACTACATTCACTGGGAAGTCCCTCTCGTCCTCATGCGCAGCAAAGACCCCCTGCGAAGTCGCTTCTTGACCGCGCAACGCTGATTTTGAATTCGAAGACGAATTCACTATCGTTCCCCACTTCATTCTGATCTCCTTCTGTCTTTGGAACACCTATGAACATTCTCGAAACGATGAATCATCTCGGACACGAGCGCGTAGTTTTTCACACCGATCAAGCGACCGGCCTGCGCGCCATCATCGCGATCCACGACACGACTCTGGGACCAGCGCTTGGTGGAACGCGTCGTTATTACTATGAAAAGGAATCGCAGGCGATCTTCGATGTCCTTCGCCTCTCTGAAGGAATGACCTACAAGAGCGCGGCGGCGGGACTTCCACTCGGCGGCGGCAAGAGTGTGCTTCTCCTTCCAAAGGTTGGACATCAACCCACCGAGGCTGAAGGTCTCGCGATGGGACGCTTCGTTGATACTTTTTCTGGTCGCTACATCGCCGCGGAAGATGTTGGAGTCAGCCCGCAATTCTGCGATTGGATGGCGCGCGAGACGCGTTACATCATGGGTGGAGAAACCGTCAGCCATGGCGGAGATCCGAGTCCATGGACCAGCCTCGGCTGCTTCAACGCGATGAAGGCTTGCCTGAAACATGTCGGAAAGCCCGTCGATTTCAGCAATCTGACGGTCGCAATTCAAGGTGTTGGTGCAACGGGATACAAGTTGGCGAAGCTCCTGCGCGAAGCGGGTGCGGTCGTCTTAGTGACCGATGTGCATGTCCCCACCATCAAGCGCGCCGTGGAAGAACTCGGATGCATCGCTCTGGGCAACGACCAGAATCTTTTCGAACAAGAGGTCGACATCATCAGCCCATGCGCCATGGGCGGCGTGCTCGACGCAACCAAGATCGCTCAATTGCGCACGACCATCGTCTGCGGAACCGCGAACAACATCCTGCTTGATCCAAAGCGTGATGGAGAATTGCTCAAGAAGCGTGGCATTTGCTACGCACCCGACTTCATCGCCAATGCGGGCGGCGTGATTCGCCTCGGCGGCTTGTATGTCGGATGGACCGAGAAGCAAGTCGATGACGCGGTTGCCAAGGTCGAAGCAACGACGCTTGAAGTGCTGAACATTTCAGTATCGAAGGCGAGCGCGTACGACGCCGCGGTTGAAGTGGCCATGCGCCGCATCAATGCAGCGAGGGCGGCTAAAGCGAAGGCTTCCCAATGCCAGACGGTTGCCGCTGAGCACCAGTGCGGCTGCTGCTAAGGACGAATCGCCTCTAGCGATATCGTGTCCCGATGCTCGATTCTCCAGCATCGTGGCTCTCTCCATTCCCCTCGGTGGGCGCGACGGTATTCGGTGCCGGCATTGCCGCGACGAGTCAATGCGCTGCGTCACAGATTGCGTTGTCCATTCTTGACCGAGGAGGAAGTGCGGTCGATGCCGCTATTGCCGCCGCCGCTGCGCTCACCGTGTGCGAGCCAACCACGAATGGCCTCGGAGGCGATCTCTTCGCGCTCGTGTGGGACGGCAACACACTCCACGGACTCAATGCATCGGGACGATCTCCTGCTGCACTTCGCGCCGACATGATCCAAGGTGCGAAGTATCCGACACGAGGTTGGCTTCCTGTCACCGTGCCAGGACAAGTGGATGGATGGTCGAAACTCCACAGTCGGTTTGGAACACTTCCATTTTGTGATTGTCTCGATGGCGCAATCCGATTGGCGCGTGATGGATTCTTGCTCGCTCCACTGACGGCTGAAATGTGGTCTCGCGCTGCGAAGGGATACAGCGACGAGGCCGCGTGGTGCGACACATTTCTTGTCCATGGCTCTGCGCCCAGAGCAGGTGAACGCGTGCGGCTCGCTGATCACGCGCGCGCGCTTGAGTCCATCGCAAGGACGCACGGCGAGTGCGTGTACCGAGGCGAGATCGCTGACGCAATCTTGAAATACAGCGATGCGACGGGTGGATTGTTCTCGCGCGCTGATCTCGAATCGCACCAATCTGAGTGGGTCGCGCCCATCTCGATGCGATGGAGAGGACACCGATTGTGGGAGATTCCCCCGAGTGGGCAAGGTATTGCCGCACTCATCGCCGTTGGGGTGATGGATCGAATTGCTCCTCGAGACGGAACGGGCGGAGGGGTGCTCGACGCTCCTCGCATCCACCGAATGATTGAGGCGATCAAACTTGGATTCCTCGTCGCTCACGCTCATGTCGCCGACGCTGGTTCGATGCGCATCTCCACCAGTGAGTTGCTCTCGTCCACTTCGCTCGATGGGCTCGCGACTCGATTCGATCCGACACGAGCGCAGGATTTCTTAGCGGGGACTCCAAAGCCTGGCGGCACGGTGCAACTGTGCACCGCTGATCGAAACGGCATGATGGTCTCGCTCATCCAAAGTAATTACACCGGATTCGGAAGTGGACTCGTCGTGCGCGAATTCGGATTCGCACTTCAAAACCGCGGAGCATGCTTCACGCTCGATGCACACCATCCCAATTGTGTTGCGGGATCGAAGCGCCCGTACCACACGATCATTCCAGGATTCCTCACGCGCATTACAGCGCAGGGACAAGACGAAGCGACCGCTGCACTCGGCGTGATGGGAGGATTCATGCAACCTCAAGGTCACCTGCAATTGGTGTCCCATCTCTTGGACAGTCGACTCTCTCCGCAAGGCGCACTCGACGCGCCGAGGTGGCAATGGATGGAGGAGAAGCGTGTGCGATTCGAGCCAGGATTTCCTGACGAAACGACCGCCCAACTTCGCGCCCTTGGTCACCATGTTGAAATCGCATCGCGCGCCGATGTGGCCTTTGGTCGAGGACAAATTATTGCTCGCATTCCAAGCGGATACGCAGCGGGAAGCGACTTCCGCGCCGATGGATGTGCTTCGGCGCAAGTGTCGTGAGGCGAGCGGGATGGGTTATTCCTACCCCCCCTCTGCTAACATGACTCGTTCGGCAATTGCCGACTTTCCTATGCCCATTACCACAGCATTTTCAACCGAAATCAAGCGCGTCAGCATCCTCGACGAGCACGGTTCCTTCGACGAGTCGCTCGGCAAGGGATTGATCCCTGATCCAGATCTCTTGCGGCTTTATGAGGCAATGGTCACGTGTCGGATCCTCGATGAAATCGCATTCCGATTGCAGCGATCGGGACGCATGGGCACCTACCCGCAGAACATGGGGCAGGAAGCGACGAGCCTCGGCGCGTCGTATGTCCTCAACAAGGACGATTGGATGGTGACCTGCTACCGAGAGAACTGCGGACTCTTTTGGCGCGGTGTTCCAATGGAAAGCATTTTGTTGCATTGGATGGGAGATGAGCGCGGCAATGCGATGCCTCGAGAACACTTCACTACTCCGATTGCGGTTCCGATTGGAACACAGATGTTGCACGCGACAGGACTCGCGTGGGCAGCGAAGTATCGCGGCGAGAAGCGCATCGCTGCCACCTTCTTTGGGGATGGAGCGAGTAGCGAGGGTGACTTCCACGAAGCATGCAATTTCGCCGCGAATCTTGAGATTCCAGTCGTCTTTGTCTGCCAAAACAATTTCTGGGCGATCTCTTCCCCTGCCACGGTGAATTGCAGCGCACCGACGGTGGCACAACGAGCCATTGCCTACGGAATGCCGACCATTCAGGTCGATGGCAATGACCTTTTTGCCGTGGTGAAAGTCATGCGCGATGCCACAGCGTGGGTGCGCGAACACGGCAAACCGCACTTTATTGAAATGGTCACTTATCGCCTCGGAGACCACACAACGGCCGATGATGCCCGCCGATACCGCGATCAGCTCGAAGTGGACAAGTGGAAGGGTCGCGATCCAATCACACGCATCTTCAACTACATGAAGTCACGCTCACTCTGGGACGATGCGAAAGAAGCAGCGCTTCGCGAGCGGTGCGAAAAAGCGGCGAACGATGCGGTGGCTCGCGCTGAAGGAATCGTTGATCCTCAGAAGAACGAGTTCTTCGACAGCATGTACCACGAATTGCCAGCCGATCTTGTCCTGCAGCGCGACACGCGTCAAACTCACTCGCTCGGGCAAAGCGAATCCGCATCGCTGACCGCATCATCCTCACACTGAATCTTTGACGAGACGATCTATGGCGAATCTCAACCTTGTTCAAGCAATCAACCTTGCTCTCATCCAAGAGATGGAGAAGGACGAGCGTGTTCTCCTTCTCGGTGAGGACATCGGACTCAATGGCGGCGTCTTCCGCGTGACGGATGGATTGCAAGCTCGATTCGGAAAGTCGCGTGTGGTCGATACACCACTCGCTGAGAGCGGCATCATCGGCACGGCGATTGGACTCGCGATGGCGGGACTTCGGCCGATTCCAGAGATTCAGTTTGAAGGATTCCTCGGTCCCGCATACGACCAGATCACTACACACGCAGCGCGGATGCGAACGCGAACGCGCGGAGCCTTTACGATTCCGCTCACGATTCGTATTCCGGTGGGTGGCGGCATTCACGCTCCTGAACTGCATAGCGATAGTCCTGAAGCCATCTACGCGCACACCCCAGGACTCAAAGTGGTGATGCCGTCGAGTCCCTACGACGCGAAGGGTTTGCTCATCAGCGCGATTCGTGATCCTGATCCTGTGATGTTCTTCGAGCCAAAGCGCATTTACCGCTCCTTTCGAGAAGAAGTTCCCGAGGACGAGTACACCCTTCCGCTCGGCAAGGCGCGAACCGTTTGCTCGGGCAACGAACTCACCATCGTCAGCTGGGGAGCGAGTGTGGTGCAGTGCATGCAAGCGATCGAGAAGAGCGGGCGCGACATTGAACTCGTCGACCTCCGCACGATTTATCCGTTCGACATTGATGCCATCGAAGAAAGCGTCAAGAAAACTGGACGCTGCGTGATTGTGCATGAGGCTCCCCTGACGTGCGGCTTCGGTGCTGAGATTTCTGCTCGCATCATGGAACGCTGCTTCCTGCACCTCGAAGCACCTGTCCAGCGTGTCACTGGATTCGACACGATTATGCCGTACTACAAGCTGGAACTCGATTACCTTCCCGATGCGCATCGCATCAGTCGAGCGATCGATGATTGCCTCGCTTACTAAAGAGATATCCTTTCACCATGGCTGGCATCAAGCAACCGAGCGACAAGAGTCATTTTCTTCTTCCCGACCTCGGCGAAGGATTGGCTGAAGCTGAACTCATCCTTTGGAAAGTCAATGCTGGCGATTCGGTGAAGGAGCAACAGACTCTGTGCGAGATGCAGACTGACAAAGCGCTCGTTGAAGTGCCGAGTCCGTGGACGGGTGTTGTCTCTGAGTTGTGCGGCGGCGCGGGTGACATCATCAAGGTCGGTGCGGTCCTGGTGCGCTACAAGATCAACGCGAATGTTGTCGCGGTGGCTCCGAAGCCGACTTGTCTTTCATCCGCCATTGCGGCTGGAGTGCCAGAGGCGAAACAAGCAACTACAACTGATGCAGATCAAGGAACCGTGGTCGGCACGATGAGTGGATCGCTCGATGTCAGTGATCGATTCGCACGCAAGGGACAAGAACACGTTTCAGCAGTGGCACCATCGGTGATCGATGGCAAGGCGCTTGCGACTCCAGCGGTGCGCGGGGTTGCACGAAAACTTGGTGTGCAGATCAATTCCGTCGCTGGCACCGGTCGCGGTGGACGGGTCACTGCTTCGGATGTTGAACAATTCGCCTCGAGTGGAACGAGCGACCCGAGTGTTGCGACGCCAACAGTCGACAAAGATGGCAACTCTTCGCGCATTCCATTCCGTGGCGTTCGCCGAAAAATTGCGGAAGCCTTGGCGAGAAGTGTGCAGACAGCGGTCCACTTCACCGTCACGAATGAAGCGGATGTGACGGCACTCGACGCCTATCGTCGCGACTACAGCAAGATCAAGGGAAAGAAGTTGAGCATGCTTCCCTTTGTGATGCGTGCGGTGTGCGTGGCGCTTCGTCGGCATCCAGCACTCAATGCCATTGTCGATGATGCCAATGCTGAAATTCTGGTCAAGGGCGTCATCAATCTTTCGCTCGCCGTCGATACAGAAACCGGTTTGATGGTGCCTGTCATTCACGGGGCCGACCACAAGAGCATCGTAGAACTTTCGGACAGCGTGAAGCGACTCGCTGAGCGCTGCCGTGATCGCTCGATCGCGCGCGAGGAAAGTCTTGGCGGCACATTTACGATTAGCAATGTGGGTTCGTACGGCGGCATGTTCGCCACGCCGATTATCAATTACCCGGAAGTGGGCATCCTCGCCGTGGGGCGTGCGCGTGAAACAGTCTTGGTGAAGGATGGACGCTTCTATGCGGGATCGACACTTCCGCTTTCGTTGTCGTGCGATCACCGAGTCGTCGACGGCGCTGAGGGCGCCCGATTCCTCAATACGCTCGTGACCTTGCTGGAAGATCCTTCCACATTCGTGGGATGAACTCCTCCACCGTCACGCTCGATGATCCTCGGCTTGAGGATTTCCGCTTCGTGCGCGAACGCGATTTGATGGGGCGCGATGGAAGGCCTGGTTTGTTCATCGGCGAGAGTGTGCTCGTCGTCGGTCGCATGGCGAGCGTTCCTGGGGTGCTGCACAAACTGTTATGCACTGAGCAACGCGAGCATGAAGCGCGGTTGATTGTGGATTCAGCACGGTCCATTGCTCCCTCTGGTCTCGAACCAGAACTCATCGTCGCTCCTGCCTCGGTGGTCGAGGCGATCACGGGGTTTCACTTCCACCGAGCCGTTCTCGCCACTGGTCGCCGCACCGTCGTCGAGTCGCGATCCGTCGAATCTGTTGCGCGTGGTGCGACACTCCTTCTCGCCTGTGAGGACATCTCGAACATGGATAATGCTGGCGCACTCTTTCGAGATGCAGCTGCGTTTGGAGTCGATGGAGTCCTTCTCTCGCCCGATTCCCATGACCCGCTCTATCGCAAGTGTCTTCGCACCAGCATGGGGCACGCGCTAAGTATTCCATTCGCCCGATCTGAGGATCTTCCCCAATCGCTCACGATGCTCGCGTCTCAAGGGTTTCGCATCATCGCCACAGTGATCGATCCCTCTGCGACGCCCGTCGAACAGGTTGCGCGAGCGAGCAAGCCGAGTCCTGTCGTCTTGGTGGTCGGACACGAACACCGCGGACTTTCGCCCGCCATCCTCGCATCATGCACCGAGCACTCTCGCATTCCCATGGCGGATGGCGTCGATAGCCTCAACGTGGCCGTTGCCGCGGCGGTTCACCTTCATCATCTGCGGTGTCCACCACACTAGACTGATCCATCCAACGCCGTGACTCCTGAATACCCCACGAACGCGCTGCCTTTTTCGGTGCCCTTTGCGCACCGCGTTGTCTTCACGCACGGACTATTCAATCTGGACAATGACGCGGCCGCGCACGCCATGAGTGAAGTGCTCGGAGGGTCGGATCCTGTTTCTTCTCGTGGAATCATCGCGTTTATCGACGATGGCTTTCACACGCAGTGGCCCGATTTCGACGGGGAACTGCGCGGTTGGTTGCAGGCGCATCTTCCCAATGTTGAGTTACGATCGGTCACGCGCGTTCCGGGGGGCGAGTCATGCAAGCAAGACATGCAACTCGTGGATCAGGTCATCGAAGCCGTCGAGCGGTGGAAGATCGATCGCCGCAGTGCTGTCCTCGCTGTGGGCGGAGGCGCAGTGCTCGATGCGGTGGGACTCGGTGCAGCGCTGTCGCACCGAGGTGTTCGCCACATTCGCGTGCCCACCTCGGTGTTGGCGCAAGATGACGCGGGCATGGGTGTCAAGAATGGCATCAATCGCTTTGGAAAAAAGAATTTTGTGGGATCGTTCTCGCCGCCCGATGCGGTGCTGTGTGATCTCTCGCACACTCGCACACTCTCGGTTCGCCATCGTCGCGCTGGACTCAGCGAAGCGGTGAAGATTTTTGCGCTGCGCGATCCACACTGGTTTGCGAAGATGGAATCGTCCGCAATTGCACTGCGCGATGGTGCTCCTGAGGCACTCGAGCCTGTGATCGTGCAGTCGGCGCATTGGCATGTGCAGCACATTGTGCGTGGTGGAGATCCATTCGAGAGACTCGCCGCTCGTCCACTCGACTTTGGCCATTGGAGCGCGCATCGACTCGAGTCGCTCTCTCAGTTCGAGATACCACACGGCGAGGCGGTTTCAATCGGCATCGCGCTCGATTGCCACTATGCCAGACTTGCAGGATTGATGTCCAAGGACGCGTGCGATCGCGTGGTGTCGCTCCTGCGAACACTTGGACTTCCGACATTCCATCCGCTTCTCGAACAGACCGCTGCCTTGATCCCAAGTCTCGAGGAGTTTCGCGAGCATCTCGGTGGACAGCTCACCATCACACTACTCCGCGAGATTGGCGAATCGGTGGATGTGCATGCGATGGAGACCGCTCTCCTCGAACGCGCGGTCCTCTCACTGAAGGCTGAGTCGTCCTCAAAGTGATTCTCGCGCATCGAAACGTGAGATACGATGGGTGGATGGCGAGTCCACTCACAAAGGAACAGGCAATCGATTTGTACTTCATGGAACATCGGGCCAAGGTGATTGATTTGGCTGCATTTCTCGACCGAATCGATCGCGCGAGCGGAGAGCCGTCAAAGGATTTTCGAATCAGTGCCATGCGGGAGGCCATCGCCCTCCTGCTCGACGGACAATCCGATCGAGCGCGGCGGATCTTGGAACTCTGGAGCGATCCCACTGAGAATCCGATTGACAAGACGACGACCAAGGGCGCGTCGGGTACTTGGAATCGCTAACACGAGATTGCACGATGTACATTGATCCACACATTCATATGGTGAGCCGCACGACGGACGATTACCAGCGAATGGCGCAGGCTGGTTGCGTCGCGATCACCGAACCTGCATTCTGGGCGGGATACGACCGCGCGAGCGTGAATGGTTTTGTGGATTATTTCAGACAACTCACCGATACCGAACCTCGGCGTGCGGCACAGTTCGGAATCGCCCACCACACATGGCTGTGCATCAATCCAAAAGAAAGTGAAGATGTGGGACTCGCGCGCGAAGTGCTTGGCGTGATTCCACGATTCATGGACCGTCCCAATGTGCTCGGCATCGGAGAGATCGGTCTCAACAAGAACTCGAAGACCGAACTCATCATCCTTGAAGAGCACATCGCACTCGCGAAGCGCACGGGTGTCTTGATGTTGGTCCATACGCCACACCTTGAGGACAAACTCAAAGGCACGCGACTCATCATGGACGCGATGCGAAACCAGTCGATTGATCCTGGACGCGTCTTGATCGACCATGTTGAAGAGCACACTGTTCCACTCGTGCTCGATCGTGGTTTTTGGGCGGGTATGACCCTGTATCCAGACTCAAAGGTGACTCCGCAACGCGCCGCCGACATATTTGAATTGCATGGGACAGATCGACTCTGGATCAATTCTGCTGGAGACTGGGGTGTCAGTGATCCTCTCGCTGTGCCGAAGTGCCGCGTTGAAATGAAGAGGCGTGGTCATCTCGCCGAGACCATTCGCAAGGTGAGTTTTGAGAATCCTCTGCAGTTTCTCTCGCAGAGCGGTCGTTTCAAGATCACGACGGCATGAGTGCTACGACCGAATCGCGCAACTCTCAACGGTGACGCGTTCTCCGCCACTCTTCAGCCATCCGTTGAATCCGCCTGAAACATTGCGGACATCGAACCCTTCCCGTTTGAGAAATGCTGCCGCCATAGCGCTGCGTACTCCGCCTTGACAATGCACATGAAGGACTCGATCGTCGGGAATGTTGTCGAGTTGATCAGCGAGTCGGGTGTGTGCGATGTTGATCGATCCTAGAATCGATCCCCGCACATGCTCGGCGGCTCGGCGGACATCAAGTACCACGGTGTGTGGCGCTGGCGTGTGCGCGAGGAGATTGCGAAGCGCCGACGGATCTTCCTCTGGAATCGACTCGAACTTCACTCCAAACTCACGACATGCGGCGATCTCGCTTGGATCAACCCACGCATCAATCATGTCGAGGCCAATGCGGACAAAATTGCGAATCACTCGTTCGCGTTGATCCTCTGGACACACGATCCACAAATGATCTTCTGGTTCAGCGTACGAACCAATGGTGAGTGTGAGGTTGATCCCCATCGTGCTCCAGAGCGAACCAGGAAGATGTGCCGCGCGGAACTCGCTCCAAGGACGAAGGTCGATGACGGTGATCTCTTCATTGAACGCGCGGCTGATTTCTTCGGCGCGCAATGTTCTCGGAGTCGGAAGGTGGCGCATCGATGGGACACCATCCCGATTCCACCCCTTCATCCTCGCGTAATACAGCGGAGGCTCGGGCTGAGCATCAAGAACGTTCTGCACAAACACCTCTTCACCCGACGAGACGAGGTCGCAGAGAAGCGGCGAAAAACGCCGCTCATATCCGACGGTGGACTGAAGGACAGCTCCCAGCGACTTTCCACATGCACTCCCTGCCCCGTGTGCCGGCCACACTTGCACGAAGTCGGGAAGTTGTAGAAATCGCTTCGCACTCTCGGCGAGGACGCGCGCACCGTCGACCGCGCTCTCTCTGACTCCGAGTGCTGATTCGAGGAGATCGGGTCGACCAAGATCGCCGACGAAGACGAAGTCTCCACTCACGAGTGCCATCGGCTCTTCTGCTCCAGATGCTCGGTCGCACACGAGGTACGAAACATGTTCAGGAGTGTGTCCAGGCGTATGTATCGCGACCAAAACAATTCCACCCACTTCAATCGTGTCACCATCCGCGAGGAGTGTGGACTCGCACTGGGAGACCCACTTGCTCTGCCAATCGGGACCGCCGAGTCCAGACACGTAGACACGTGCACTGGTCTTCGAGGCAAGTTCGCGCGCACCAGAGAGAAAGTCGGCGTGGATGTGCGTCTCGGCGACGGCGACGATCTTGAATCCGTGGGCCTTCGCAACATCTAGGACTCGATCGATATCTCTTGGCGGATCAATCACGATCGCCTCATGGTTGACCTGACATCCAATCAGGTAGCAAGCGTGCGCGAGATCTTCATCGTAGATTGGTCGAACGAGCATAGGGTGGGTCCTCTTGATGGGCCGAGACATCACATTACTACATTGGCGCGCACGATTCCAGCACAATCTGTTTCCACAGGAATGGCGTGCGATACCATTCGGCAATGGCGCGGATCGACACCCATTCTCCACGCATTGGCATCAACGCCGATCTCGTCTCTTCTGGATCAGCACTACGTCATTGTGTGAGGGAGGAGTATGTTCAGGCGGTGATTCGCGCTGGGGGAATCCCGATCATTCTGCCTGTATCCGCGACAGCGGGTGCTGAGACTCTCTCGCAACTTGACGGCATCGTCCTCACTGGCGGCGGCGACATTCATACACAATTAATGGGGATTGCTCTTCATGAGAAAGCCGAGTGCATGCATCCACAGCGGCAGTCGGCAGATTTTTCCCTGCTCACGGCACTCGATTCCTGTCCGAATATGCCTGTCCTTGGAATCTGTCTCGGCATGCAAGAAATGGGTGTTCACGCTGGAGGCCGACTCATTCAACATATTCACGATGTGTTGCCTGATGGAGATCGGCATGGCGGAGATCAGCTTCATCCTGTGACCACTGATTTCGGTTGCGGCACCATCGCGTCGTGGCATCATCAGGTACTCGCCGATGCTGGAACAATGATCGCCGCTGGAACGAGTGATGATGGACTCCTTGAGGCGATTCGACATCCAACGCGTCCGTTCTATGTCGGTGTGCAGTGGCATCCTGAGCGAACCAAAGATGAACTCCTTGGACTCGGGATGTTCAAGCGACTCATCGAGGCAGCGCGTGCGTACGCGGCAATGCAACGATGAGTGCCACACTCGGATACTGCACGAATATCCATGCTGGTGCAACATTGTGCCAGATGTTGGATGAACTCGATCGGCACGCGGTGGCGGTTCGTCGGCGCGTCAACGAAAACACTTCTGCCGACGCGGCCACTCCACTTCCGATTGGACTCTGGCTGAGTGCGCGTCACGTCTTCACATTGAAAGAAGGTGGAGATCCTGCGCGCGCCGCGGGTCTCAGTGCATCGGATCCCATTGCGAGTTTGCGAGATTGGCTCACCGAGCGCGGACTTGAGGTGTTCACGCTCAATGGATTTCCATACGGCGATTTTCACGGACCAGTGGTCAAGCGAGCCGTGTATGAACCGCACTGGGGCGACACGCGAAGAATGCTCCACACGATGGATCTTGCGGAGATTGCGGTGAAATTGGCGCCGATCGGGCAATCCGACTTCAGTATCTCGACTCTCCCACTCGGCTGGAGAGCAACGCTCTCGGCGAAAGACGCGGCCGCTTCGATGGGAGTGGCGATGGCCAACCTTCATTCCCTTGTGCGATTCCTCTCTGAACTGGAGGACCGAACCGGCATCTGCGTTCATGTCGATCTCGAGCCGGAGCCGGGGTGCATGATCGACCGCGCCGCGGATGTCGTCGTGTTTTTTGAGGCACTCGAAAAACAGGGCACCAATCCATCCCCCCACTCCATGCTGAGACGCCATCTGGGAGTGTGCCACGACATTTGCCATAGTTCAGTCATGTTTGAGAGTCAGGAATTCGCCCTCGCTTCCTATCGTGCCGCTGGAATCCAAATCGGCAAGGTCCAAATCAGCAGCGCGATTCAGTGCGATGGATCGGAGCGCGCCTTTCGTTGGCTTCAGCAATTCGTCGAACCGAAGTGGCTTCACCAAACCTGTGTCATGGATGGAACGGGTGCGGTTCATTTCCATGATGATCTTGATGTCGCACTCGACACCGCACCCGATGGCCTGTGGCGTTCGCACTTCCACGTGCCGATTTTTTGTGACGAACTTGCTCCGCAGGGAGCGGTGATGAGCACACGCAGTGAAATCGAGGCATGCCTTGGGACCATCCTTCCGACAGATCGGATCGCTGCCTACGAGGTTGAAACCTATGCATGGTCAGCCCTTCCCGCTCACCTGCGAAAGGCAACACTTGCCGAGGATGTCGCCGCTGAACTTGCCGAAGCGAGAGCGATGTTGATCGCACGCGGACTCTTGCCTCAGTCGTAGCGCGCCATCTTGTTGAGGCGTGTACCCTTCCCGCAATCATGCCCATCACCGCACGGATCGCGGCGTTCTTGGAGCTCGTCCGCTTCGCCAATTGGCCCACCATCCTTAGCGATGTGCTACTTGGAATTGTGGTCGCGTTTTTTCTCTATGGAGTGCCTGCTGATCCATTCACTCTTTGGCGTGACGACTACTCAGTCCCGTGGAGCCGCATTCTTTGGACACTCGTCGGACTTACTTGCTTCTATTGGGGTGGGATGGCACTCAATGCTGCGGTCGATGTCGCGACCGATGCGCAACAACGACCCGACCGTCCAGTGCCGAGCGGGCGGATTTCGCTTTCGGCCACGTGGTTCATCGCTGTCACACTGTTGATCGTTGGCATCACTCCATTCGCGAACGCGTTTCCCTACGAAGGACTCCTCGCCAC
The DNA here is from genome assembly GCA_027622195.1 of Planctomycetota bacterium. Lineage (GTDB taxonomy): Bacteria > Planctomycetota > Phycisphaerae > Phycisphaerales > SM1A02 > SXOD01. Next base: position 46,174 of record JAQBZO010000002.1, read on the forward strand.
CTATGTCGGCATGGCGTGTTTGACCCTTGTCAAACCCTATCCCAACAGGCGTGGACAACCATGGGTGCGGCGACTCGGCACAGGATGGTTGATCTTCGGAGTCGTTGCATGTGTGGCGCGACTCGCGAGTGCATCGATCGATTACGGAGATCAATGGCGCGGACTCGCACACTCTCTCGATGCGGCGCTCCTTCTGATGGCCATCGTCCTCTACAACCTCGTCCACGCGCACGCACGCTGGAGCGTTGCATTGCTTGGACTCTGCCGCGCGCTCACCGTTCTCATCGCTGCGCTCGCCGCCGCGGAAGCAACCGCATGGCCATTCACTGCTGCTGCACTGGCTTGGAAGGGATCTCCTGACTATGGATTCTTCCCCATCGTGATCGCAGCGGTTGGCGGCGGTGTGTACATCGCACTCGTCAGTTTGGTGGCAAGGCGTGAGGCTCCGCACCTCGCACGCAAGGTCGCGGGGGCAAGTGACGCTCCGCTTTTTTGTCACAAGTGTGATCATGGACTCGCCTTCCCACCACCATCATGCTGCCCTGAGTGCGGCGCGGATCTCTCGATCTTGCCTGCCATTCACGCTGACGAGCGGCGGGCAATGAGTGCGCGCTGGGTGCTGATTCCCGCGATGTTTCTGGTGCTCTCGCCGTGGGTGTTTTCGGCATGGACCTATGACATTGCGCAAGATCGACTTCCTCCATGGTGGTTGATGAGCGTTGCAGCGTTTGCTTGCGGCGTCTACTTTCTCCTTATCGTCACACGAGCGGTTCGAGCCGCTGATGTGCATCCATCGCGTGTTCCACGCGCCGTTGGAGCGATGCTCGCCGCACTCCCAGCTGGACAAGGGGTCTTGATGGCTGCGCTCGGCGCACCCTATGCGGCGTTTTTTGCCCTTGGACTCGCAATCGCGGTCAAACTGCTTCAGCGAGTGCGTGCGTTGAGCATCGGTTCGTGATTCAGCGAGCGCATTGATTTGACGCATTCTGGGATACTTCACCGATGCGACGCGTTGCGGTTCTGAACATTGTTGGACTTTCGACAGGGCTCTTGAGCGATGCAACGCCGCGGCTCAGAGAGTTCGCTCGTCACAGTGGTGGAGTGCGCACACTTCGTCCTCCGCTCCCCGCCGTCACGTGCACCGCGCAAACGGCGATGCTGACTGGCAAGCCCGCGCGCGATCATGGCATTGTCGGCAACGGTTGGTTTGACCGCGGTCTCGGAGAAGTCCACTTCTGGAAACAATCGAGCGGACTCGTCGAATCTCCTCGCGTGTGGGACAACGCACGCGCACGCGCTGGTACTACCTCCAGATGCGCCGATGGATCCGCGTTCACTGCTGCGAATCTTTTTTGGTGGTTCAACATGGGATCGACGGTGGACATCGCTGTCACCCCGAGGCCGATGTATCCCGCCGATGGACGCAAGATTCCCGATGTGTGGACTCATCCACCCGAACTGCGTGATGCACTGCAATCGAAGCTCGGACGATTCCCCCTCTTTCACTTTTGGGGACCATCCGCTGGGATTTCAAGCTCCGATTGGATTGCTGCGGCGGCGATGGAAGTGATCGCACTCCATCGTCCCACCCTCAGTCTCATCTATCTACCGCACCTGGATTATGCGCTTCAGAGACATGGACCAGACACGACGAAAGTGCGGCAAGATCTGCGCGAAGTCGATCGCATCTTCGGCGTCCTGATCGATTTTCTCAGAAAGAACGATATCGAACCGATGGTCGTAAGCGAGTACGGAATCGCTCCTGTGTCAAAGCCTGTCTATCTCAATCGCGTCTTGCGAGAGGCTGATCTCGTTGAGGTGAGGAACGAACTCGGGCGCGAGATGATCGACATTCCATCGTGCGCGGCCTTTGCCGTCTGCGACCACCAACTCGCCCATGTCGTGGTGAGAGACAAGGCGATGCACGCTGGTGTGCGCACGATTCTTGAATCAACAGCAGGAGTCGAACAAGTTCTCGACCGCGCGCAACAAGCCGCCGCTGGAATCGATCATGAGCGCAGCGGTGATTTCGTCTGTATCAGCGAGCGCGACAGTTGGTTTGCCTATCCGTGGTGGATCGATGACAAGCGCGCCCCCGATTTCGCACGCACCGTCGACATCCACCGGAAGCCTGGGTACGACCCGTGCGAGCTCTTCTTTGACCCACAACTCTTGTTTCCAAGGCTGCGCGTCCTTGCAAAACTCGCGCTGCGCACACTCGGCATGCGCACTCTGCTCGATGTCATTCCGCTCGATGCGTCACTCGTCAAGGGATCGCATGGTCGAGTCGACAACGGTGCGATGTACGAACCATTCCTCATCGTGGACGATCCGATGGTCGAAGGCCCACTCGCGATGGAGTCGGTGCACGATGTCATTCTTCGTCGTCTCTTCATCGATGAAGCGGATCCGCCGCACGCGCCATCGGCGATCGTTCGCACGAGTGCACGGCGTCACAAACTTTGATCGGTGACAATTCACTTAGCCTGTATCGACTTCACGATGCCGACTTGAGCACCCAATGAAACACTCTCCATTGACACAGTCGTTGAACATTCTCGCTGCATTGTTGTCGGTGGCTGCGCATGCTGCAGCCGACATGAACATCTCTGAAGTGCTCGTCCTCACAGGCGCGGGTCGAGGCGGACGATCTCCGATCCTTGTCGATCCAATCGCTCAGGCTATTGTCAATGGCACATTCACGACACCCACCGCGGGCGATGTGGTGCTCGGCGCCGATGGAGCGGACCACATCTGGACACTCGTGAAATCAAATGACAATGGATCATTCACTGGTAATGCATTCTCAAACGCGTGGGCTGTTGCCACGATTGAATCGCCCGACGACCACATTGCTGTCCTGAATGCCGCTGGACACACGAGCGTCTGCATCAATGGCGAGTGGCGAACGGGAGATCCCTATAGCTTTGGCTTTGTTTCACTCCCCATTGCCTTAATGCGCGGGTCCAACACGCTCGTTTTCGTGGTGGGACGCGGCACCCTTCGCGCGTCGGTGAATGATCTTCCAACGCCGACCACGAAAGCATGGTTCGAGCCGCGCGATGTGACTGCTCCAGACTTGATGTCGGGACGTGCCGCCGATGCATACACATCGCTCTTCGCTCTTCCAGTCGTGAATGGCACCAATAGTTGGCTTCGTGGACTTTCAATACGAGTCGTGAGCGGAGCATTTGAGATCACCTCACCCATCGATCCCATTCCCCCGCTTGGCGTTTTCAAGCCCACCCTCTCACTCGCTGGGTTGATTGCGCCATCTGAGTCTTCTTCGGTTGCTGTCTCTCTCGATCTTCTCGACGCAAGTGGCGCGATACTCGGCAACACTTCGATTGATCTGCGCGTGGTTGCCGCCGATGCGAAGCGCAAGTGCACCTACAAAAGTAACGTGGATGCAAGTGTGCAGTATTTCGCTGTGGTTCCACCGATTGGATGGACGCCAGAGACGATTCAACCGCCAGACCATCGCCCTGGACTCATGATGAGCTTGCACGGAGCGAGTGTCGAAGCGACGAACCAAGCGAATTGTTACGCGCCGCGTGCTGACATCGCCATTGTGTGTCCCACGAATCGACGTCCATTCGGATTCGACTGGGAAGATTGGGGACGCATCGACGCGATCGATGTCCTTCACATCGGCGCGGCGATGTTTTCAACGGACGAACGAAAACAGTGGCTCACTGGTCACTCGATGGGAGGACACGGCACATGGATCATCGGCGCGCAACATCCAGAACTCTTTGCATCCATTGGTCCAAGTGCGGGGTGGATCGACTTCTGGTCCTACACGGGTGGACCTCTCTTCACGACATCCACTGATGCCGGCGCAATCATCGCGCGCGCGCAGAACTTCAGCAAAACGCTTCTGCTGGAGAAGAACTACACGAGTGAGCGCGTGTACATCCTGCACGGAGACGTGGACGACAATGTTCCTGTCGAGCAAGCGCGCACGATGCGCTCGGTGCTCGGCGCATTCCATCCTGACTTCTGTTACTACGAGCAGCCTGGTGCGAGCCATTGGTGGGGAGATCAGTGCGTCGACTGGACGCCGATGATCGACTATCTCGTGGCGCGTCGTTTGCCTGAGCCAGAGGGGATCACACGAGGATCTTTCACCACGATTTCTCCGGCGATCATGTGCGAGCGCGGTGGATTTCGACTCGAGCAACAAGGGACGAACGGTGTTCCTTCGACCATCACGTGGTCCATCCAACCTGCAACGACTGATCATCCAGCGGTGCTGACCATCACCACCGAAAACGTCGCTCTCCTCTCTGCGATGTTGGACATCGACGGCGACGATTCGCAGCTCACCGTGGTGTTGGATGGAACCACGATCGAAACCAATGAGCCATCGGGCGGGAATTCGCTTTCATTCGCGCGCGCGAACTCGGTATGGACCATCAACACACCGAGACGCAACGAACGGATGGCGGCGAAGAATCCATCACGGATGGGACCATTCAAGGCGGCCTTCGACCGAGGGTGCATACTCGTCGCAGGGACTCATGGCGATGACGATGCCAATGCGTGGAGTCTCGCAAAGGCGCGGTTCGATAGCGATCAGTTTTGGTATCGCGGCAATGGATCTCTGCGCGTGATGACCGACACGGACTATCTCGCTTCTCGAAAGAGTGGATCAGCACAAGGACACAATGTCATCTTGTACGGAACGACCGAGTCGAACGCCGCTTGGAATGAGTTGTTGCCTCGCTCGGTGATTCTCGCAACGAAGGGACGCATTGAAATCGAGGAGAGCGGCGGAGACGAAGACAAGTCGACGACGATCGCGAATGATCGCGCGCTCCTTCTTGCGGTCATGCCAGGACCAGACCATCCTGAACAATCGATCGGTGTGGTCGCTCCCACCGGAGCAGCGGCGCGACGCCTCGCCGACCGCACTCCCTACTTCGTCGCTGGTGTCCACTATCCCGATTGGTGTGTCATCGACGCGAACACGCTGACCACTGGAAGCGAAGGATTCCTCGCCGCGGGCTACTTCGCGAATGATTGGTCGGTTGGGGGAAAATAGTGGCCGAGGACCACAGTATTTGCAGATGGACTGACTCTTGATTACGCATCGTTTCCGGTCCGCTCTGCTGCCCGAAAACAACCACCGAGTCGAAAAATCTAGGAACAGGTGGAATCGAATCTGCGTTTGCGCCACGAAGTGAGTGTGGTTTTGGCAGAGCTCGAGCGCTCGCCAAGCGGTTTTTTCGATCCCCAAGAAAAAAGGGGCGGGTTCCGAGAATCGCTCAAAACTTCTTTATTGTGGTGGTTCATCCGACACAGTGTCGGCAGATCACTCGGGGACCCCTATGCAGACCACCACACATCGTGGGTGCAGCGCGATCACTTCGCGCGCTGCGTCCATTCATTACCTCGTCCACTTCACCGCGCTCCTTGCGTGTGCTACATCTGCACGCGCTGAGCCTCATCCGATGTTGGGATCCTCGAGAGCTGGGGGTGGCTCGGTCTACATCTCCGAGATCCGCATCGACCAGCCAGGCACAGATAACGACGAGTATGTCGAAATCGCCGGACCTCCGGGCACACCGCTCGACGAGTACTCCTACATCGTGCTCGGCGACGGGACGGCTGCACAGCGATCAGGAGTCATCGAAGCGCTCGTCCCGCTCACTGGTCTCACCATCCCAACCAGCGGATTCCTCGTCATCGCAGAGGCATCGTTCACACTTGGAACGGCGAGCCACACCACGACTCTCAACTTCGAGAACAGCGACAATGTCACACACCTCCTCGTGACTGGATTTATGGGAATGGTTGGACAAGATCTCGATGGGGACGACGACTGCACCCTCGACACTCCTCCGTGGACCGCGATTGTGGATGGAGTCACGATGCTGCATCTCGATCCAACCGCTGGGAGAGGCGCAGAGTGTGGCTACCAATCGACGATTGGACCGAGCGAAAGCAGTGTGCCCATGCACATCTTTCGATGCCGCAGCACCATTTGGATGATCGGCTCTCCAGACCCACTGACTGGTTCTGATTCGCCGGGCGCAGCCAATCCGTGCTCTACCCTGCCATGCCCGGCCGACCTCGATGCCAACGGCTCTGTTGCCGTGGAAGATCTCTCACTCCTCCTCGGAGCGTGGGGCTTCCAGGATCATCCCGCCGACTTGGATTTTGACTCGGTCGTGGGAGGGACCGACCTCAACATCCTTCTGGGTGCGTGGGGACCATGTTGATTCGTCCGCGGGGTGCAGCCGCAGGGTGCAGTATGTTGAGGCGGTGCATGGCATCTCTTTGACCGACATCCGTGGACACCGATTTCGCGAAAGTGAGATTGTCGCCACCCTTCGAACCTGTCGTGCAGTCATTGCACACAATGCACCATTCGATCGGAGCATGATGCGTCGTCACTACGGCTGGATGACTTCTCTGCCTTGGTGCTGCTCGTGTTCAACTGCGCTGCCTTCTGAGTTTGATCCTTGGGGGTAGGCGAAGGCCCGATGTTTCCTCCACTTACTATCGGAGCGCTCACACTCGAGACGCCTCTCATCCTCGCACCCATCGCTGGACATTGCGATCTCTCGTTTCGCATCGTCTGCCGAGAACAGGGTGGCGTCGGCCTCGCATCGACTGACCTTCTGAATTCGCGCGCGATCCTGGCGGGAAGCCAGCGGACCATTGAACTTGCCGCGACGAACGAACTCGACTTCCCCTGCGGAATGCAGTTGTATGGGAACGGTGACGACCCGCTTCCAGAGGCTGCGTGTTGGGCGGTCGATCATGGCGCGAAACTGATCGACATCAATATGGGATGCCCTGTCGACAAGGTCGCAAAAAAGCACGGAGGGTCGCTCCTACTGCGTGATTGTGGTGCGACCACACTGCTCGCATCGCGCATCGTTCGCGCGGTCGAGTCTCACACCTCTGGAAAGATTCCAGTCACCGCGAAGATGCGACTCGGATGGGACCCTGAGCATCCCGTGGCTCCAGAACTCGCTCGGCAACTCGAGGATGTCGGCATTGCTGCGGTCACCGTGCATGGACGCACCACAGTTCAAATGTTTTCTGGGGTTGCTGACTGGAATGCGATCGGCGAAGTCGTGGCCGCGGTGAAGTCCATCCCCGTGATTGGTAATGGTGACCTCACCGAACCAGAGCACATCCCAATGCGCATGGCGCAGACGGGTTGTCGTGGCCTGATGATTGGACGCGCAGCGCTTCGCACACCATGGCTCTTTCGACAGGCAGCGGCATTGTTGCTGCGCGGCGAAGTGTTGCCAGAGCCTTCATTCAACGATAAGTGCCGAGCAATCCTGCGGCACATCGACCTGCTCGAGCAGTACTCCACCGAACATCGCGCGATCGAAACGCTGCGCAAGCGCATTGCGTGGTATGGACACACGATGGGTCATGTGAAACCAATGAAAGAGGCGATTCGCACCGCGAAGTCGTTCGCTGTCATGCGTGACGCACTGCACGAATGGATGACTCCCGAGCGCGAGCATGTCTCTCGCGTCACGTCGACTACGCCGGCTTGAGTTCTCTATTCTGTGGAAGATCGTTCACACCAGCGATACCAAAGGTGCGAAGAAACTCTTGTGTTGTTCCATACAACATCGGACGACCCACCTCTTCGGCCCGTCCAGTGATGCGAACGAGTCGTCGATCCATCAGCGATCTCAATACTTCGCCGCACGCGACTCCACGAATCGATTCGATGTCTGAACGAAGGATCGGTTGTCGATACGCGACAATCGCGAGTGTCTCAAGCGAAGCTTGCGAAAACTTTTGTTGCTCACGCGCTCCACGAAGTTTTTCGAGCAGCGGCGCGAACGTGGGGAGGGTCATGATCTGTCGTCCGCCCGCAACACTCTCGATACGAAATGCGCGTCCTTGCGACGCGTAACTGGCGTTGAGTCGATCGATCGCATCACGCACTTCTTGCACAGAAGAATGGCGAGCCGCATTGGCTGGTGATTTTGTCCCATCGCGAGGATTGGTGGTGTTCGCGACTTCTGGGATCGACTCCGCCGCCTCAGACAATGCGGCGCGCAACTGCGCACTCGGTGCCACGATGAGTCCAAGGACCTCTGCAAGTCGGTTCTCCGAGATCGGTCGATCCACGGCGAGAAGGAGTGCCTCGATGCGCACATCCAAAGGAGAATCTGCACAGGGCACAGCAGAGAGACTGCTTTTTGAATCTGGTGTTGTTGTTTCGCGCGTCACCACGGCGCAGTTTTAGCCGCGAGAAGCCGCGAGCGCCAACTTGACGCGTCCGATTTGCTGCTGCACCTCGAGCGCCTCGCGCTGGACGAGCGAAAGCGGCCGCTCATTGGTGGCGTTGACCTTCGCGTTCGCCGCATCAAGGGCGTCCTGCGCATCCTTGCCGACGATCTCTTCCGCAGCGGTGGCGGCATCGACCAAGAGAGTCAGCGCGTTGTTTTGCAACTGCGCGAACCCGCCATCCACCGCGAAAAAGCGGCTGCCAGAGGCGGTGTCGACGCGCGTGACGCCCACTCCGAGTTTGGCGAGGAATGGACTTCCGCCCGCCATCACTCCGTACTGTCCATCCCATGATTGGAACGAAACATAAGTCGCCTCCTCATTGAGAAGTTCGGCGGCGGGAGAAACGATTGAGCAGCGGAGTTGAGCCATGGTGGATCCCGTTTGGGAGGGTGAAGATTGTACACTGACCTTGCGCAGGGGCACCGCTCATGAAAAAATTCCTCGTTCGATCGCCAGAAGGTGTCATCATTGGTCCATTTACCGTTGATGAGGTCATCGCACTCGCCCATTCGGGTCGCATTTCGCGCGATTGCCATCTTCAAGAGGTCGGTGGATCTTCGTGGACTTCGGCCTCGCGCGTTCGTGGTATCCGCGAGGTTTTTGCAATATCAACTCCGCTGCCCCCGATTCCGCCAGAGCCGATCGTGCTCGCTGCGCTGAAACCAATCGAAACGGAAGAAGTCGAACGGGATCAACACCCACCCATCCCAGAAGATCAGCCGAAGCCCACCCGCATGGGTGTCGCGGATCGAATCTTGCGCGGAGCGTTCGGAATTGCGCGTGGGGTTTCAGTCTTCGTCATCTTGCTGTGCGTCTTGACCATCGTTGTTGGAGGCGGCGTGGTCGCCGTCTGTACCGTTCTCCCAGATCCAACCTTAGTGTTGACTCACTTGATGAACGACCCAATGATGGCCGACTTCTATGCCAATCGTCTTGCACTCATCGCTCTCGCCATGGCCGCCGTGTGGATGGCAATTCCCACGCTGATTGCGTTCGTCGCCCTTGCGCTCCTCATTCAGATTGAGCGCAACACGCGCGTCCGCGACCCTCGCACTTTAGAAGAGTAAGAATCTCTCAGCGTCTCGGTACTCCCCACCTTGCGAGACTTGAGTTGGTGTATCTGGAATCGTCGGTGACTTCCTTCACCATCACATCAACAAGCCATGATGGAAGTTCAACCTCGGTGTCGATGGTTGGAAGTTCGATCTCGGCGAGCACGATGGGTAGGTCAAGAAACTGATCGACTTCCCAGACGAGTCCTCGATCGCATGGGACAAACCACCTCGTCTTATGCACCCGCGCCCCACTGGTGGTCGGCCAAGCGGTGTTGAATCGATCCGCATCAATCTGCTCTTCGATCTCTTCGCGCACTCGTCCGACGCCGCGCTTGATCGTGTTCCAGTATTCGACGCGTCCATCAGAATGGGTCACTCTGCGAACGCGACCGACGAGTCCAGCCTCGGCTTCGCGTCCTTGCGCGATATACCCCTGCTCAAACTCCATGTGCTCTGTATCGCGGGGAAGCGCGGCCATCTCTCTGCACAACCACACCCGTTCAATTTCGATGCCATCGGTGCGCTTCATGCGTCCACTGACTCGGTCGAGAGTGCTTCTTGCCATTCGCTCACAAGGTAGGTGAGTGCGTGCTTCAGATTGACATTCGCACTGACGACGCTTTCGACTTCGGCAATCACATCGATCACGCGAGTCCACCGCTCGAGATCTTCTCGCGGCTGCGCATCCGTCGCCGTCGCGCTCTGCGAGTGCATCTCTCGTCGAACTCTCTCGCTCAACATGTGGAGGATGATTTCAAGTCCACGACGATTCGCCGCCTCTTTGCTCGCGCGCGCATCTCGCTTGACCGCGCGCTCTGCGTATTCACCGATCAGAACAGCCATTGTTTCTGCTGCGCCAGATGGCCAATGGCCCTTCGCAAGCGCGCTCCACATCGGATCCAGTTTGATCCACCAGCCATGAAGTCCCTCGTTCAGTGCCGTTAACGCCTGCCCAGGACTTCCTCCGCTATAGGGAATCGCCCAATCTCGTTCGGTTGGGTTGGCATCCGCAAGCCTGGCCTTCGACCATGTTTTCATTTCATCCTGTGTGAGCGGAGCGAACGAGAGTGATTGACAACGACTGCGAGTCGTCGGCAGCAGTCGATCGGCGTGCGAGGCAATCAAAAAGAACCACGTCTGCGGAGGAGGTTCCTCGAGGGTCTTCAAGAGCGCGTTTTGCCCTTCTGCATCGAGTAATTCGGCCTCATCGATGATGAAGACCTTGCCACCACCGCACCACGATGTACGAAACGCAGGAGCATCCATCACACGACCCTCGCTATCCACTCCGCCGATCATGTGCTCGCGCAACAATCCGACGGGAATATTCAACTGCTTTCGATCACGCAGTGTTGCGTCCCGACTCGTCGCTGCAAGTTCCTTGTGGATGACGCGAACATCGGGATGCGTTCCAAGTCGAAGCAACTTCGCCGTGTTGCCATCGCGGCGTGGACTGAAATGCAACCACTCGTCGTTCGTCGTCGTGGGTTCAGTCAAGAGTGCGGCGAGGCGCATCGCGATCGTGCATTTTCCAATACCTGATGGTCCGTGGAAGATCCAAGCGTGCGCGAGGGTGGAGGCGGCTCCCGCGTGCGTCAATCGGCGAATGGACTCTTGGTGACCGAGGATCGTTCCGTCAATCGCGTCCCGCGCGAGTGAACCGATCGTCGAGTTTCCACTAGCCATCGGCTCGGTGCCTGATTCAACCCTGCGAGCCATTAGCGGGGTACCTCAACCAGTCTCGGTGCTTGTGGTGAAAGTTTTTTGGGCTCACGCGGATCAAGTGCGATCAAGAACTCTTCTCCGTTCACGAGGTGTTTTGGAAATCGCTTCATCACTGCGGTCACCTCGTCGCTGAAGAGTGTGCTTCGTGGATCGTACGCGTCGACGCCGTACACGCCGACCGTCACCACACTCATCATGGGCGACTCGGTGTGCAGGTAAAAGGCTGGAAAACCCAGCGCGCGCAGTTCGCGGCAATACGATTCGGACTGTGTGCGAACCTGCGATGTGGTGATCTCGGTCGAATCGAAATCACTCCACACCGCAACTTGGATGGTGTACAAGGGGTTCACCTCTGAATAGCGCAAGCGAAGTTGTCTCACATCCCACGCGCCAATGCGTTCGCCATCCACCACACCCTTCATCGCCGTCAGCATGGCTCTTGGAAATGCAGGTTTTCCATCCACTTGAATCGCCCTCACGCGGTTCAGCATCTCTTTCGCTTCGGGATCCGTCGCTTCGGCGAAGTGTCCTGCAAGAATGACACTTCCATTGGGCTTGCTGCGTACTGAGATCTCGGTGATCGTGGGATAGGTGTCGATGATCTGCGCTGCGGCCGCATCCGCTACGGCTCGATTGCTGTCTCCGGAAAATGTGGCGAGCACGACTCCCCATGGTTTGGTGGTGTCCGCCAAAGTTGCGGTACCGAAAGCGTTGTCTGGCACAGTCGCCGCATTGTTCTGGGGATCACCATCACCTGGGACGCTGGCAAGGTCTGGCCCCGCTGTTTTTCCATTCGCCGATTCACTCGATCGACCGACCGTTGTCGGATCAACGGCGAGTGGTCGCGCGGGTGGAGCGGACTTTGGAAACGGTCGACGCTCCGGTGCAACAAGCGTCGTCAGTTCCAAGTCGGCGAGACGTGCTGGTGCGGATCCCGCGTAAGGAACATCATCCACCGAATAGATGGACTTCTCATTCGTTCGCGGCGCCGCCGCCTTGGACTTCTTGTTCGACTCTGGCTGGACCACCTTGGTCTTTGCATTGGGATCAGCCCTCGGAAGATTCGCGTTCAGTCCACTCGCGTACCTCGATGACGACTGCGATGGCGTGACATTCATCTGCACATCAGGATTCGTGAGGCGACTCTCGATTCCAGATGGGCTAGACCGCTCGTTGGTCTCGCATCCGCCCGCCAAGACGGCGAACGAGATGGCTCCGAAAAGGACGAGATGGCAACGTTGGCAGACCAATACACAAAACAACCTACCAACTCTGAGGTGTTGAGTGGAATAGTATGCAAGATTCGTGTGTTTTATTGTTATATATGCAATTTTTATTGCATTCCTCAAAGAGTGCTCAATTCCTGCTGGGCAACCGGATTCCGAGTCGGGCACTCTCTCCAATCACCCCTTGTTTCCTCGCAAAAAACGGCTGTGTACATGTTGTGGAAACATCGTCAAAAAGCCTCAAGTTGAGACGGTTGGTCCGACGATGAGAATCTTTGCGTTTCCTCCACAACGGAGAGTGGATTGAGCGGGCTTAGGCACCATACTGTGAGGTGACCGAAGGCTCCAGACGGACCGTGCGGATCGGTTCGAGTCACACTCTTCGCGTGGCATAGACGCTCGAAAAAAGGATGGCGTCATGCCACATGTCTTGGACTCAGCGCACATTCAAGAATCAATCATGAGCAAGTCTCAGGATGGCACAGATGGATCGGCCAAGCGACGCGAGCGCGCGCGTGATCCGCAGTCGAAGCAGATTGATGCGCTGAAAGCGATGCCCGATGTTCGGCTGGACCGAATCGAGGCGATGAAGCGCGCAATAACGAACGGTGAGTTCGACACTCCGGAACGATTACAGACCGCGATTCGTCGAATGATTGATGAATTGCATCGATCTGAGTGAGATCGTTTTCTCGGTCGCCCATTCCATCCTGTCTAGACTAGGTGCATGATTCGCATCCCATTGACCATCGGCTGCTGGACGCTCATTTTCTCGGTGGGACTCCAAGTCGCTACTTCGCAAGGCACCGACGTGGTCACGACGGGCCCACATGGACAAACGAATGGACTCACCGAGGCCACCATTCGATGGGATTGTTTTGAACATGCTCGCGTCGTCGTCCGCCCTGGCACCGTGATTGAGAATGCAACGGTCATTTTGCGTGACGGGTGGATCGATGCGGTGGGCGTTGGCATCCCCGCCCCCACAGGTGCCACACTGCACGACGCGACAGGCAAGACGATCTACGCAGGGTTGATCGACATTGCTATCCCCGTCTCCACTGCCGCGGCGGCATCGCAGGCGGCGAGTACTCCTGGAGCGCATTGGAATCCACGCGTGACGCCGCAAGTGCGAGCCGCACTGGCTGCCCCGCTCGACGCTGCTGTGAAGAAGGAACTTCGTGCACTTGGATTCACTGCCGCATTCGTGCGTCCAGACAGTGGCATGTTTCGTGGAACAAGTGCCCTCCAACTGCTGGATGAAACATCCACCCGTTCATGGAAGGTGGACCGTGAATCAGGATCGAGCATCGCTCTGGAAGTTGGTGAGTTTGAGTGGGGACCCGATGCGGATGCAAAGATGCGAACGATTTCGTTTCCTGGATCTCAGATGGGAGCCGTCGCACTGATTCGACAGACACTCAGCGATGCGGCGTGGGGCATGACGGCCAATGCGCTCTGGCAATCGAATCCGCAGGGAGACACTCCACCCGATGTAGATGCCGCGTTGCGCGCGCTCACTCCACTCGTGAAGAAAGAGTCCACTGCTTGGCTTCACACGAAGAATGAACAGCAATTGTTGAGGCTTGCGCGGTTGATGAATGAGGCTGGAGTCAAGGCGGCCGTCATCGGTTCTGGACTTGAGTTTCGTCGAATTGGCGAAGTCAGCGCGACGGGACTCGACATCGTGATTCCTCTCACCTTTCCAAAAGTTCCTGAAGTGGCCGATCCTCGCGAGGCCGAACAAGTTTCGCTTGGAGAACTCAAGTCGTGGGCACTCGCTCCAGCGAATGCTGCTCTGCTGCGCCGCGCTGGTGTCGACATCGCGCTCACCTCGGCTGGACTTGAAAACCGATCTCAGTTCGCCGAGCGTGTTCGAATGGCGCAAGAGGCTGGACTTTCGGAAGACGACACACTCGCCGCGCTCACGACTGAACCAGCGCGCATGGCATCGATCGACGACATCGTCGGCACCGTCGAGGCTGGCAAGATGGCGAACCTCATCGTGACGGATGGTGGCAATCTCTTCGGACCCAAGACCAAGATTCGCGAAGTGTGGATTGCAGGCGAGCGACACCTCGTCAATCCAGAGCCAACATTGGGATTGGACGGCGCGTGCGTTGCCCAACTTCCGAGCGGTGACTCGCGTGATTGCACCATCGATGCGAGCGCGTCGACGATTTCATTCACTCTTCCACTTCCCGAAGAGGATCCTGCTGTCGTAGCAGAGGGTGCCGTGGTTCCTGTGAAGAAGAACCCGAAGAAAATCGCGGCCACACAAGTCAAAGTGAATGGATCTCGCATTTCGTTTGTGGTCGCCGCCGAAGCTCTTGGACTTCCAGAGAGTCAAGCTGCCGCATCGTCTCTCGTTCGCTGCGCGGGAAGCGTGGACGGCGGCGTGCTCTATGTCACTGGATTGACCATCGGTGGATCTCCTGTTTCTTTTCAGGTGTCGAAGGCTGTCGACGACAAGGCTGCCACAACAACAGACGAAGAGAAGAAGGACAAACCTCTCCTCGCGATTGATCCCGCAATGGTTCCACTCACCACGCCAATGGGTGCATTCGGACGCGAGGCTTCTCCTCTCGCACAGTCTGTCGTTTTTCGTGGAGCCACCATTTGGACGAGTGGACCTCTGGGCATTCTCGAGGATGCGGATCTCTTTGTTTCAAACGGCAAAGTCGTTGCTGTGGGATGCGACCTCGTGACTCCTGGTGCAACGGAAGTCGACGCAACAGGGAAACACATCACCGCCGGAATGGTCGACTGTCACAGTCACACCGGTATCGACGGCGGAGTCAACGAGTTCACACAGGCGTGCTCTGCCGAAGTGCGCGTTGGAGATGTCATCGACCCTGATGACATCAATTGGTATCGCCAACTCGCTGGAGGACTCACCGCTGCCAATCAACTGCACGGCAGCGCGAATCCAATCGGCGGACAAAACAGCGTTGTCAAAGCCCGCTGGGGACTCAGCAGCGACGCGTTCATGTGCGATGGTGCCAAGCCGGGAATGAAGTGGGCGCTTGGTGAAAATGTCGTTCGACCTGAACGTCGTTATCCCGATACTCGCATGGGTGTCGAAACATTCTTGCGTGATCGACTCACCGCGGCAAGGCACTACCTCGAAGCGATGGACGCGTGGCGTGCCAACAGTGGCGCTCGTTCGTCGACCGACATTGCTCCACGGCGTGATCTAGAACTGGAAGCACTCGGGCAGATTCTCAAGGGGGAACGAATCGTCCACTGCCATTCGTATCGGCAGGATGAAATCCTCATGCTGCTGCGGCTCGCTGAAGAGTTTCACTTCAAGATCGGCACGCTTCAACATGTTCTCGAGGGGTACAAGATTGCTGAAGCCATCGCTGAGCACGGAGCAGGAGCGAGTTGTTTCAGCGATTGGTGGGCGTACAAAATCGAAGTGATGGATGCGATCCCCTATGCGGGAGCGATGATGCATGATGTGGGAGTCCTCGTGAGTTTCAACAGCGACTCGAACGAGATGGCGAGAAGGCTCAATCTTGAAGCAGCCAAGGCGGTGCGGTATGGGGGAATCGATCCATCCGAGGCGCTCAAGTTCACCACTGTGAATCCAGCCATTCAACTTGGAATTGGAGATCGAACAGGCAGTCTTGAACCCGGCAAAGATGCCGACCTCGTGGTGTGGAGCGGAGATCCACTCTCGAACTTTTCAAAGTGTGAATCGACTTGGATTGACGGTGCCTGTTACTTCGATCTTGCGTCAGACCTCGCCATGCGCGCGCGCGACGCATCCCTTCGCACCACACTGATCGCCGCAGCGATTTCGTCGTCGTCCAGTGGAGGCCCAGTAAAAGATGGAGCATCAACCGATCGTCCACGGCGCGGTCGACGTGGAGGCGACAGCGCTCCAACAGGCGCTCCGACTCTCCTCTCTCGTTTGCTCGACGAGAGTGACCACATCCCACTCGAGGCATGGCGGAGTGGATTCGGTCCAAATGAAATGATGCCCACTCAGTGTGGTTGCCAATGAAAGAACAACATTCCATGATGACGATTCAACATCATCTCGCCTGCGCGCTTCTTGCGACAAGCGCGACCCTCTCTCAAACGTTTGCTCAGGCTCCGCCATCCGTGGCTCCTGCGCAATCGTCGCCGATCATCATCAAGAATGTGGCGGTTCATACGGTGAAGGATGATTGTCCGCTCTTTGACCCGGGGTTCGTGGTCATTGAGGGTGGAAAGATCACGGCCGTTGGAAATGCGACCGAGACTCCGACGATTCCTGGAGCGATTGTGCATGACGCTTCTGGACTTCATCTTTATCCGGGGATCGTGTGCATCGGTTCTCCGATTGGTCTCATCGAAACAGATCAGGTGCGTGCCACCGATGATCGAAGTGAAATAGGCGAGTGGCACCCAGAAGTGGTGGCATCGGTCGCAGTCAATCCAGATAGCGCGCTCATCCCGGTCTCGCGCGCGAACGGCATCATGACGAGCGTGGTCTTCCCTCAAGGCGGAGTCCTCTCTGGTCACGCAAGCGCGATTCGAATGGATGGATGGACAACCGAGGATCTCGCGATCAATCCAGAACTCGGACTCGTCATTCGTTGGCCAGCCACCGAGCCGCTTCGACGCGAGGGGGTTCGCGGTCCCGATCGTCAGCGTGAACAGTCTTCAAAAGTCATCGAGAAACTCAACACATTCTTCGACTCGGCCGCGGCCTGGGCGCGTGCACGGGAAAGCGACCCGACCACTCCCATCGATCTGCGTTTCCAAAGTGTGCAGCGCGCGATCAAGGGAGAGGAGTTGCTCTTCATCGATGCTTCCAGCACGGGACAAATCGAGAGCGCCGTTCTTTGGGCAACAGGCCGCGGTATGCGACTCGTCATCGTGGGTGGATCGGGTGCTGAAGAATGCGCGCCACTGCTCAATCGCCACCATGTGGGGGTGATCATTCGCGGAACGCATCGTTTGCCGCGTTTTCCCGACGATCCCTACGACGCGCCATTCACCCTTCCTGCGAGACTTGCTGCGGCTGGAATCACCTTCGCCATCGCACAAAGCGGTGACCTCGGATCCGATGCATCCAACGATCGCAACCTTCCGCACAATGCGGGCACCGCCGTGGCGTATGGACTCGACCCTGAGCGCGCCATCGCCGCCATCACGCGCGATGCGGCATTGCTCGCAGGAGTTGGATCCACACTCGGCACGATTGAAGTCGGAAAGAGTGGAACGCTTATCTTGACGACTGGCAATCCACTCGATGTGAGGTCCGCAGTACTCGGCGGGTGGATCGATGGTCGGCGGATTGATTTGAGCACCAAACAATCTGATCTCGAAAATCGGTTCCGCGAGAAGTACCGACAACTCGGACTCCAGAACTGACGGCTGCCACGTGGGGTGGATACGATGCATCGCATGTCGCCCAAGTTCGCCGTCACCTCCTGTGCACTCGCTGTCGCCACCTCCATCAGTGGATGTAAGTCACTCGGATTTGGTGAATGGAGCAATCCGCAGGAAACCTCCGAGACCACGGCGACTGACCCAGTCGAATCTCAGCAGGCCGCTCCCACTCAGCCGATCCGACCACGCATTGATGTGGTGTTCCATGACGGAGGCGAAGAGGTCTACATCGACGGCGACAGAATCCCAAGCAACCACCTCCACCGCGATGCGGATGGCATCGAGATTCTTGGACCCGATGGCACGGTGCTCAATCGCATCGACCTTCCTGCCCCGTCCATCGCCGACCGTCCTTCAGGATTCATCGGTGCACAGTTGCAGTGGATCGATCCATCGCTCGCATCTCATCTGGGCATCGATCCGAAGAATGTCACTGCGGTTGGATCTGTTCTTTCCCGTGGTCCCGCTGCGGAAGCAGGCATTTCTCCGCACGATTTGATTGTGGGCGTGGATGGATCGGCAGACGCAGGACTCGACGCCGTGCGCGCCAAGTTGAGGACTGCATCGCCCGGAAGCACCATCGCCTTCACGATTCGACACGGCGTGGAATCACGCGAAGTCCTGGTCACGATCGGCGCATGGAGACATCAGCCGCTGCCAAGCGCGGGGATTGTCAAGCCAACGGCTCAATGACTGAGTAGTGGTCCAGATTGAGAATGACGAGTTCGCCATCGTCAAGTCGCACTTCCAATCGATCCAACCACAACTGATCATCTTGCGCGTGGGCGAACCACGCGCCCGTTTTCGATTGTCTAAAGCGGACGATCGTCCCCTCAATCTCCGAGGTCCATACCTTCGCCACTTGTGGCATCTGCTGCGTCACGCGGACTCGCGTACCAGGGCGGATGGATCGTGTTTCAATCGGCATCGAAGGGGTCAGTATAGAGGTCACGCGACTCCTTCTGGAATCCTTGGTCCCACAAACGCGCTCGAGCGGCTCTGAAGCCAACGCTCGCTCATCAGGCGGCTCGCAACCTCGTTGACGGAGTCCAGCGTGAGCGCGTCCACCTGTGCGGCGAGGGAGGCGAGGGTGCGCGGCGTTCCAGTTCGGTAAAGATCGCCCACGATGGCACTGCTCCGCGCTCGGCTGCTCTCGCCAGACATCACCAGACCGGATTTGAGTCCTGTTCTTGCGATTGAAAACTCTTCTTCGGTGACGCCGTGGCGAGCCTTCTCGAGTTGAACAAGAATTTGTTCGCATGTCTCGCTCGCACGCTCGGGGGTACTGCCCGCCATGACCTGCGCAAGCCCTCGATCGCGGCCCAATGAAGCACCCATTCCAACCGAGTAGCAGAGTCCGCGACGTTCACGAACCTCGGTAAAAAGGCGGCTACTACTGCCTCCTCCGAGAATGCGCACGAGCACACGAAACGCCATTGCATCAGGGTGATCTTCGGTGGGAGCAGAGAGAGCCATCGCGATGTGCGTTTGCGCCGTCTCCTTCGCAATGTGGGCAATGCCGCCGATCGCGGGATGTGATTCAACGGGCTCCTTCGCCACACCAGTCCACCCGCTCAAGAGTCGTTCCAATGTCGCTTCGATTGCGTCGGCATTCACAGCGCCTGCGACTCCGATGAATGCACCGACAGGAAGCGCCATCGTGCGCCACCTCTCGCGGAGCGCGTTGGTATCCCACAACAGAAGTCCTTCGGGGTGGCCCATCCCCGACCGATTGAACGGTGCTGGATAGGCGATGCGCATCAACTCGAGCGCCGCCATGCTTGGGGGCGAGTCAGGCAATGATTCGATGGACTGCAATGCCAGCGATCGAACTGGATCCAGTTCATGATCAGCGATGGTCGGACGCCGAATCATCTCGACCAGCAACTCCAAGGCATGGTCGACCTGTGTACCCAACGACTGAGAGCCGAGGATCGTGTGGTGGATGCCAGACGCTGACACACGCGACGCACCAATGGCATCAAAGGCATCGGACAAGGCCTTCGAGTCCATCGACCCCGCGCCACGAGCAATCAACTCACTCAAAAGGGTCGACGCCCCCTCGCCAGCTGAACCCGATGGGTCACTCGCACTCCCCATGGGAAGGATGATCGTCATGCCGCAACTGCGGACAGAAGACATCTCTTCGACAGCCAATCGCGCTCCACAGGAGAGTGTTCGAACTTGGATGGATTGTGATCCGCTCATGGTTGCAAATTTTTCTCGTCGAGCCATTGATCAATGGTGTGGAGGCCGGGTTTTTTGTGGGCCAACCACCGTCCCAACCGAATCGCGCCTAGAGCGAAAAGGAGCCTGTTTTCAGCCTCGTGGATGATAGTCAGACGCTCGGATGGACCCGCAAAAAGCACCTCGTGATGTCCCACCACATGTCCTGTACGAATGGATTGAATGTGGTCCTTCGAGAGCGGACGATTCGATCCATCCAACACCGCTTGCGCGAGTGCGAGTGCTGTCCCACTTGGGGCATCTTTCTTCTGTGTGTGGTGCGTCTCAATGATGCTGACATCGAAGCCATCAAGCAGTCGGGCCGCGATCTTGGTGAGTCTTCGAGCCACCGCAACACCAAGTGAGGTGTTGGGTGCGATGAGGACTGGAACCGATCGAGAAACAGTGTGCAATATCTCGATCGTCGAGGGTGAAAGTCCTGTCGAAGCACAAAGAAGCGGACACTGAAGCTCTTGGGCAAGGGCCGCACTCGCCAACGCACCCTCATCGGATGAAAAATCGATCAACACCTCTGCCTTCAGTGTGTTCGAGAGTGACCGAATGACCCCGTTGGCGTCGCGTTCATGAGTGATGGTGACCTCGGATGGATTCGTTTTTGCAATCTCTTTGATCGTGCATCCCATGCGACCCGATGCGCCGTTGAGGAAGAGATGGATTGGAGTTCGAGTCATGTGCTGCGAGGGGGCAAAAGAAATTGTTTCTACTATTTGACAAAAAATCCCGTCAAGCCCCTTCCGCTCGACGGACGATAACGCTACAACACAAACAGTTGGAGTCCTTTGTTACGCAGGATTCCAATTCTCCGACACAAGCGTAACGCACAAGGAGCCATCACCATGGCAAAGAAGAAGGCAGCCAAGAAGGCCGCGAAGAAGACTGCGAAGCGGAAGACTGCGAAGAAGACTGCTAAGCGGAAGACTGCTAAGCGGAAGAAGTAATTCCAGCGCCGAGTTTCGGCCAATACACCAAGAGCCGACATTGTGTCGGCTCTTGGTCTTTTTATAGGTGTTTCCTGCGGAAATCCTGCCTCATTGCCTGTGTGCTTCGAGCCACTACACTCCTCCACCCCATGCCTCACGTCATTGCTGAACCATGCATCGGAACTAAGGACTCATCGTGTGTGGATGTGTGTCCGGTGGATTGCATTCATCCCATCAAGAATGCTTCGGATCATCCTGAAGCTGCTCAGTTGTATATCGATCCTGACACCTGCATCGACTGCGGTCTGTGCGTGGACGAGTGTCCGGTCCATGCCATTTTTCCTGTGGACGACCTCCCCGAAGAATGGCACAAGTACATCCAGATCAACGCCGACCACTTCAAAAAGGGTTAGGTCAACCGATTTTTGGGGTCACTCCACTTCGCCCGAGGCTTCCTTCGTCACATTGCTCGGCGCATCGGGATGCTCGGTCCAGTCTTGGCTTCGTGTCCCAAGATTGATTTCCGAGGCCATCGTCTTGCGATAGCCCAGTTTTCGAACCACTTCGAGCACATCGGTCCATGAGGGGAAGTTTTTTCCATTGACGCGCTTGAACGCTTCAATCGCAAGCAAAAAACTGTATTGCTCGCGGTTCATTTCGCCCTCTTCAGCCGTCTTAATGAAGTCGGTTAGGCGGCGACCTGGACCTCGACGACGCTCAAGATTGGTCGTGCTCGCGGGCTCAAAATCTCGTCGATCCAACCCACCGCGACGGTCCACAACACCATCATTCCCTGGATTCGGTTGATCCGATTGGTCGTCTGCTGGGTCGGTCATGGTGGTTCCTGTGTGCACCTCGTTCGGCGCGATATGTCTAGTCTATGTAAGTTCTGTGAGGTAAGTTCTGCGGGACAAGTAAGCAGGTCACAATGGCGAATCATGAATCTGATCAACCTCTCAATTTTCAGGCGGCCGCTCTCGGTGTTTTTTTCCCTGGTTTGGGACAGATCTCCCTCGGTCACACCCGCCGCGGCTTGTATGCCATGATCGGCGTTGTTGGGTTGTTTCTCGGCGGGATTTTGATCGGCGGAGTCGACGTCGTCGACAAAAAAGAGGACCGATTGTGGTTCTACCTTCAAGTGTGCGCCGGACCCATTGCCCTTGCTGCCGACTGGGTCAATTCATCCTATGTGCGCACTGGGAAAGTGGGCGAACTCGTCCCCACACCAGGTGGATCGCTCGTCCAACGAGGACCAGAACCGAAGGTCAGCACCTACAAGAGCATCACCTACGCCAACGAAATTGGCACGCTGTACTGTGCCCTCGCCGGGCTCTTGAATGTGGTCGTGGTGATTGACGCACTGCAACGATTGCCGCGCGAGTTGGAAGAGGCACCATCATGATCTTGGGGTGGATTCCATTCCTTCAACCACTCGACATCCTTGGTGGAGGTTGGTGGATCCTCATCGTGCCACTCGTCTTCGGGATTGCGATGGTTCACCGCTCCGTGCGTTGTATGTCTCTCAGCCGATACTGGGGCGAAGTCGTGTCGATGACCGCGACGAGTCTTGCGGTGATGGCACTCCTCGCGATTGGAATATGGGCTGTGCTCGAGTTCGCGTTACCAGCGATTCCGGTTTAGAAATTCATTTCGACCGCGAAGGTGGACGACGAACGCCTCCACCCGGCTTGCCTGAGATCGGGGCACGCGCGGCGCGACCTGGACGCTTGCTCTTCTTCTTCGGAAACTTGAATGTCCCGTCGGCACGAGGCTCTGCTTTGAACGGTCGCGCTTTACCTGGCTTGTGCGACTTCGGTCCCTTCGACGGTTTGAATGGTTTGAATGGCTTGAGCCCGAGTTTTCCCTTCATCGGCCTCGACTCATCGTCTGGGGCGACCGATCCGACTTGCACAGTCTTCCACTTTGAGAGGGATGGAAGGACTACCCGCTGAACCACTTCAACGCCGACGAGTTTCTCGATCCTCGTCCACCGCTCAGCATCCGCTGCTGAGACGAACGAGATGCTCTCGGCGCGTCCTCCTCCATGCCCAGCGCGTCCCACTCGATGAATGAACTCTTCTGGAAGCAGTGGAACATCGTAATTGATCACTGTTCGCGCTCGCTCAATGTGGAGTCCTCGTGATGCCACATCGGTCGCCACAAGCACGCTGTTTTCTCCTGCGGCAAACTGGGCGAGAGCCTCGGATCGACGGCGCTGTGGAATGTCCCCGTGAAGCAGTGAGACCTTGAGCCCACGCCTTGTCAAAGTTTCTGAGACCCAGTCCGCGCGTCGACGTGTGCGCACGAAGACGGCGACTCCACGACGAGATCCTCCCACGATTCGCTCGAGCAAAAGTGGGATTTTTTCGGAGTCCGCAACATCGAATCGGCAATGAGCTCCGACCTCGGTTCGTGCGAGCGTGTTGGGTGGAGCTGCATCCACTCGTTCTGGATCTCGCAACACCATGGCCAGTGATCGTTGCACGGCTGGAGGAAGAGTCGCCGAAACACCAATCGTCTGGCGCGACGAAGGCAACGTGGTCAGAATCCAAGAAACCTGTGGCTCGAATCCCATGTCCCACATGCGATCCGCCTCATCGATGACAAGGTGGTGAATCGCGCCGGTGTGAAGGTGATTCCCTTGAATCAGTTCCCGCACGCGCCCAGGTGTTCCCACAACGAGATCCACTCCACCCATGAGCATTTCAATCTGTGGACCAGCAGGACTCTTTCCGAAAACTGCTCCGGCACTCAACACCGTGCCCTTCATCAACTGTGTGCACTCCTCAGCCACCTGAATCGCGAGCTCGCGCGTGGGGCACAAGACCAGTGCGCGAAGTCGTTCGGTGGGCAACATGAGTTCACCGCGTTGACCCTTTCGGCGACGGGGTTTGTCGGCGAGTACCGCGTTGACCACGGGCAGGAGGTACGCGAGCGTCTTTCCTGTGCCGGTGGGCGCAACGGCGAGGACATCTCGTCCCAGAAGTGCAGCGGGGATGAGTTGGCGCTGCACCTCGGTCGGAGTCACACGACCCATCTCTTTCATTCGCAAAATAAGTTGGGTGGCGAGTGGGTAATCGGTAAAGGAGTCTGTCACTCCGCCAAGCCTATCTCTCTGTGTGTTTCGAAGTTGGACGAGGGTACGCTTCAACCCATGTCTAGTTCCCTTGGGGTTCCCATGATCATTGCGAGTGGTGTTGCCACCGCACTCGGCGTGGTTGGTGTTGTGATCATTCTTGCGGCGATCATGGTCGTCTCGGTCTACAACTCGATCCAACGAGGACGCATCCGAGCCGAAAACGCCTTCAGTCAGATCGATGTGCAGCTCAAACGCAGGTGTGATCTGATTCCGAATCTCATTGAGACAGCGAAGGGCTATCTCACCCACGAGCGAGAGACCCTCACCGCCGTCATTATGGCTCGTCAAGCCGCGGTGGATGGAATCCGCGCGCGCGCCGCCAACCCGACCGACGCCACCGCGACTGAAAACCTTGGTGCGGCGGCCAAGGGGCTCGACACAGCACTCTCAAGGCTCATGGCTGTTGCTGAGGCGTACCCAGATCTCAAGGCGAACCAGAACATGCTTGCAGTGCAAGAAGAGCTGTCGACGACCGAGAATCGAATCGCATTCGCTCGGCAGGGATACAACGACGCCGTCATGCGATTCAATGAACTCCTCGCTGTCTTTCCAAACAACTTCATTGCGGGATTGTTCGCCTTCCACCCTATGGCCATGTTTCAGGCGAACGAGGGTGATCGTGCTGTTCCAAGTGTGCGGTTCTAAAACGGGAATTTTCTTGTGGCGATGAACTTCTTCGAACATCAAGACAGAGCCCGTAAGAACACGGGACGGCTCATCCTCTTGTTCATTCTCGGGTACATGGCAACCGCTGGATCCATCTGGTTGACTGTGGCGATCGTTGCGGCGTTCAACACTCCTGATCTTGGGGCGTTCTCGACGATCGCGTTCGACCAGAGGGTGATTGGCTTCACACTCATCCCCACCACATTAGTGATTGGCATCACATCACTCGTGAAGATGGGACAACTCTCGGGTGGAGGAGCCACCATCGCCAAACTCCTTGGTGGCGTTGAGGTCGATCCATCGACTTCCCATCCTGCCGAGCAACGCCTCTTGAATGTGGTGCAGGAGATGGCGATCGCGAGTGGATCTCCGATACCAAAAGTGTTTGTCATCCAGAGTGATGCCATCAACGCGTTCGCTGCTGGTGATACTCCAGAAGACGCGGTGATTGGGATCACCACGAAGGCGATCGACGCATTCGATCGAGATGAGTTGCAGGGGGTCATCGCCCACGAATACAGCCACATTTTTCACGGCGACATGGTGATGAACAAGCGGCTCACGGGTGCCATCGCCGGCATCGTTGCGCTTGGAGTCATGGGTTGGATTTGCTTGCGCTACATCGCCCCCGTCCTCATGCGTTCTGGTGGAAGTGGAAAGAACAAGAGTAATGGCGCCATGATTGGCCTCGCTGTCATGCTCTTGGGCCTTCTCTTGATGGTGGCTGGGTTTTTTGGAACACTCTTCGGACAACTGATCCAAGCTGCGGTCAGCCGGCAGCGCGAGTTTTTGGCTGATGCCAGCGCGGTGCAATACACGCGCAATCCAAACGGTATCGCCAACGCTCTTCGAAAAATTGGTGGATGGCGCAAGACCACCATTGAAGATCCAAAGGTTGCCGCATTTGGTCATTACTTTTTCTGCTCTGCGGTGGACTCGATGCACTCGACCCATCCTCCACTAGACGAACGCATTCGACGCATTGAAAACCTCAGAGTCTCCACCGAGGTTGGCGCGGGTGGTGTCGAAGGAACAACTGGAGCGGCGCTCGCGGCGGCTGTCGCTCCAACCGCTGTGAAGAAAAGGCGCCACAATGTTGCCGCGCCCATGCCGATGATGGCCTCAACGGCATCCCTCGCTGGAACGATCAGTCGCGCGGGATCGATCGACTCGCAATCGCTTGTGTGGGCTGGAACAGTGATCACTTCTCTGGGCGACAGAATCCGCACCGTCGCGAACACGGCAGATGGAGCACGCGCGGTGATCTACGCCTTGTCGCTCTCGAACGCCGAAGACATTGACTGGATCGATGCGGCGGACCCCGCGGCCGCGGTGATTGTTCGAGAGATCATGAGTGATGTTCGGTCCATCCCCAGACGCAATCGATTGGTCTTGGTTGATCTTTGTGTGCCGTCGCTCCTCCGTGTGCCCGAAGCCACCTACCGCCCATTTCGAAAAGCGATCGCCAAACTGGTTCGCAAGGATGGCAAGGTGTCACTCTCTGAGTGGTCCATGATCAACACCCTTCGATTCCGCGTCGAGCGTGTGTTGTGGGCTCTGCCAGAACCAAAACTGATTCCACTACTTGCCCTCCGTTCCCATGCTGTGTCGTACCTTGGAATCTTGGCGCTGACGGCACACGATCCGAGTGGTGCGGCTCATGCACTTTCTCAAGGGTTGCAACAACTCTCGATCGGCGGCGGTGGACTCCCCACCAAGGACGCTGCCACGCTCGACATTCTGGCGAAGAATGTGGAGCAATTGCACTCGCTTTCAACACACGATCGTGGGTTGATGTTGCGTGCGGCGGTGGCGGTGGTCGCTGCGGATGATGCATGTGACGACGACGAGTATGAGATTGTTCGCGCGTTGTGTGATGCCATTGGTGCGCCTTTGCCACCACTTCCAGGCGTATCGTGAGCGATACACGTCCTCGCCTTCTCATCACGGGATTTCAGCCATTTGGTGGAAGCACTGTGAATCCAAGTATGAAGGCGGCTCAATCACTAGCCAAGTCTGGTGTGGATGGATTTCAATCGGTTGAGTGTGTCATCCTGCCTGTGGTTGGCGGGGATGGAGAGGGCTCAGCGCATCGCGCTCTTCAGCTTGCGCTCGATCGTGCACCGTGTGATCTCCTCATTCTGCTTGGAGAGTCAATGCGCGCTGATGGCATTGCGATTGAGCGTGTGGCTGTGAATCGACGCTCGTACCGCATTGCTGATAATGCTGGCACCATCGTGACTGACACTGCGATTCTTGAGGGTGGTCCCGCCGCTCACTTCTCTCGACTCCCTGTCGATGCGATGGTGGCGGGTGTTCGACACGCCGGAGTGCCGTGCCACGCGAGTGACTCTGCAGGCACGTTCTTGTGTAACGAGGTGATGTACCTTGCGATTGAGTGGTCCCACCAGGGAATCGGGCCCCTGCTCTGTGGATTCATCCATGTTCCGCAGTTGCCCGAACAATCGGGTGCGACTGGACGACCTGTTTGTTTCATGCCCCTTGAAGACACTTTGTGTGGACTTCGCGCTGCGCTTTCGTGCTGCTCTTCGCTACGATGATCTATCCGACCGAATGATGAGCGATTCACCCCTCCCCACCACTGGTTCCAGCGCCTCGCTTGAGCGCACTCTCTCGCGTCATCCCCGCCCACTCGGCGGCGATACCGCGAGAAACGTGGGTCCTGCTGTATTCGGTCTTTCGAATCAAATCCTCAACAACCAAGATGGTGCGATTCAACAACGCGCCATAGGCAAGAAGCCTGATTGGCTTCGTGCGCGGATGGCGGGCGGAGAGGCTTATCTCAATCTCAAGTCCATCATCACTGAAAATAAGCTTCACACGGTGTGCCAGGAGGCGTCGTGCCCAAATATGGGCGAGTGTTGGAGTCGCGGAACGGCCACCATCATGATTCTGGGTGACACCTGCACCCGATCGTGTGGATTCTGCAATGTCAAGACTGGAAAGCCCGCGAGTGTCGATCTCGATGAACCAAGGCGTGTTGCAGAGAGTCTCGCGCGCATCGGACTCAAGCATGTCGTGATCACGAGTGTCGACCGCGATGATCTTGCTGACGGCGGTGCCGCGATATGGGCCGAGACGATTGAGCGTGTTCGCGCCGCGTGCCCACAGATGACCATTGAGGTTTTGGTAGGAGATTTCAAGGGAGTAGAGCGCGACATCCAAACGGTGTGTGACGCTCGTCCAGAGATTATTTCTCACAACATGGAGACTGTGCGACGCATGCACCCTGCTGTTCGTCCACAAGCAAAGTATGAGCGGTCGCTTCGTGTGCTCCGCCAGTTTCACTCGACTGGTCTCGTGACAAAAACCGGCATCATGGTGGGGATCGGAGAACACGACCACGAAGTTGCTGAGGTCATTCATGAAGTTGCGGATTGGTCGAATGCTGAAGTGTTGACGATTGGTCAATACCTCCAACCCACTCGGAATCATTTGCCAATCGATCGTTGGGTGCATCCTGACCTCTTTGCCTCATTCAAGTCCACCGCCCTGGCCGTTGGATTCAAGGTGTGTGAGAGTGGTCCGCTCGTGCGAAGTAGTTATCGCGCGGATGAGCAAGCCTCTCTTGTCTTGAATCGAACTCGGTCAGAATGAGTTGAAAAACTTTTGCTATTTGCGCCGCTGCCGCTTGCCTCCACACTCCTGAATTGGATTGTCGTTTGGTGAAGGGAATCAAGGGTATGAGGATGGAAGGAACAACCGATAAATCTTCTGTACAGGCGCTTCGAGTGGCGATGGCACAAGCACTCGCTGAAAACAGGCGCGGCGCGAGCCGCTTCGCTGTTTTCTGCACGGTCTCTGTGCGATGGCACCACGAACCGCAGGAACTACGTCAATACGAGGCGATCGATCTCAGCGAAACAGGAGTTCGTGTTCGCACCGATCGCGTTCTCCCTGAGGGATTGACTGGGCGTGTGCGATGGAGTTCGTCTCCGAAGCAAGATGAAGATCGTCCACTGATGGTTGTGTGGAGTCGACCGATCCACACTCCTGATGGTGAGATATCTCACTTCGAGGCTGGACTCAGACTCTTCTAAGAGTTCCAGCACTCACAACGACAACTGCCTCTGTTGGAGGGTCCCGAAAGCGGGCGCGCGAGACGGTGCGCCCGCTTTCATTCTTTGTTGGGTGGGACAACCGTCACCACGAGTCGTGGAAGAAGCGGCCAGCGGTCAACAAAATTTTGTAAGTCTAAACGCTCAATCGCCAAACACTTCGCGAGTTCTTCTTCGAGTGATGAGTACTTCCCTATTCGCAGCATCATCACACCAAGGCGAGTCATACGACCGGCCGGTCTCTCTCCACCAAGCACTGCAGCGGTTGACATCTTGACGCGAGCGCGATGTATTTCCTCGTCGGCTACGGTGTCTTTAAACTTTTCGAGCTCGGCGCGCACAATGGATTCAACTTCTGTGAGTTTTCCCACATCACAGACAGCGGAGACGCTCATCGCCCCTGTGCAATCAAACGAAGTGTTTCCACAATCCGCTTCTTGCGCGACACCCTGATCGACGAGTGCCCAGTACAGGCGGGAATTGTCGCTTCCTCCAAGAATGTAGGCACAGAGACCTGCTACATAACGATCATCGCTTTGTTCACTTGGACCCGGCCACATCATCCCGAGGTATCCGCGTGTTGCCTTGGCGGTTTCAATGTTGATTCGGGTGGTGTTTGCGGGTGGATTCCCGTGCACGCGCAGCGGAGCGACCTTGGGCCAATCGCGAGTCTCACTCTCAACCTTCTGAACAAACGCGTCGAAATCTATGCGTCCCGCTGCAGAGACCACTGTGTTGGACGCGGCATAGTGTTGCCGAAAATAAGTAGCAAGATCATCACGACGCATTGCCTTGATCGACTCTGGAGTGCCAAGCACGGGATAGGCGAGTGGATGG
The DNA here is from genome assembly GCA_027622195.1 of Planctomycetota bacterium. Taxonomy (GTDB): domain Bacteria; phylum Planctomycetota; class Phycisphaerae; order Phycisphaerales; family SM1A02; genus SXOD01. The sequence continues at coordinate 75,733 of JAQBZO010000002.1, forward strand.
GATCCAAAATAAGCACAGAGCGATGCCTCGTACAGTGTCCATGAGGGATCGTCGGCATACATCGCGATTTCTTCGAGGATGACTCCCTTTTCTTCATCGAAATCTGCGTCGCGCAGTGCGGGCCGAAACAAGTCCGCCACGAGTTCGGTGGCTCGTGGGATGTGCTCTGGAAGCACACTCGCGTGGTAAGCGGTCATCTCGGACGAGGTGAATGCGTTGTGGTTGGCACCGATGAGATCGAAATCACGGTTGACCTCTTCCGCGCCACGATGCGCGCTTCCTTTGAACATCATGTGCTCAAGAAAGTGACTCACTCCAACGATGTTTTGTGGTTCGTCCCTTGTTCCTGTTCCAACGAAGAATCCGACTGCTGCGCTCGCGGCGTCAGAGTCGACTTCGGCGTGGATGCGGACCCCGTTCGCAAGCGTCGTGTGTTGGTGTTGGATTGCCACGGAGTGATCGTAGCGAACGGCAGCGACCCGCTGATCTCTGGGTACAGCAACGCAACCGTGGGCGGCTCACTTCCAAGAATCTCTCTCACGAGTGCGACAAGCAACCGGGCACTTCGTGTGGAGGCTTCTGTGTCGGCGGGTGGAGCCACTCCTGTGATCAGTTGTTCAAGCGCCACCACGGTGCTCATCCGAACGGGCCAAGAAACACCTGATCCAGACTGCACAAACCCTCCATCATGCGGGAAAAATGGAAGAAACACCTCGCTCTCCCTTGGTGTGGTGGATGGTGCGAACGGGTTGTTGGGGAGTCGTGGTGTCTCTCCAGCTACCTCGAGAATGGACCAAAGAAACCGGGTGACTGTGGCATCAACACCATCGCCGCGCTCAAGGGTATCGAGTGCTTGGATCAACGCGTCAAAGGCTCGGGGATGTGGTTCGTGCGGCATGAGCATTCTGCCAGTCACATCAGCAAAGAGGAATGCTGCTCGGTTGGCGCGCATGTCACTTCGAAGAAAGGACCATGTCTGCGAGAGATTCCAACTCGTCAGTGTCGAGAGTTCGTGCCCACGACGAACAATGAGTCCACCTTGTGCGCGCGTCAGAAGGTCGACACCACCTGAGAAAGGTGATTTTTCTCGTCGTGACCCTTTTGCGATGGCGCGAATCACCCCGAGCGAGCGTGTGAACACTCCGACTGTTTGGCTTGTCTCAGAAAAATCCCAATGGCGAATACAAAGGCAATCATCCTCGACAGGGGTCATCGCCCACTATCCACGCGCACATTGGCACTCCGTGCCTCAGCAACAACAACCCGATTGCGACCCGCGCTCTTGGCTTGATACAACGCGGCATCGGCGGCACTCACCATGTCGCTCCCCTTCCCCGTGTCCCCGACAGAGGCGAGGTCGGAAACTCCAAAGCTCGCGGTCACCACAACACCTGGATGCTCGGCCCATGTTTGATTTTGCAGTAAGACCCGATACCGCTCAGCCACATCGGTCGCCTCGCGAATCGGTGTGTTGGGAAGGATGATCGAAAACTCCTCTCCACCAAAACGGCACGCGATGTCGCTAGCTCGTCCACCCGAGAAAATGGCTGAAAAGCGCTCGAGGACTCGATCTCCAAAGAGGTGTCCAAATTGATCATTCACCATCTTAAACTGGTCGATGTCCGCCATGATGAGTGCGAGTGGTCGTGTGTGGCGCCGCGCTTCTGAGCACTCGGCTGCGAGCCGAAGGTCAAAGTAGGTGTGATTCCAAAGACCAGTGAGTCCGTCAACTTGTGCGCGTTTCGCGAGCATCCGCACAAGTCCTTGTGTTCGAATGGCGCTTCGAACACGCGCCTGAAGCTCAACGGCTTCAAATGGCTTTCCGATGAAATCAATTGCGCCGAGGTCGAGTGCTCTCACTTTTTGCGCGGTATCTCCGCTCGCGCTGATGAAAATGACGGCGATGCCTTGGGTCTCTGTGTCCTCCTTGAGTTTTTGGATGACATCAAAACCATTCAACTCGTCGATGTCGATGTCAAGCAGAATCACATCTGGATTCAGGGTCTTCGCCATCTCCATTCCGTCTTTTGAGTTGAGGGCTCCAAAGAGCTCCAGGCGTTCGGCTTGGAGTCTCACCTTCAGAAGTCGATGAACAAGTTCTGAGTCATCAATCACAAGCACGCGCGGGATGTGCGTGTGGTCGTTGTTCAATGGGAGCCCTCTGCGCTACACCGGTTCGCCATGTTGGTGAATTGTTGAATCAGCGCGGGTGCCTGGTGGTGGTTCCCTGCATCTATTTCTCTCTGCAGCTCTTTCGCAATCGATCCGAGTGTGGGGAACCCATAGCCATCCGCTGCGCCACACATTTGATGGGCGAGGCGTCTGAGTGCGGACCACTCTCCTTGTGAACAACGTTCTTGCATGGCTGCGGATCGTTCAGGCAACACTCCCACAAAATGCTCGATCAATTCTCGCATTTCTGGGTCACTCGCGAATTCGCTCAGAATGGGTTTTTCTGTTGTGGCACACATGAGATGAATCACAGAACCTATGTCTCACACACTTTAGTGTGTTTGGTATTCTGAGTCGTTTCGCCGTCGCTGACCACCTCTTCGTTACCTTCGAGTTCCATTGACTTTCCCATGGTTCCTTCCCTTCCACCACGTGAGACACAGATGGGTTTCCTGTACCTGCCACCCTTCCGAGTGCAGGGTATCAGTGTGGCTGGTGAAGAGGCTGTTGTTCAGATTCCAGAATTAGACATCGTTTTTGACATTGGATTGTGTCCTCGTCCTGTACTGGGCGCGAAAACGGTGGCCCTCTCGCATGCGCACATGGACCATGTCGCGGCGCTTCCATACTGGTTTAGTCAGCGTTACTTTCAAAAACATCCCCCTGGACGCGTTGTCTGTCACCACTCCATTGCCGGCGCACTCGACACGATGATGAAGGGGTGGGTCGACCTTGAGCGGCAGCGAACTCCATACGAGATTGTGCCTCTCGCTGTTGGTCAAGAGACTGAATTGCAGCGCGGACGATTTCTTCGGGCGCTTGAGGTTTCCCATACGGTTCCAGCGCTTGGCTACGTCGTCGTTGAGCGGCGACGCAAATTGAAGGCTGAGTACACGCTTCTTTCTCAAGCCGAGATTCGAGATCTTCGGTCGAATGGGGTGGACATTACAGTCGACGTCGAGATTCCTCTTGTTGCCTATACCGGCGACACATCGCCTGGTGATTTTTTGCTTGCAAAGGATTTTGTAGAAGCGCGAATCTTGATCGTGGAGTGCACCTTCTTTGATCCAGAACATGGCGACCGAGCGCGTGTTGGTCAGCACATCCACATCAACGACCTTGCGCGGCTCCTTCCGCACTGGAAGGCTGAGCATGTGGTTGTGGTCCATGTATCGCGGCGCACACCAATTCCATTCGCGCGGGAGTGTCTTGCGGCAATCGCGGGGGATCGTCAGATCCATTTGTTGATGGATGGACGGACCAACCGTGCGCGTTATGAGCAACAACTTCTCTCCTGTGGACCACAGCCAACCGAGAGCGCTGTGACCGACGAAGCAAAATAGTTTCTCTCTGCATTGACTCAGGTCGCCCATTGGTTTATCGTCGCCCCGCCCCATTTATGGCCCAACAAACCGACCAACAGTTAAAGGTGGCTCTCAACGCCTACCTACGCCGAAACCACGCAGATATTTGCCGACATTGGTTCGCTGATATCGATCCGTCTGGGATTGAAGGTGGAGTGCTCAAACTTACCGTTCACGACCTTATTCAACTTCGGTATCTGCAGCGTTCGTGTGTGTTTCAATTCACTGAGGCGGCACAGAGTGTGACTGGGCGATTGTTGGCAATCCGCTTCGTGGGAACTGATGAGGCTATGGCGCCGCCTGTTCCAAATGTTCCAGCCGAACCAACGAGCGCTCCGCCATTAACGATGTCGACTGTTGAACAGACGCTCCTGAGTCCAGACTTCACATTCGATTCGTTCGTGGTTGGTCCTTGCAATCGACTTGCGCACGCTGCGGCACAAGCTGTCGCGGATCGACCGGGCCGCGCCTACAACCCATTCTTTGTCCACGGTGCCGTCGGCCTTGGCAAGACACATTTGTTGCAATCCATTTGTCAACGCCTGTATCGACAGCGCCCAAGTGCGGTGTTGTGTTATGTCAGCTGCGCGACGTTTAGTGATCATTTCCATGATGCGGTTCGTGCTGGATCGGTGAATGAGTTTCGAAATCGCTTTCGTGGTGTTGATGTGTTGGTCGTCGACGACATTCACTTTCTCTCCAAGCGGGATCAGTCGCAGGAGGAGTTTTTCCACACATTCAATGCCCTTCATCAGGCGGGAAAACAACTGATTCTGAGTTCAGATGCTGCGCCGGTGGATATCCCGGATCTTGAGTCTCGTCTTGTGAGCCGATTCAATTCTGGCCTTGTGGTGCGTATGGAGCGACCTTGCTTCGAGACACGTGTCAACATTGTTCATGCAAAGGCCGCTCTTCACGAAACAGTGTTGTCGGATGAGTTGGCGTCGTTCATTGCTGCTCGTGTGGACGGCAATGTTCGAGAACTTGAAGGTGCTCTGATGAAGATTCGGTTGCTCGCCAGCACGGTGGTTACTGGTGTCACCATGGATCTTGTCAAACAAGCTCTCTCCGATCGTGCTGGGTCTGTGGAGCGGGATGGCTCTTCCTCACTTCAAGACATCGTGGACTGCGTTGTTCAGTATTTTGATGTGCGACTTGCGGATCTCCTCGGGAAGCGTCGACACAAGAGTATTGCCCTGCCTCGCCAGGTCAGTATGTATCTCGCGAGACGACACACACGATTCAGTCTCGAAGAGATTGGCGGTTATTTCGGAGGACGAGACCACTCCACGGTGTTGCACGCCATTCGAACGGTGGAATCTCGTGTGGCGACCGATGACCAGCTCGCTCGGTCGGTTCAATCGATCGAGAGGGCTCTTGGACGCGAGCAACCGCCCGCTCCCGCCCTGTCGGTAGCAGTGTGAATGGTTGGGGGAAAACCTGCCGCTGGCCGTCGTTCTCTCAGGCGGGAAAATAGTCAGAAGCCAACGCTGGGTTCCACTTTTGTGGCTCCTTGTCACCCGAAACACGTCCAACAACAGTTACAGACATCGCTATACGATTTTGTGTTTATTTGTAAGTGCTTGCGCTCGATCTGGTTATGTTTGTTTCAATGTGTGTTATCCACAGAATGCCAACCGTCTCTTGAAGAAGAAGAAGATCTCTTTCATTCCATAAAAGAGGGGGTCCAGCGCACACGATCTTGCGGTTCCTTCATTGAACCCGCTGCTGGGGGTGATTCTTGAAGCACATTCGTCTTTGTGTCGTGACTCATAAACTTGTGGAGTGAGCACCCCATTCTCTATCAACCATCCAGAGCAAGCGGCGGCGGCGGTTCGTCATATTCGAGACACCCTTCGCGAGCAGTTTGCAACCGTCATCGTTGGCCAAGAAGACGTGGTCGATCAGTTGCTAATCACCATCCTGTCGGGGGGCCATGCGCTCGTCGAGGGTGTTCCTGGACTCGCCAAGACACTCATCATCTCCACACTGGCCAAGACGCTCTCTCTCAAGTTTGCAAGGATTCAATTCACACCTGACTTGATGCCGAGCGACATCACCGGCACCGAGGTGATCCAAGAGGACAAGTCAACAGGAACACGGAGTTTGCGCTTTGTTCGAGGTCCTGTGTTTGCCAATGTTGTTCTTGCGGACGAAATCAACCGCACACCGCCGAAGACGCAAGCAGCCCTCTTGGAGGCGATGCAGGAGAGACAAGTCACGAGTGGTGGAGAAGCGCACATTCTTCCTGTTCCATTTTTTGTTCTGGCTACACAAAATCCAATCGAACAAGAGGGCACCTATCCACTTCCCGAAGCACAGCTTGATCGGTTTATGTTTCTGATCAGAATTGGATACCCAACAGAAGCCGAAGAGATGGAGATCATTCGTCGAACAACGGGGAACTCAGCACAACAACCCAGAGCGGTTCTTCAAGCAGAGGAGATTCTCACCATTCAGAAACTCGTGCGAGAAGTCCCCATCGCCGACCACCTCATCCGATACGCACTGAGACTTGTGCGGTCCACCCGCAGTGGAGAAGAATCCACGAAGGCAGTCAAGGATTATCTCTCGTGGGGAGCTGGCCCTCGAGCGAGCCAATTCCTTGTTATTGCAGCGAAGGCAAAAGCACTCCTTGCTGGGGAAAAACACGTGATGCCAGAACACCTCCAAGCCGTCGCGCTTCCTGTGTTGCGGCATCGCATTCTGACGAACTTCAATGCCCAAGCCGACAATGTGACGGCGGACGACATCATTCGCGATCTCATCCGCTCCACACCACTCGACGCATCAGATGGTTCGACCACCAAAACCCTCGACAGCATCGTTCGAACCTCATAATGCGGGCAGAAGAGTATCTCGCTCCAGAGACCCTGAGCCAGCTTGCGCCGTTCGAGCTGAGAGCAAAGCGCATTGCCGAAGGTTTCATGGGTGGAATGCACCGCTCTCCTTTTCAGGGTCCGGCGGTTGAGTTTGCGTCCCATCGCCAATACACCGCAGGAGACAGCACGCGTCATCTGGATTGGAAAGTGTTTGCACGAAGCGACAAGCTTCATATCAAGGAGTATCGACAAGAAACAAATCTTGAAATCATGTTGCTTGTTGATGCATCAGGAAGCATGACCTATGGAACACTCGGCGTGAAGGGTGGATGGGGTGGAACGGACGCCACACGACAACGTGGAGCGTGGACGAAGTATGACCACGCTTGTGCCTGCGCTGCGGCGATCTCATTCCTCTGCCTTCATCAGCGAGATCGAGTTGGTCTTGGAATCATGGGGCCCGATGGAATTGTTGCCGGTATTCGCCGCTCGAGCGCGCGTGATCAATGGAGAAGCATTGTTCAACTCCTCGCCCAACAAGCCGTGGGAGGGAAAATCGACATCGTTCGCTCGGTCGATCAGGCACTCTCCAAGTCTGGGGGAAGAGTCCTTTTTGCGATTCTCTCAGACTTCCTCGGACCCACGGAACAACTCAGAGCCGCCCTCTCGAAACTACAACACCGCGGACACGATGCCATCTTGCTCGGCATTCTGGACCGACAGGAACAACAGTTTCAACTCGATGTCACAGCCCCGTTTGATGGACTTGAGGGAGAGGGACGCATCGATGTGGATGCGCGCGCTGTGCGAAAACACTATCTCGCTGAACTCACCACCCATCTCAGCGCCGTGCGACGCATCACCCACACCTGTGGATTCGATTGGCAACTCTTTGATTCACACGACAGTGTTGGTCCACTTCTTTCAGCACTCTTGGCAAGGCGAGAGAATGAGACGAAGGGGAAATTCGGGTGATCTTCGCATCACCACTGCTTGCCTGGATAGCACTCTCCACAGTCGTTGTGCCGGTGATCATTCACCTTCTCTTGCGTCGTCGTCGCACTCCTGTGGCGTGGGCGGCGATGGAACTCCTTGCGCGCGCGATTCGACGAAGTGCGCGCCGAAGCAAGATTGAGCAAATTCTTTTGTTGGCGGCACGGTGCCTCCTCATCCTCGTCGTTGGGGCAGCCATCGCGGATCCACATTGGTCGAATGATCTTGGGTCCATTCGGCGAACCCCACAAACAATTCTCATTGTGATCGATCAGGGTGTTGCGTCCCAAGCGACATTTCAAGGCAAAACACTGCTGGATCGAAGCAAGGCGTGGATTGCGAAAGAGATGGAATCCATTGCAAGCGATGATCTTGTTGGTGTCATTGCAATGGCCGGCAATCAACCGCTCGTGTGGCCACCCAGCGGAGATCACGCCGCTGTCTTGGCTGTGATTCAAGACCTCACCGCACTCGACCTCGCAGCACTCCCACGCTCGGCAATGGAGTGGGCATCGCGCGAGAACATCTCGTTTTCATCCACCATTGAGGGTGCTGGACGAGAGACGGTGTATTGGCTCGCGAGTGGGTGGACTGAGGGAACACTTCTCTCACAAGAAGACACGAGCGTTGCTGAGGCAAGAGAGGCGGTGGATCGCGCACATAACACAAAACTTCTTGGACCAGCAAACACTTCAGGAAATGACGTGTGGGTGAGACGTGTATCTACCACACGACACGGACCACTCTCACACGAGGGAGAGGTTGACCTTCGAGTGCAAGCGGAGCGCCGAAGCGACTCACTCGAACGACTATCCACCAACGTGGACGCTAAGGCGGTGGACCGGACTCAGACAAAAACAGCACCGCTTGTTTTTGAATCCGCACAATCCACAGCAACAGCCAACATCACCATCACAATTCCACCTGACCAAGAGGGTGATATTGGGATTCGCGTGCGTCTTCCACAAGACGATCAACCAGCTGACAACGACTCATTTGCTGTGTGTGGTCAAGAAGGTGTCATGCGAGTATTGATTGCCGATCGACAACGATTTCGCCGCGTCACGATGGAAGACACCCCACCAGCACACTGGGTTACTCGCGCTCTTGACCCAACCAATGATGGCTCGATGCAGATTGATTTGGTCGACCCATCCACGCTTGACACTGGCATTCCATCCGACGCGCACACCATCTGTGTATTGCAACCAGACCTTGTGTCTCATGAGGGATGGAAGTCGCTTGCGTCGGCGGTGCGTTTGGGAGCCACAGTCATTGTGACTCCAGCACCAGATGGTGGTCAAGACGAGTGGGTGCACCGCTTTCGTGCTGTGTTTGGAGGGGAATGTGTGAGCGAACCCATTCGCGTTGCAGAGTTCGAAACACCAACACCACTCAACTCAAAACAACCAAACTCTCCTCTCCTCGCCCTGCTCTCGACTGAACTGAGTGATCTCGCGACACCCGTCGAGATTTCAAGAGCGCTTTCACTTCAAGGATCTGAGCGATGGATCCCCATCGTGACGAAATCGGACGACACACCACTTGTGGTGGCGGGCCACCCAGAAGGATCGAGTGGTCTCGTGGTGGTGTTTGGTGTTCCGTTTGATACGACCTGGTCTTCACTTCCAACGAAACCACTGATTGTGCCACTCCTTCAAGAGATCATCCGACAATCCGCAGCGGACAACCTCGAAGCGATGCACTACACACTCGGAGGGAGTGGTGTGAAACAACTCCAACGAAGCGACATGCACTCGTTGCGGTTACTCGCGAGTCGTATAGACAAGGAACAATCGAACGACCGACTTTCTGTGGATCGAGATGGAAAGCTGCGCCGACCAGTGGATAGGGCTGGGCTCTATGAGGCGCTTGATGCAGGCGGCGTTCGTGTTGGATTGGTGGCCATCAATGTGGATCCACGGTGGGCGATCAACACCCCCACAACACAAGAACAAACACTCGCATCGTTGTGTGGATTGAGCGCAACAGACACCATCACAAACCTTGTTGTTGTTCACGACGACGGGAGTACAACGCAAGTCACAGACACGAGTCGCACACCGGGGCAGTCACACAATTCATCAACGACATCGATTGCAACACTGCTTGTGATGGTGGCGATTGCATTCTTGCTTCTTGAGGGAATCCTCGCGAGGGTGGCGTCCCACGCGGGAGGAATGTTGCTACCCACGCGGCTCTTGAGGTGGTTTCGGTGGAGGCCAACTCCATGATTTCTCGAATCGGATTTGACCACCCATTCCCAGCGTGGGTCTGGCTGCTCTTGTTTTCTGGTGCTGTGTTGTTGTCGTTCCTCAATTACTCAGGACAATCCGCCCCACGGTTGTGGCGGGTGGCGCTGGGCACACTCCGTGTTGTGACCACACTCCTTCTCTTTGTGTTGTTGAGTGGTCCGCGCGTTGAAGAAGTGTCTATTCACCATATAAGGGACACGATCATTCTCCTCGCCGACCGATCGGCGAGCATGATGATTGCGGACACACCCACCCAACAAGGACGCATTACACGCGACGCCGAACTCAAAGAGACACTCAACGCCGCCTGGTGGAAAGAACTTGAAGCGAAACACACAGTGGTGATCAATGGATTTCATGACCAACTTGTTCCAACCTCGGTTCTTGATGGAAACGTCGTGTTGTCTGACTCAGTCGGTGTGGCGACAGATATTGGTGGAGCTCTTGAGGAGGTCTTGCGCCGAACAGGAGGTCGACCAGTTGGCGGCATCGTGTTGCTGTCGGATGGACGGAGTGAATCGATCGTGCCACGACGAGTGATTCGAGACCTCACCCAGCGCGGGATTCCTGTGGTGGTGGTTCCACTTGGTTCGGCGACGGTGTCCACCGATTTTGAAGTTGTCGATGTCGATTTTCCAACACGAGCATTTGTTCGCGACAAAGTACCCATTCGTGTCACCGTTCGTGCCCGCGGAGCGGCGCCAGCCACGCCGATCACAGTGTCGATCACCAACGAATCGGATGGCGCGATGAGAGACGAGATACTCATCCAACCACACGCTTGGGTGGATGGGGCGGCGGACGCGCTCGTGGTGGTGAGCAGTGACGATGCCACCGAGCAACACTTTGTCGTTCGCATTGGAACAGGAGTCGATGATCTTGTTGTGGAGAACAACTCCCGCGCGATCACCATGTCCTTTCTGGACGAACCACTCAGAGTCTTGTATCTCGAGGGATATCCACGCTGGGAATACCGCTACATCAAGAACATGCTCATTCGTGAGGAGTTGGTGGAGAGTAGTGTGATGTTGATTTCTGCTGATCTCGACTTTGCACAAGAGGGAAACACCCCACTCGCCCGCATGCCGCAAGGCGATGACGAGTTTCATGAGTTTGACCTTTTCATTATTGGAGATGTGCCGGGGTCATTCTTGTCTCCAACACAACTTGACTCGATTCAACGTGCTGTTGCCGATCGAGGGGCGGGACTCTTGTGGATCGGTGGGGAAAGGTGGACACCCTCGAGTTGGAGAGGGACAGCGCTTGAAAAACTCCTACCTGTGCGCTCGACAGAGCTTCGCGCCGAGACCGGAAGCTGGAGCGTCGAACCAACACACGCCGCAAAGAGACTTGGACTGCTTCGAATTAGCGACGATGGAGGTTGGCCAGAGTCGTTGACACACCCGGCAACACGATGGGCCCGTCTTGGATGGCGACAGTTGCTGACGCAGGACAATCTCCAGGGTGCAGTCGAGGTGCTTGCTGAATCAGTCCCTATTCAAGGAGGCACACCAACCGCCCTGATTACCTTGATGAGGTTTGGTGCCGGCGAAGTGATTTATGTTGCGTCCGACGAAACGTGGAGATGGAGACACGGTATTGGCGAGACGCTTCAAGAACGATTCTGGTTGCAGTTGATTCGACATCTTGCCCGATCGAGCATGAGCACTCGCGGCATGATTGCAGAGATTGAAATCGATCCAACACCCGCAACTGTTGGAGAAGTGTGTTTTGTGCGTCTCCAACTTCGAGAAGGGAAAGTCGATCAACTTGGAGCAGAAGTGATCCCCGTCACAATTCTCTCACCGACAGGCGAGCGGTCAGGACTCAACCTTGCTCGACAGGGTTCGACTGGGTTGTTCACTGGCTCCTTCACTCCCACCAAAGATGGAAAGTGGACCATTCGCACCGACGATGATCGTCTCGGCGCAATCATCGAGGGGTCAGTGAACGCAGAGCGCGTGGATGAAGAACTCCTCAATCCAGCCACCAACCACCCCCTTCTTGCAGAATTGGCACAAGCAACAGGCGGCGCCGTGGTGGCACCCATGAATGTTGCGGTCATTCCAACATTGCTTCCAGACCGAAGTTTGTCGAACGAGGTGGTGACGACCCATCCACTTTGGCACAACGCCTTTGTGCTCAGCCTCATGGTGATTTGTCTCGCAGCAGAATGGATTGGACGAAAGGTGGTTCGGCTTGCTTAGTGCGAAGACACAAGGACCACTTCGAAAGGCGATGCGCAAAACGCGGCGCACACTTCGCCTTGTGTTGGTCGCCGAGAGAACGGCAGGTGTGTTGAGTGTTTATGTGTTGATGTCCACAGGGTTGATCGTGCTCGACGCCCTTGTCGTACTCCCAGCTTTGTTTCGGACGATCAATTTTGTGGTTGGTGTTGCCGCGCTTCTCTGGATTCTTCATATCTGGATCATTCCAGCAACACAGTTTCACCCAGCCCTCGTCGACATCGCACGTCGGATTGAGCGGCTTGTTCCGTCACTTCGTGGACGACTCGGATCAGCTCTCGACTTTGAATCAGCGGGGACTAAGACTCCATTCACATCAAGTGTGCAAGAGAACGCGCTCAGCACACTGATTGCATCGCAACCCATTCACATCATCAACACTCAGCGTGCGCGCCGAAGTTGGTTGAAGTGTCTCGGACTGTTTGCGCTCGTCGCGATCGCGACAACAGCGCAACCCGAGCGAACCGCGATCGGCATCGAGCGCCTCATCCGACCCTGGTCTGGAGCGAGATGGCCCGCGACGACAGAGGTGAAATCTCTTGTTGATGTGACCCACGCGGCAAGCGGTATTCCAGTTCTGCTTCAAGCAACATTGCTGCGTGGAGACAAATCCACAGTCGATGTCGCGGTGGAGTGGACCGCGACACAACGGGATGGAACCACCACCACCCGCAGTGCCCGGATGCCTCTTCAACCAGACGGAACATTTGAGTTTCTATTGGAGCCGGGTGATGCAGACCGAATCCGTTTTGTGTTTTCGACACGAGACAGCGAGACTCTCGAACAAATCATTCGCTTTGTGGATCCACCCGAGGTGAAACATATTTCGCTTCGAACCAACCCACCCGAGTACGCCGCATCACTCGCTGGGTCGACCGAGTTCGATACAGATGTCTTTGCCGCAGCAGAGGGACAGACCATTCGCATCGACCCAATCCTTGAGGGATCCCAAGTGGTGTTGGGTGTGATGCTGACTGAAGATGTTCCGTGTCCTCCTGCCGACGATGCCGCTCGTGTGCACTGGCTCAAGACCCAAGTTGGGCTGGATAATCCGCCACCAGATCTGAAGTTGGAATGCGATGCACGAATATGGACCATTCGTTGGTGCGCAGCAACGAATATCTCGGCAGAACTGTTCCCGACAGATTCACGAGGACTTTCAGCTCTTGCACCCATTCGTCTGATTGTGGATGTGGCACAAGACGAACCCCCACTCGTGTCCATCCAAGAACCCACTGAAGATATTCGTGTGTTGGCCAACGCCGTTGTCGAACTCAAAGCAAATCTCTCAGACGACATCGGCATTGCCTGGAGCGGAATTGAGATTCAGCGGACAAGAGTCGGCGAGGGAATGACACAAGTGCGCAGCGACCACCGTGACCTCCAAGGTCAGACTGCGGCGATTTCAGAATCCATCTCACCCATTGAGTTGGGATCACAACCAGGAGACCAACTTGAGGTCCGTGTGACAGTCCAAGATGTGTTCGGACAGGCAACACAGAGTCGCCTCGCAGTAGAGAGCGCCGTGAGACGCATTCGCATCATCTCACGCGCACAGTTTGAAGAAGATGTCAGCACCGCAGTCGAGGCACTTCGTGTTCAGGTGACGCGCGCTGATGCGAGGCAAGTTGAAACCATGCGCACAACAGCCCTCGACCGACGATCGTTGATGCAACAAGTCGAGGTGGGTGAACGGGTCTCGGCGGCCCAAGCCGCAACAGAACAACTCAAGAAGCGACTTGATCAGAATGGTCTTGGTGGGGAGGCATTGGCACAATCGCTTCGTGAAGCGTCACGACTTCTCGGTGATGCTGTTGAGCACGCTGGGGAAGCGCGCGACGCACTGAGCGAAGCATCGGAGGAGACGTCCGATGTCGCGCGCGAGCAGCAGGAATCATCGGCGCGCACTGCACAAGAGTCGGTACGCGACGACTTGGCCTCCGCTGCAGCACTCCTTGAAAGAGACGAAGACACTTGGACACTTCGCCGTGATATCGAGCGAATCGCCGAGCGACTTGATGCGGCACAGCAGAAAAGAGATCAATCATCTGCACGGTCACAAGGACAGACCCCAGGTGAGTTGTCTCCAGAAGATCGAGAAACCATAGAGTCTGCCGCAGCAGAAACCGACACCGCCGCTCAGCAGGCAAGAGATCTGGTCGAGGAACTACACGAGCGATCAAAAGCATTGCAACAGACGCAACCAGAGAGGTCTCAAGCGCTGCGTGACGCAGCAGAAAACGCCGAACAAAGTGGGTTGGTCGAATCGGTGGAGAAGAGCGCGCAGGCCACAAGACAAAACCAATCGCAGGCAGCAGCAGAAGCCGCCGCGAATGCCCGTGAGGCACTGGATCAATTACAGGAAGATTTGGAACAAGAGGAACAACTCCAACTTGAAATACTGAAGCGCCGCCTTGCTAGTTTGACAGAGTCGATTCAATCACTGGTGTCGACAAGTACTGTGATTGAGAGAATGGTCGCCGATGTGACAGAAGTGATTCCACCTCTCGAACCCATTGGTTCGCTGTACAAGAACACGATGGCTGTGATTGATGAAGCGTTGGCGGTTGGTGCCGACGGTGTGTCGGTGGCAAGACACCTCACGCGCGCCGCCGAACATCAGGCGACTGCAGCCACAACGCTTCGAAGCGAGAAACCATCACTCCAATCGCTTGGGGAGTCGATGGCGCACTCGACCGAGAGTTTGAACGCCGCACTTTCTGAATCACGCGCTCAAGAACAACAGGCTGAAGAACAAGCTCAGATTGCGCTGCTCGAGCGGTTGCACGGCCGATACTCAGCACTGCTTGCCCAACAAGCCACGATCCTTTCGGACACACAACTGCTGATGAACGGCGATTGGTCTGGTCGGCGACGACTCATCGAATGTCGTCGCATTGCAGAGGAAGAGTCGGCGGTCCTAACAAGCCTTGACGCGATTGGGGCCGGCGAAGATGTTGTGTCATCGGCAGCATTTCAAGAGGCGCACCGCGTCGCGCGTGAGGCCGCTGTCGGTGCGATCGCGACTCTTCGCGAGGGAACCACGGACGACTGGGTGCTCGCGAGAGAAGAAACCGTTCTCGGAGTGATCGGTGGATTTGTGGGGGCGCTCGCGCAAGAGCAGCAAGCGCGGGATAGGTTTGCGCGAGATCAACTCTCGAATCAGAACCAAAACGCTGGTGGTGGTGCACCTCCACAAGGCGATCAGGATCCCATTCCACCGATTGCTGAACTTCGTGTTCTGAAGGCACTCCAAACTCAGATTGCTGCGCGCACTCGACGCATCGCCGAGGGCGGGGTTCAACTACCTGGGGAGATTGCCGACTTGTCTGCGCGGCAAAAAGCCGTTGCGGACCTCGCTGAAAAACTCGCCAAATCACTCGAAGAGAAGGCTGAGGATGAGAAAACAGAGAAAACGAACGAGAATCCCTTGTCTGGAGCGATTCTTGAACGATAAATCAATACAGAGAAGTGCGATGAGAGACTCCATTCGAAAAGCCACGCTGGGTGTTGTGTTGCTCGTACTGTGGGCGAACACGCTGCATCCATCACCGACGTGTTTCGGACAAGACACCAATCCACCAAAGACGCTCGATGAGTTGCTTGGTATTGCAGGTGAGCCATCAAGTGCCACCGTGCCAGAGAACAACAACGATTTGAGTCAGGCGCTCTCGGATGAGAAGCCACTCGACACATTGCGGCGCGCGCGTGTGTTGATGGATTCATCATCGTCGGCGCTGTCTCGCGCGGACCTCTCTGTCTCAACCCAGCGACTCCAAGAGAACGCCATCAAACTGCTCGATGCCATGATTCAAGACGCACAGCGGAGGCAACAACAAGGTCAAGGGTCCGGGCAGCAGAGTCAATCACAGCAGCAACCTCAACAAGGTGAGTCGGCGCAACCACAACAATCGAATGATCCAGGAGATCGTCAAGGATCCAAGCAGGCGAAGTCCAACGAGCGCGATGGAGACGCCAAGAGGAGTGATGAAGGATCGAACAAGGATGGAGCTCCCCCGCCCTCCGATGGCACCGTTGTGGACGCCGACGGCGCATTGGAGACTGATCGGATTGAATGGGGATCCCTTCCTCCACGCATTCGCGAGGTGCTTCGGCAGGGACTGCGTGAGCGGATGAGCACACCTTATCGAGCGTGGACTGAGGCGTATTTTCGCCGCATCGCCGAGGATTCACGCGAATGATCCACCTGATCCACTTCACAGTGCTCCTTTTTGCCGTGACGATCTCATCGTTTGGACAAGAGCAAGTGTCCCCTCCAGTTGTTCCCCCAACCACAACGGTCGGAGCTGAAAGCGCGCCAGCAGAAAATGAAATCACCGTTCCGATGGTCAGCAGCATTGACCGCGGACTTGCTGCGCTCGCGGCGCAACAGAACGACAACGGATCGTTTGGACGCGGTCGGTATGGAAGCCACGCCGGCATCGCCGCGCTGTGTGGACTCGCATTCCTGGCCGATGGCAACACTCCGACTCGAGGTCAATATGCACCGCAAGTGCGAAAAGCACTCGACTTTGTGCTGGAGAGTTCAACAGAGAGCGGATTGATTTCAGATCCAACAAGCCACGGTCCAATGTATGGGCACGGGTTCGCAACACTCTTTCTGGGCGAGGTGTATGGAATGGATCAAGGAGACTCGCGTGTTCGAGATGCACTCGTGCGCGCCGTCCGACTTATTCAGTCGAGTCAGAATGACGAGGGAGGTTGGCGCTACAACCCTGTTCCAAGCGATGCGGATATTTCAGTCACGATTTGTGAAATCATGGCGTTAAGAAGCGCGCGCAACGCGGGCATCAAGATTCCCAAAGAGGCGGTCGACGCTGCCGTGCGCTACGTTCGAGAATGCCAGAACCCAGACGGAGGATTTCGTTACACACGCGGCGCTGGAAGTAGTGCGTGGCCTCGTACCGCAGCGGGCGTTGCAAGTCTTTTCTACGCGGGCATTCACGATGACCAAGCGATAGAGAGTGGATTGCAGTATCTCGAGCAAGCGGGTGTGATTGGCGGTGGAGGGCCGATGTCACAAGCCCACTACTTCTACGGGCAGTATTACGCGGTGCAAGCGATGTATCTTGCTGGAGGCAAACATTGGTCGCAGTGGTGGCCGATGGTGCGCGACGAGATCATCCAAATTCAATCAGAAGATGGAACATGGCTTGATCACAGCGCCGGAACTTCCTACGCAACCTCGATGGCGCTCATCGTGCTTCAAATGCCAAAGCGGTACCTTCCCATTTTTCAACGATGAATCGCATGATCCACATTCGCGCGACAATCTCTCTCACACTGATGTGCACACTCACCATGTCTGCACATGCTTTGCAAACAGCGTGGGACATTGTTTCTGAGGGAACAACCATCGGCTGTTTGCAAGACGACGGGATTCTCGAGATTCCAAGAGGCGAATTGATCCTATGGACTGGAGAGCGTCTCCCTGGAACTCTCGCCGCGCTCGTGGGTGGATCTGGAATCCCACCCATCGATCCATCACACGAAACAACCAGTGAGGCAACTGTCGAGTGGCGGCATCCTCGGCTTGGAATCTTTCGATGTCCGCTGGAATTAGTGCGTTCGATTCGATTGAGTGGACCACCATCTTCCATGAATGCGGCCGATGAAGACACAATCCTCCTCTCGAATGGTGACCGTGTGACAGGATTGGTGGAGGTGATCGCAGACGACTTGATCATCGACTCAGATGGTCGCCGCCGTCGGATTGCGCTCACCACCATTGTGTCGGTGCACTTGGTGGGACTCGAGCAACCGAGCACACAGGGCATGGTGTGGTTGAGAGATGGGACAACACTTCATTTTCCACTGGACGGCAAACCACTTGATGGACGAATGTGGCAGGCGTTCACGAAGGTATTCGCAGAGCACAGAGATGAAGAAGGAGCAACTGTTCTCGAAAACACACAGCGTGTTCTCTCACTCGCCAGTGTGATCACCGTTGCGGCGAACACAACAGCACCACACCTGGCATTGCCAGACCCAGCGGCTCCGATGGTGGCAACGGCGTCAGAGGTCCCCACCGCGATGGGTCTGCAACCAATTCGTATGGATGCTCCGTCGCGCATCGAGGGAACGGTTCCGTTTGACCACGCCGTATTGAGTTTGCGTGTCCACGCCCAATCACCACTTGCTCGAGCACGACTCGTTGTTTCACAACTCGGCGTGGTGGTGGGTGCGATCGACATCATGGGTCGAGTTTCGCACCACCAAGGGAATCTCAATCCCACACGCCTTGAGGTGCCGTTGGCAAAGGGATCATTCGCTATTGAACTTGAAGAGGAAAGCGATGGACCCATTGGCGATCGAGTGGAGATTCTGGGGGGAATGTTGATTCGGTCTGACAGCCCCACACAGTTCACAGGAGTGAAACTTCGCGATCCAACAGAGGCTCCGACCTCGAAAGTGGACGGTTAAGCCACCCAAGCATGACGATCACCATGATCGTCGCCACTGGGCCACTGAGTGGATCGAGTTCAAGTGTTGCACCAGGACAAGCAGATCCAATCGCAGCGAGTTTCACAAGGCACCACGCCATCGCGGATCCTGGAATTGCAAAGATCGCGGCGAGTTGAGGTGACACAAGCGCGACAGGGACCGCGATCGATCCGAGCACGATCGCTGCGGCAGAGATCGGTGCCGCGATGACTGTGAGTGGCGCGCCGAGAAATGAGATCGTTCCAAAATGACACCAGACGATTGGAGCAGTCGCGATCCAAATGAGCGAGGAGAGAACGAATCCATGCCACACTCCAACGAGAAATCGCACAAGGATCGATGAGGAAGTTGCCGAGGCGTCTCGTTCCAACATCCGTTGTTGAATGGCGAGCAGAGCGATCACAGCAGCGACACTCAATTGAAAGCCAGGACGAATGGCGGCTCGTGGATCATCCAGAATGAGAATGATCGCGACCCAGGCGAGGACATTCATGGCACGGAGTTTCCACCCCACCAACACGAGCGCAGCGCACACTCCACTCATCGATGCAGCCCGCATGGCAGAGACATCGGGTTGAACAGAGAGCGCGAAGAGAAACACAACGACACACAACACGGCACCTCGTGCGCGATGTTGGAGATGGAACCACCGTCCGCACCACACCACACAGATCACAAGAACAGTGAGATTGAATCCGCTGATCGCGATGAGGTGGGTGATGCCCGCGCGCGAGAACTCGCGCAGCGAATCGCGAGCGCCGTCGCGCTCTGTACCAAGCACCATGCAAGCGAAGATGGAGCGGGATGGCCTGTCAGTCCATGCATTGAGTGATTCCCGAAGGGCGACTGCCGTTGCGGATCGACTCGCTGCCCAACACCCGTCGATCCACGATGGATGGGCGATGACTTGGTGAGTGGAGGATGGGATCGTGATGGACCCAACGGATCCAGCGGTGAGGATCCACGGCATCCATGCTTTCAGTTCCTCGTCGCGTTCGGGTGGTTTCCACCACGCAAAAGTAAAGAGGCACTGCCCTGGTTCGATCGAACATCCACCACTCTTTGTCGCACCGTCGACTCGAATCGAGACAGGCCGGCCGACATCCACTCGACCCTGATCCGTCTCGAGGGCGATGAGTGTTCCACTAAAGGATGGTGTGTCCGCGTCGAAGCGCGAACGAAGTGCGCGAGGTTGTCCAATCTCGATGACAAGGTGGACAAGCGCTCCACCTGGATCCACCACCATCGATGCCGATCGCTCGAATGAAGCCCGTTCTTCGCATCCGATGAACCAGCCGAGCGCGACCGAAACACAGACTGCCCCTGCACGACCCAGTGTGCGCGCTGCCACGCCACGCGCATGGGTGAGCGCCAAGAATCCAAGTGTGGCGACACCCACCGCGGCGAGGGATTGCAACGCGACCACTGATGGATCAGCAACATCGTTGGACACCCCCGCCGCCGCGCCGATCCACAATCCCCAAGCGATTGCGAATGGCCACACCCCGTGTTGTTTCTCTCTCGTCACATGTCGCAGCATTCTCGCCGCACATCAGCGAGATTCTCAAAACGAAGCCAAAAAGATTTCTATTCCTCGCCAGGGTCAGGCATGCCAGACGACACAGCGATGAGGCGATCCAGAGTTGAACTCGCTGCACCGGTCGCGAGTGCCTCACGCACTTGGTCCATCGCGTGAGGCATGTCAAACGCAACGCCAGCGGCAAGCAGCGCCGCCGCACTGTTGAGCAAGAGCATGTCGCGCGGCGTTCCCTTCATTGAGCCGTCGAGCAATTCACGCACCCACACCGCCGCTTCAGTTGCATTCGATGGAACCACTGCGAGTGGATCAGACTTTGCGATGCCGACTGATTCAGGATGAAACAACTCGCGCTCAATCTCGTCTCCACGCACATGAACCATGATGGTGTCTGCGCCTGTTGAGATTTCATCGAGTCCATCCAGTGAATGAACGACGATTGCGCGGGCGGTGTCCAACTTGCGGAGCGCTCCCGCAACGGGGTCCACAAAGCGTTGTGCATACACCCCCATCAATTGGCGGCGCGCTCCCGCGGGATTAGTGAGTGGTCCAAGAAGATTGAAGATCGTTGGAAATCCAAGGACTCGACGCACGGGCATCGCATGCCTTGCCGCGGGGTGGTGCTGCACGGCGTAGCAAAAGCACACGCCAACGGTGTCGAGGCATTGGCGCTGTACTTCACGCGATGCATTGATTTGAACTCCAAGGGCCTCGAGCACTTCGGCACTCCCTCGGCCCGTTCGAGAACGATTGCCGTGCTTTGCGACGCGGGCTCCGCACGCGGCAGCCACAATCGCGGCGGCTGTTCCAACGTTGAATGTCTTTGGAGCTCCTCCCGTGCCAGCTGTATCGAGGATGGCGACTGGCGGGAGTGATGTTGGCACACGATCCACACTCAATCGCATGACGACTGCGGCTCCCGCCAACTCATCTTCAGTGGGAACGCGCGATGCGAGGAACGCGAGCAATGCGCCCATTTCTCCATGATGCGCTCGTCCCCGCATGATGCAGGTGAATGCAGCAACAGATTCGTCGAACGACAGGGTTTCTCCACCGACCAACTTGACAAGATACGGAGCGAGTTCACCCTGCGCTTCGCTTCGGACAAATTCACTCGGACCAACGGAAATCGGATTGGTGTCGTTCACGTAGTCAGCGTAGCGACTCGCGCGCTTTGTGTGAGGTACCTTGCACACCAATGACGTTGACATTTGCATCCACTGTCCACACGCTGAGCCCATTCGCGATTGAGTTTGGGGGAGGACTCGGCATTCGGTGGTACGGGCTCTCGTACATGTTGGGTTTTATCGCCGCATGGATGTTGCTTCGGTGGATGGCGAAGACCAACCGAGTGCAGATGAGTGGGGCGCAAGCAGATGACTTCGTGACGTTGATGGTGGTTGGAGTGTTGGTCGGCGGTCGCGTTGGGCATGTTCTGCTCTATGACCAATCCCTCTTGTGGACGACCTCTTCCTCATTCCCTTTTTGGGGACTCCTCGCGATTCATCAGGGTGGCATGTCGAGCCACGGAGGGATGGCTGGGGTCTTGATCGCCGCAACGATCTTCGCCTCTCGCAACAAGATCAAAGCGCTTCATATGTTGGATTGCAGCGCACTCATTTGTTGTCCAGGACTCATGTTCGGTCGACTTGCGAATTGGGTGAACGGCGAACTCATCGGATGTGCGCTTCCCGCCGCAGACCAAGTGAATCCACCGTGGTGGAGTGTGAAGTATCCGAACGAAGTACTCGAAGGAACATTTGATGTGTCGAAAATCGATTTCCTTCGTCCTCTTGTTCCACCCAATCAACCATGGCCCGATGCATTGGTGTGGAGCGCGTACGAGGGCAACGAGAAGGTGATTACAGCGATTGAACCACACCTCACCGCCTATTACCCGAGCAATTTCATTCAGGCATTCACTGATGGACCCATTCTCTTTGGCGTCCTTTGTGTGGTGTGGATGAAGCCAAGAAAACCAGGCGTCATCGCGGGATGGTTCTTGTTGGTGTATGGATTGCTGCGCGAAATCACCGAGCAGTACAGAGCTCCTGATGTTGGCGTCACCATGATTGGATCAATGACACTTCCAATGTTTATCTCGATCGTGATGGTGGTCATCGGATCAGTGATGGTGGTGATCTGCGCGCGTCGAAAGGTCGATCCCATCGGTGGATTGTGCGCTCAAAACTCGCGTTAGGGCATCAACACGCGCTCTTGAGAATCGAGCGCATTCACCCATGGTTCACGCCAGACACGAAATCCACCCTCGAAGGCGAGGATGTTTTGTCCTCGACGACAACCATCGGGCAGCGGATCAATCAACCGGACATTGCCCCCGCCGATGACCACCTCGTCGACTTGAATTGCGGCGCGAAACATCTCAATCATCTCGAAAACGCGCTTCGTCCACTTAACCTTGCCCTCACGCTCAAGAGCTAGGTTTCCAATCCGCTCCTCGAAAGTGTCACCCTTTCGAAATGGAAGATGCGCGAGTTCGCACGGGATGACCTTGTGATCTGCGACGATCGCTGATCCCAGTCCCGTACCAAGACCGAGAAAGAGCATCCGTCCACCAGCATCGTGTCCGACGGCTTGCATGGCTGCATCGTTGAGCAATCGAACGGGACGACGAAACGCTTTCGCCCATTGGCAATCCATCCAACCGCCACCGAGATTCACGGGTTCGTGTCGCGGCAAGCCAGCCTCAATGGGGGCAGGGAGGCCAATCGAGATGCGGTCATAATCCCAGCCCGTTGCAAGTTGAATCACATCATCGACCATGGCTTGTCCTGTGAGCGCCTTCCCAGAGGGACACCGTCGGCGCTCTGGATTGCCCTCCACCATGATTTTGACATTGGTGCCGCCAACATCGATTGTGAGGACTGCCATGCAAGCAGCATAGACACGACACCATCGACCGCGCACACCGAGGCTAGGATGCCAATCGTAGCCGTCTATGTGAGCGGCGTAATTTTTACGAAGTTCAGAACCTATCAAGGAGAATCAAATGAGCGATTGCTGTAAAACCGAATCGTCCGACTGTTCAGGCAACAACTCGTCGCACGCGTGGATGGAGAGTCGAATTGGTCACCTCGAGCGAAAGAGTTCGCGCCTTTGCTGTTTGCTCACGACGGTCATCGTTGTGTTGCTGTGCGCATTCTTTTTCGCACTGGGAATGTGCGTCAGTCGTTGCTGCGCGACGAAGGGTGGCAATTGTGGTGCAGGCTTACCGAAGGGCGCTATCCTAGTGAACTGTGGTCCAGGCGGAATGAATGGTGGTCCGAGTGACTGCGGCATGGGCGGCGGACCCGGTGGACGCCTGATGGGTGGCGGTCCTGGGCAAGCGGCAATCATTGAAATCGAACTTGATGGTGCGATGGATCAAGAGGCGATGCGACGCATCCATGGCGAGGTGATGCGGCAGATGGGCGGCGGCGAAGGCGATGAGACTCCCGACACGTGATCATTCCGCATTCGTCTACGACAGAAGATTGGGACTACGCCTCGGCCCCTGAGTCACTCAAGGTCTCAGTGGCCGAGGTGCACAAACTTTTCATTGGTGGAAAGTTCGTGAAGGCAGCGGATGGCGGCTCGTTCCCAACGGTGAACCCCGCGACCGAGGCACCACTCGCATCCATCGCGAATGCTGGCGAAAAAGATGTGGACCGAGCCGTTCGAGCGGCGCGGAAAGCTCTTCGTGGATGGCGGCGTACGAAACCACTTGAGCGTGGGAAGTTGCTGTATCGCATTGCAAGGCGCATTCAGGAGAGGTCACGCGAACTCGCCGTGCTCGAGACGATGGATGGCGGAAAACCGATTCGTGAAAGTCGCGATGTTGATCTTCCACTGACAGCCGCGCATTTCTTTCATCATGCGGGATGGGCAGACAAGTTGTCGTATGTCGCGAGGCAAAGCACAGCGCCTGATGGAATCGGCGTCTGCGCGCAAGTGATTCCGTGGAACTTTCCACTCATGATGGCCGCGTGGAAAATCGCGCCGGCGCTCGCTTGTGGCAACACAGTCATTCTCAAACCAGCAGAGACGACATCACTCACCGCACTTCGTCTCGCTGAGATTCTGCAGGAGGTCGATTGTCCTCCTGGCGTGGTCAACATCATCACAGGCGCTGGTGACACAGGAAGGCTTCTCGTCGAACACTCTGATGTTGACAAAGTCGCTTTTACAGGAAGCACATCGGTCGGGAAACAAATCGCGCGTTCCTGCGCTGGCTCGAAGAAGAGACTCACCCTCGAGCTTGGCGGAAAAGGTCCGCACATCGTCTTCGCTGACGCTCCCATCGATCAAGCGATTGAAGGAGTCGTGCGCGGTATCTGGTTCAATCAAGGACATGTCTGCTGCGCGGGCAGTCGCCTCCTCGTTGAAGAGTCGATCGCGCAAGATTTCATTCGTCGCATTCGCGATCGAATGAAGATGATTCGAGTGGGAGATCCACTCGACAAGAACACTGATCTCGGCGCGATCAATAGTCTCGCTCAACTCAACACCATCAAGGGACTTGTCGAAACAGGCGTGCGTGAAGGCGCCGATCGGTTTGATGTGAAATGTGCCCTTCCAGAGCGTGGATTCTGGCACCTTCCCACTCTCTTTACACGTGTGCAACCAAGTCACTCTATTGCGAGAGAAGAGATTTTTGGTCCTGTGTTGTCGGTGATGACATTCCGCACTCCAGGCGAAGCGATTGCGCGTGCGAATGACACTCCCTATGGTCTTAGTGCGGGTGTGTGGACCAACAAGGCAAGCAAGGCCTACGAAATGGCGCAACAACTTCGCGCTGGAGTGGTCTGGCTCAACTGCTTCAATGAGTTTGATCCTGCAAGTCCGTTTGGCGGAGTGCGCGAGAGCGGATTCGGTCGAGAGGGTGGAATGCAAGGACTCGCCGCGTACCTCAGAGAAGAGATCGGCGGTGTGAGATGAAGAAGCGCGCTGAAACACTCAAGACCTGGAAACTCTTTATTGGTGGCGCATTCCCTCGATCCGAGAGTGGAAGAACGGTCGAACTTCGATCCACCCAAGGGAAATTGATCGCGCACCTCTGCGATGCGAGTCGGAAGGATTTTCGAGAAGCAGTCGAATCGGCGCGTGTCGCGCAAGTGGGATGGAGCGCTGCTACTCCTTACCTGCGTGGACAGGTGCTCTATCGATTTGCCGAGATGATCGAGTCGCGTCGAATGGAGTTCGTCGACGCTCGCCAACTTCTCGGAACAAGTGCGCGTGTGGCGAAGCAAGATGTCGAGTGCGGCATCGACCGACTCATTTCGCTTGCGGGTTGGAGCGACAAGGCGGCGATGATTCTCGGATCGCAAAACCCAGTGAGTGGTCCCTTCTATAACTTCAGCGCCGTTGAACCTGCGGGAGTGGTCGTTGCGATTCCATCCATCGATGCCCCCCTTTCGAGCACACTGTCTTTGATCGGCGGCGCTCTTGCCGTTGGAAACTCCATCATTCTTGTGGCCCACCCAGAGTGTGCTGTCCAACCACTCCTGCTGGCAGAGGTGTGCGCGTGCAGTGATATTCCTGCGGGCGTCGTCAATGTTCTGACAACAGATCCATCCTCCCTTGCCAAGACCGCAGCCGAGCACCGCGATGTGCGCGTGATTGCTGCATTTGCGAGTGGTAGGGTGCGGCACACTCTTCGCGCAGGAGCCGCAGAGAACCTCAAGCGAGTTTCTGTTTGGCCACCCCAGAGTGATCTCTCGACTGATTATTGGGGATCCCCCACCTTCCTTGCATCCTTCACCGAACTCAAGACGGTGTGGATGCCTCGCTCCCTCTAAATTTATTGGCGCTTTCTCCATTTTTGTGGAGACTGAGCACGAGGTTCGGACATGAGCAACACGGTGAATGATGACTGCAAAGACCTTGCCAACCACATGGGCGGCGATCGCGATGCCTTCACGCGACTGTATGACCGACACGCCGCGGTCATCTTCGCACTCTGCCGACACAATGCGGCGAATGCGAGCGATGCCGACGACGCATGTCAAGAGACTTTCGTCCGCGCCTTTCAACGACTGCACTCGGTTGGGGACTGCACAGGATTTCGGTCGTGGCTCTATGCCATTGCCCGATTTGTGTGCAGTGAATCCAGACGAGGCGCGGGACGGCGCACACGCCACGAGAAACATGCCATGAGCCACACCGCACTTCGCCTCACCACATCCGAATCGCCCGAATCAACGGTCGCGAGCCGTGAGTCGCAGGACATGATCGGCGCTGCACTCGACCTCTTGCCAGATGATCAGCGGCTCGCCATTCATTTGTATTACCTCGAATCAGATCCAGTCACCGCGGCGCGATTGTCCCTCGGACTCTCGCGCAGTGGCTTCTACAAGATGGTCAATCGCGCGCGAGCGACTCTCGCCGCGTCACTTCAATCGACGAATGAGGAGATTCAGTCATGAACCACACCGCGCACCACAACGACGACTTCGACGGCTCAGACCACCAACCACCTCATGACGCACTCGATGCGAAGTTGCGAGCATGGCACGAGACCAACCGCGCCGATGCGACTTCGAGTCGCACTCGGATTCTGACCGCATCGCGCAAGGCAAGAACCAACATTCGATCCTGGGTCTCGGTGGCAGCGCTCATCACGATGGCTGTGTTGATCGGCGTGTTCACCTCACCCACCGGAGATCGCAGCGCATTCGCCCAAGGGGGAATCGTGATGGTTCCAGAGGGAGGACGCCTCGACGCGTTTGACGGGAATGGCGAGCTCATCGGACCATGTCCACTCAGCCACACCGATGTGGTCGCTGATGTGAGCGGACCATTTTCGCGTGTCACCGTCGTGCAGACTTACACGAATCCCTATCCCAACAAAATTGAAGCGGTCTACACATTTCCGTTGAGCCATCGTGGCGCGGTGGACCGCATGACGATGAGAATCAAGAGCGCCGACGGGGAGCGAGTCGTTCTCGGAGCGGTGAAAGAGCGGGGACAAGCTCGGCAGATGTACGAAAGCGCGCGTGACTCTGGATATGTCGCGAGCTTGCTCGAGCAAGAGCGTCCGAACATTTTCACGCAGAGCGTCGCCAACATTGAGGTGGGAGCGACCGTGATGATCGAGATCTCGTATGTTGAGACACTTCAATCGAAGGATGGCATGTATTCATTCGATTTCCCAACGGTGGTGGGGCCGCGTTACATCCCAGGTGTGCCAACAGGCGCACAGATGGAACCTGGTCCGATGGGCACTCATACAAGGTGTGGCACCGTGCTTTTGGCTCCTGCGAGCGTTGAAATGGAAATCAGTGAAGGATCGATCACTGCTGCTGAACTCTTGAAACAACTCGAGACGGCGGTCGCAACCACTGCTCCGAGCGACGAGTCGATCGAATCCATCGAAGAGCAAGATGATGGTGGCCAACAGTTCACGGTGACCTACGCCAACCAATCGCAAGAAACAGGCATCATCATTCCATCGAAGGGTTGTGGTCAGATCGGATCTCGATGGTTCAAACTGCCGAAGGCGGGCGCCGCTTTTTCGTCTGGGACAGATCAAGTGCCCGATGCCAACCGCATTACGCCGATGCCTGTGCCTCCGACGACTCGCGCGGGGCACGACATTTCGATTCGCGTCAATGTCGATACGGGTGGTCCAGCGATTACAGGAATCTCGAGCTCGTTGCACCAGGTGGTCGAGGATCTCAACACTTCTCCTGGCGTGTTGACGAAGCGAAGTGTTTCTCTCGTTGGCGGAAGCACCATTCCCAATAGAGACTTCGTGCTCACCTGGCGCGTGGCAGATGACACCATCGTTGAAGGATTCTTCTCCAACGCCAACCCCATCGCATCCCCAACGAGTCAAGGAGACTCCGCGTCGCGGTCGAACACCGACGGATACTTCACCCTGGTGTTGTCACCTCCAGGACGCATCGAGTCCGCTCAAGTGCGCGCACGCGAATTGGTGTTTGTCCTTGATACATCCGGAAGCATGAGTGGATTTCCGATGGAGAAGAGCAAAGAGTTGATGACCAAAGCACTCGCGGCGATGCGACCACAAGACACATTCAACATCATCACCTTCGCAGGATCAACGCGAATCCTCTGGCCAACATGCAAGACAGGATCGCTGCAGAATGTTGAAGAAGCGATGCGATTCGTGTCAACGGTTGAGGGGCGCGGCGGGACAGAGATGATGACGGCGATCAACACTGCACTCGTCCAAACGGCAGGAGGTGGTTACTTGAGTCCAACGCAACTCGCCGACCTTCCCGCGGATGGTCGATCGGTCGCGGTGGCCACTCCATTCGAATCGTTTGGACAAGATGGAAGTGGTGCGATGTTTCTTACAGTGCGTGATGGACTACGGATTCCAATCGTCACCGGGACATCAATGCCAACGGTGCTCAATCCTGTCGGCGTTGTATTGCATCTCGATGGAACATGGAGCACCGTGTCTGGGCAGCGTGTGTTCCAAGTCTCGAAGGCTGCATTTGCAAACGACGCAGCGACACCACTGCGCGTTGTAGTCTTCTTGACCGACGCGTATGTCGGCAACGACCAAGCCATCGTGCAATCCATTCGCGAGAACGCGAAGTCCACGCGCGTCTTTAGTCTTGGTATCGGCAATAGCGTCAACCGCTGGTTGATCGACGCGATGGCACAGGCAGGTCGAGGCGCGAGCGAAGTGGTGCTCCTGACTGACAACGCCGACGAAGCAGTGAGCCGATTGGTCAGGCGAATCCAGACTCCGGTACTCACCAACATCACCGTTGAGTACGAAGGAATTGCAGTCTCGGAAGTCGCACCGGCCGGGAACGAGATTCCTGACCTCTTTGATGCATCTCCACTCGTTCTCTCGGGTCGATTCAATCAAAGCGCGATCGGAGCAATTGTGGTGCGCGGGCAAACACCCGCTGGACCGTGGGAGCGTCGCATCAATGTGACTCTTCCTGCGCACGAGGCGCGCAATGACTTCTGCAAGTCAATCTGGGCGCGCGCACGCGTCGATCAACTGGTCGCGCCGTATCTCGCAGAAGTAGAGCGACAATCAACACCTGCCGAGGTGTGGAAGCAGATCGTCTCGATTGGAGAGAAGTATTCGATCATGACTCCGTTCACCAGTTTCATTGCGATCGAGAGCGCCCGCGTCACCGTGGGAGGTAAGGCCATGCTCGTCGCTGTGCCGATCGAACTTCCACAGGGAACTCGATGGGAAGGATTCTTTGGATCCACTCGCGACAGAGGTGAATTCGACGAGAGTGCTCAACTAGTCGCGCCTACGTCACCACCCATGACGGCTGCGCCGATGGTGAAGGGTGGTTTCTCCGTACTCCACTCCAAACACAAGATGCGCGGTGCGCAAGGGATGGAACCATCGAATGGTCGCGCGATGCCGAGACGCAGCGGCTTCGGTGGCACTGGAGGTGGCGGTTCGTCGGGAGGTGGGTCGGGTGGTGGGGTAATAGGGGAATTGCGGGACCCGTCCCGAACTCGATTCGCGGACGCTCTTGAGCAATCCGACAAGGAAGGTGATCTTCCGACTCTTCCGAAGCCGATCCACAAGATTTACGACGTGCGAGACCTCGTCCACACGACCACTTCCACCTCAGAAGAGTCTGAAAAGGAATCAGTCGAGCTCACGAAGTCACTTGAAGATTCTGTTGAGCCGACGATTTGGTCGGATCGAGGTGGAACAAGCGCAACATTACAGATGAAGCGTGGGCTCGTGCAAGTCCTTGCCGAAGCAACGGTGCACGATGAGATTGCTGCTTTCTTCGCGGCGAAGAGGACGGCGAATCGTTCGGAGGCAGAGGTGCTCTCTTCTGAATCACTCGACCAACTCTGGACTCGACTGGATGAAGGACTCTTGTTCCTCGCACTCTATGGCGATCGTCCCGATCCAATCACCTGGACGGAATCAGATGGCGAGTTGTCCATCGCGATTCGTGCACAGGTGGTGGATGCACCGCTGCGCGCGCGACTCAAGGCAGCAGGAATGACCATTGATGCTGAGTCGATCGCATCTCGAACTCTTGTCGGACATGCTCGTGCGAAGGATCTCACGCACATCGCGTTGACTGATGGAGTCGAGCGCGTGCAACCCATGCAAGCGTCACCCGATGTGATTGCGTCGAGAAACTGAACTGGTTACGGATCTGGCGAATCGCCATCGCCCGTATAGACACCGCGTTCCATCCACAGCGCTTGCCTGACGAGATCGCTCAAGAGTGCACTCGCCCCGAATCGAAAGAGATGCGGCGAGAGCCATGCAGGACCAAGCGTTTCGCGCACCATCACCAGATAGTGAATGGCTTGCTTGCTCTTGCGAATCCCACCCGCAGGTTTCATACCGATTCGAAGTCCAGTCGCTCGGAAGTGATCTCGAATCGCTTCGAGCATCACGAGTGTGACCGGCATCGTGGCGGCGGGTTGGATCTTGCCGGTGGAAGTCTTGATGAAGACATCTCCGTCCTGGAGTTCACCCATTCCAGACACACTCGTGGCCGCATCGATGGCGAGGTCGCTCGCGCGGCGAACCGCGTCGAGTGATCCGAGTTCTCCAGTTTCAAGAATGATCTTGAGGTGCGCTGATCCACACGCCTTTCGGATCTCGCGAATCTCGTGCGCGACGAGCGCGTAGTCGCCGCTCAGGAATGCTCCACGAGAAATGACCATGTCAATTTCGTCGGCACCCGCGTCGACTGCGTCGGCGGTATCTCGCAGTCGTATCTCAAGGGGGAACTGTCCACTCGGGAATGCTGTCGCCACACTTGCTACCTTGACTGTGGATCCAGCGAGCGCGTCCTTGGCGACCGCAACAAGTCTTGGGTAGACGCACACGGCGGCGCACGAAGGAAGCGGCACCGCGAATGCGTCAGTACAAGGAACTTTCGCCTTCTCACACAGCGACCGCACTTTGTCGGCGGTGTCGGATCCCTCAAGGGTGGTCAGGTCGACCATGCCAATCGCCATGCGAATGGCCCGCGCTTTTGAGGCGTTCTTGATACTGCGCGTTGTGAACGACGCGGCGCGTCGGATCACCGAGACTTCATCGACCGTGGTGGTCGGTGTGGTCACGATCCACGAGCTTGGCGGAAAAGTTGCTGAAGCGAAACCGCCTGGCGGAAGTCGAGACGCTTGTATGAAATGTTCTCCACGTAGTAAATGAAGAGCATCTCCGATCGAGAGTCAATGATGTACAAGGTTTCGTAGGGATTCTCAATACCCCCCTGCCCGTTCGTCAGTGTCACCATCGACATCTCTGTTGCGCCGATGATCGCATCAGCAGAGGCGCTGTTGATCGTGGGCTGCGCCAAGAGTGAACCGAGCGCTGCAGCGAGGCCACATGCGGAAAGGGTCAACACCAAATTGGCGCGTTGGCTGCGAGTTTCAGAGGATGGCATTAGCGACCTCCCGTTCGATTTGATGCAGCAGCATCGGCGGCGATGTTGCGATATCCAAGACCGTTGAGCGCGCGTTGATTGTCATCCCATTGCACGGCAATGACTTCAAGGTTCATCTCGTCGGTGATATAGAGAATTCCCTTGCTGTTGCCTTGGGCCGTGCCACCGAGCATGATGTACTGTCCTCGGTTGCGTTGTTGGGCGACCGCATTGGGGGTGAATGCTGCGAAGGCGATCGCCGCGAGCAACACCGTGTTGAGAATGATGAGCAGTCTGGTAGTTCGAGAGTTCATGACATTATTCCTGATGGCCGCGCTTGCTTGGCATGAGACTCACGCCAATCACAATGACTGCAAGAACGGCGATGATGGCGAATCCTGGAATCGGATTCGTACCTTCTGAGACAGGTGGTTCTGGGACAGGCCCGTCCGCGTTCGCTGACGAAGCGAGAGCGAGTGCGAGCAAGAAAACCGTTCTGCAACAACAACTGAAAGAGCGCATGGTGTCAGGATAGCGCAGCCGATGGTGAAAGTTGGAACCATCCCCGTTCATCGTGCTGGACTTCATACACAGCCCCCGATGGATCATGCGAGAGGACGATCCTCCACTTCTCTTCGGCAGCGCGGTTGAGAAACCGCTCCTTTTGAAGCATGTTTTCGTGTGGAAGCATGTCGTATCCCAGGCTGGCCGAGCGATGGATGTGCGGTGGGGTTGGAATGATGTCTCCACCGAAAACAACCATCCCGCGCTCGTCCGAAAACCGAATGGACTGCATCCCCCAAGTGTGTCCGGGAAGCGGCTCGACCACCACGCCGTCGAGCACCTCTCGAGTGCCCGCGACGAGATCCATCTGTCGAGCGATCGGATCAAGGTGGCTCTTGAAATAGGTGCGCGTCATCGTGCTTCGTCCCGCGATCGCATCATCCCATTCGCGGCGCTGCACGACGATTCGCGCGCGCGGGAAAGTGCTGCTGATGGTGGTCGGATCATTCATGTCGCGCTGGATCGTGAGCCCCGCTGCATGATCGAAATGCAAGTGCGAGAGAATGATGGTTGAGACAGATTCTGGTTCGACACCCTGTTCGCGAAGCGCGTCGATCACGGTGCGATGTTCGAGTTCGTAGATCGATCGTTCCTTCGCGGTCCACTTGGCGCCATATCCAGCTTCGATAAGCGCCACCTCCTCCCCCCTTCTTAAGAGGATGCAGTTGGTTTGGAGTTCAATGCGATTGAGTGCGTCTGCTTCCACCCACTTCGACCAGATCGTCCGCGGGATGAGTCCAAACATGCTTCCACCATCGAGGCGAAAGGCGCCAGCGCGGAGAAGTGTCCACTTCCATGGAATCGCACTACTCATGTGTGGATCGAATGGTGACGCCGCGCCACTCAATGAAGGAGTCGCCCGCATGCGTTTGCAGCGCGACGATTCCGCGAAGAGCGGTGCCGTCATGCATGTCTGTGACCTTGTCGCCGTTGATCCAAGTCTGAATATGGTCTCCACGACAGAGGATCCGATACGTGTTCCACTCCCCCACTTTGAAGGTGAGTTTGGCAACTTGTTCGCTGGTCAGTGGAGCAATCCAGCCGCGAAGGCCCTCCTCGTAGATCCCACCTGACCAACCACGCTCAGTGGGGTCGACCTCCATCTGATAGCCGACGACCCGATTTGCCTCTCGATCGACTCGGCTTCGAAACTGCACACCAGAGTTGCCGCGCGTGATCTTCACCTCAAGGTTGAGTTCGAAATCGGCGAATGGGAGAGGACTCACGAGGAAACCATTCCGCTGTGCAACACCTTGAGCGGTCAGTGTTTCACCATCCCACGAGTAGGTCGCCTCTCCGCCGACATGAGTCCACTGGTGGAATGAGTTGGATGAAAGAGTGACGGACGAAGGAGAGGTGCAACCACTGAACACGATGGTCGCGATCATGATCCAAGTTGCGTGCATGCAGCGTCGAGTCATCTCTGAAGACTAGTGCATGGACGAAGTACAATCGACGGATGTTGCCATTGCGAATCACTCTTCATGGGGCCGCGGGCGAAGTGACCGGTTCACTCATTGAGGTCACCACCCCCACTGCGCGCGTTGTCATTGACTTTGGGCTCTTTCAAGGATCGTTCGAGCAAGAGGATCGCAACTGCGTTCTGCCAAGTGTCGACTTCGCGCGAGTCGATGCGGTCCTCGTCACCCATGCGCACATTGATCATTGTGGACGACTCGGACTCCTTCCCACACTTGGATTTCACGGTCCCATTTTTGCGAGCGAGCCCACCGCAGAATTACTGCCCTTTGTGATGCGAGGGAGCGCATCGCTCCAGCAACTGCGCGTCGATGAATACCGAAAGGGATCAGCATCGCGCACGCGTGTCCTTGAACCCGCCGCCCTTCGGTGGGAGTCACCGAAGCGCACCTCTGAACCGAAAGTCCTCTTCCTTCACCGCGATGTCGAGTTGGTGCGCAAGGCACTGATCGCCATCGAATGGAATCGATGGCGAGAGATTGCTCCTGGCGTGAGTGCGCGATTCCATCATGCATCCCACATGCTCGGAGCAGCAAGTATTGAACTCGAGTGCACGATCGCAGGTCGAGCGAAGCAGCGCATTCTGTTCTCGGGAGATGTGGGAAGTGAAGGCAATCCTCTTCTTGCGCCGCATGGTGTTCCCGATGGACCCATTGATTTCGTAGTGATGGAAACCACCAATGGAGCGCGAGCGCACGAGTACACAGAAAAAAATGTGCATGGAGACGATGGCGTTGGGGCGCTTCGAGCCATTGTTGAAAACGCTCGAAAACACGGTGAAAAACTCCTGTTTCCATCATTCGCCATTGGTCGAAGCCAATTGCTCGTTCGTTGCTTTGCGGAACTCCATCGAAGTGGAGATCTCGGCAACATGCCGGTGTATGTTGATTCCGCGATGGCAGCGCGCGCGTGCGGTATGTCAGGACGCTGGCCAGAGTTGCTCGCCCCAGCGGCGCAGCGGATGAGACTTCACGGAGACGATCCACTCGACTTTGATTCACTCCACTTGCTGATGTCGAGAGCAGACGGCGCATCGGCGGATGCCGCTCGTGGACCGTGTGCGATCATTGCAGGCAGTGGCTTCTGTGATGCTGGACCTATCATGCGTCATCTGCGCCGTGGACTTGGGCACAAGGACACGGTCATTGTCTTCGCTGGACATGTGATGCACGATTCATTGGCGCACGCGTTGGTTCACGGAGCAACCCAAGTGGAAATCAACGAAGAGGTCATTGATGTGCAAGCGCGCATGAAAAGGATTCACGGATTCTCAGGACACGCCTCCCCTGCCGAATTGATTCGTTGGTTGAAGCGTGTGCCAGGAACACCAAGAGGCGTTCTCCTCAATCACGGAAGTGTTGCGGCGCGCGCTGGCATGGCCGAGATGATTCGGACGCAGTGTGGATTGCAGTGCGTGTGCCCGGCGGTTGCCGAGCCTGTCGAAGTCTGAGTCCAGTTCACATCGAATGAGTGGTTCACGGTCGAATCGCGAGCAGGCGATCGATGCCCATTCGCTTGAGCATCATTGAAAAGTCGGGGGCGAGCGGAAGCGTCTCGAGTGCAAGATCGTGGACGCGGCAGAGTCGCACGACGCGCAAGAGTGCTTCGTATCCAACACTCACCATCGCACACACCACAGAAAGATCGAGTGTCACCGATTTGATGGATGGCGACCGAGAGGCAATCGCCTCCTCGAAGAGGGCACAGAGTTGCGACGCGGTAGGTCCATCGACGAATGGTGGGACGACGCGCAGGATGAGTGTGCCCTGCTGTTCTTCAGCAAAGAGAATGGCGGGATTGAGTGACATCGTGTGAGGAAGCAGGCATTGTGGCGTAGTTGTGGTGTGGTTGGAATGGTTCCCTTTAATGTAGTCCGATAACTGGTATCAAGATGCCATCTGACTCGCGGTCGGGTTGGATCGGCGGGTGTCCAAAGTTCGCTTCGATCTGGCTCCCGAACCTTTTGGATTCAAAACCTCACATCGGTCCGATTGCGGTTACATTGAGCGAGGTGGTGTGAATGTTCCACGTGGAACATTGTTTCAACCGAGTCGACAAAGGAGTGTCAGTCCATGCGCAAGGATGCGAAGAATCCCGTTAATTCAGCTGTTGAGAACAAAGTGACCACGAGGACGAGCGTGGAAAATGATCCGCGGTCAGCGTCGACTCCTCAGCCAACAGCGTCGCAAGGCACGCCATTGAGTCGCCTCGGTCGTGGGCTTGGGCGACTCATCCCAGTGGCCATTCCGAGGTTTGCTGGAGAGGCACAGTCTGCCCCCGCTCCCAATAGTGTGGTGTCTCGAACGCCCGCAGTGGTGACTCCAGTAGCCGCTGCACCAACTGCCGAGCCGGCCGCAGCGCCAGCCGTCCTCGCCACCCCACTTTCAGTCGGGTTGTCTGGGACACCTCAATCGACTGTTGTGGCGACGAAACCTGCTCGAACGGTGGAGGTCAAAATCACAGGTTCGGCGGTCTCCTCATCGTCAACGCGTTCCACCCAACGGGGCACTGCTGCCACCGGAGACCAACCCGAGCCTTCGGCCCAAGCGGTGCAGAACATCGCGATTCAGTCGATTCGCGCGAATCCGCTCCAGCCAAGAACGATCTTTACCGAGCCGGCACTTGCAGAACTCGCGGCATCGATCTCCCAGGCGGGTCTCATCCAGCCAATCATTGTTCGACAGCAGGGGACTGGATTCGAACTCGTCGCGGGCGAACGCCGATGGCGTGCGGCGCAAAAGTTGGGATGGACGGTGATCCCAGCCATTGTGCGCGAAGTCTCACAGGAAGAATCAGGTTATTGGTCACTTATCGAGAATGTACAACGCGAAGAACTCAACCCGATGGACCGCGCGGAAGGCATGGCTCGACTGCGGGATCGGTTCGGATTGACACAAGCGATTCTGGCGGAACGACTTGGAAGTGATAGAGCCTCGGTTGCCAATCTCTTGCGCCTCCTCGACCTCGATCCCGCGACCGCCAACATGGTGCGCGTGGGATCGTTGACCTTTGGCCACGCCAAGGTGTTGGCGGGGGTGTCGGACACACCCACTCGAAAGCGACTCGCCGATCGCTGTGTGGTGGATGGTTGGTCGGTGCGCGGGCTCGAGAACGAAGTTCGATCTGGCACGCACACGGCGACACCGAAGGTCCAGCGACTTCCGATCACGAAGAGTGTTTCAGCACACATCGCGACCCTTGAGCGCGAGTTGGGAGACCACCTCGGCACGCGCGTTGCCATTCGACTGGGGCGAAAGTCAGGCACTGGAAAACTCACGCTCGAGTTCTTCAGTCTCGATCAGTTCGATGGACTGATGGAGAAGATGGGCTACCAATCGAAGTCGTGATACAACCCGCATGATGGAATCATCGCCTCTCCTTGTTGGCGTCATCGTGCCGGCATTGATCGGATTCGTGGTTGTCCTTTTTCCACGAGCTGCTTGGCATTGGCATCGACGCGATCTCCCTGTGGTCGATGGATGGGGGACTGGTGCCGGCATCGCCACGGCGTTCATCATTTCGTTCGCATTCATCGCGAGTGGTGCCGAATTCGGTTCAGCATCTTGGCACACTGTGGTCAGTGCCATGGCGATCATTGGACTTGCATCCATCATTGTCTGGTCCGACACGAGGCTGATTGGTCAACCACTTCTGGCAGCGCTGATGGCGGTGGTGTGTCTTTTTGTGGTGCGCGGTCACACCGCGGACTCGATTGCCACACGATGCGCCATTGCGTGTGTCGGCGGGATCGCAACGCTGGCGATCTCGATGCGATCTCGAACTGCAAGTGGATCGATCTCTACCGCGTTGTCATGTGCGCTCTCGGCATTCACACTCATGCTCGTCGCGAGCGCATCATCACCATCACCACTCGCCGCAATGATCGGATCGGTTGGTGTACTCCTTGTACTCATCGCGATCGCCTCAGCAATCAATCGTCGATTTATCCTCGGAACAACGGGTTCCGCGGCGTTTATGGTCGCTTCGATTGGGATCGCCACAGTCGGATCATCCGCAATGGAGATTCCAATGTGGTGGTGGTGGAGTGCGGCACTCGCACCGGTTGCTGTGATTCTTCCGTCACTCTTCGCGACCGCGCCAGAACGAGAGCGACGCAACAACATGATCGGATTCATGCTCGCCGCATTGGTTCTCGCACCAACGGCGTGGCAAGCGATCGCGTCCATTCAGTCACGATGAACATGATGAACACGATGCGTGAGTCGACTACGGATTCAATGCACCAGGGGGAGGCACGAATCGGTAATCGCCGCGATTCTCTTTCGCGATCTGCTGGAGGATCGCTTCGCCGCCCCGTTCGTGCATCGCAATGGTGTTGACAGAGACTTCCCTGTCCACGTTGAGCGTTTCGAACAAGGCGACCACGGACGGAGGGTCATCGAAGATTCCATCGGTCATGAGAAAAATGGAGTCACACTTCAACTGAGTGAGTACATATTGAATGGCGGCATTTGGAGTCGTCGCTCCGCCGTGGAATTGTTGATCCACCCAAAGCAGCGCGGCATCCTTCTCGGCTTGTGTCGCAGTCACCATTTTTGCAGGCGGCATCACATAGTGACCGTGATCAAAGAAGACAATCTGGAAAGAGTTCTCTTTGGTCAATCCCGAAAGGGTCTTGCGAAGTTCCATCGTGAGATGAAAGAATCGTTCGTCCATCGCCATGCTGCCTGAGCAATCCAAGATGAAGGCGAAGTCTTTTCCTTCCGACTTCAGTCCCATGAACTCCACAGGAGTGCCGCCGCCACCTCCGCCAGATCGTCCGCTCGCACCTTGTCCGGGCGTTGCATTTGGAGTTGAACCAAAAGCAGCGGGGGGGGCGATGACAGGATTCGGTACCACCGCGACCGCATCGGGAAGTGAGTGTCCGATGCGAGGAGCGACGCGTCCCGCAATCTGTTCTGGTGGAGCAGGAGGAGTTCCACCCGCCTGAACCACTGCGTTCATGACCCCGTCTGGGTTTCCAGCCAGGGTTTTGTCGTTTCCGGTGTCTCCATCCCCGCCGACCCCTGATCCCAATGAGCCAGATCCTGGACCATTACCAACGAGTCCGGTGCCTGTCCCGTCCCCAACTCCTGCACCGCTTCCTGTTCCGCGGCCTCCACCAGTCCCACTGCCGCTCCCACCGTCGCCGCCGCCCTCCATAAAGAGGGCCCAAATCAAAATGCCAATGACAATCAGCATGGAAAAAAGCATCCCGGAGACGCTCCATGCGCGAAATCGGTTCGTGACCGTCAGCGGTAGGGCAGACATGGCAAGATGAGTACCTTATAGAGACCACAGACGAGTTCGGATTTCGGTGGTTCCGCGAAAGATGCTTACCTCTATGCGGCGAAGATTGCTTAAACGCGTGCTCTGCCCCTCTTGTTGGCATCGATTTTCGCCGATGGACACGCTCTTTGTTGCCGCCAACCCAACGCTTATGGGGGATCCTCGCCTTGGCGAGGATGCGCCGTCGCGTTTTTTGCCATCGCACTTCACTCCCGCAGGAGATGCCATTGATCCGAGTGGAGAAACCGCGCATCTCACGGCATGCCCTCGTTGCCACCTTGAGTTTCCATCCATCCTGCTTGAGCGAATGCCGCTGATTCTCTCACTTGCTGGAATGCCATCGAGTGGAAAGACATACTTCCTCGCGAGTGCGATGTGGCACTTGCGGCAGTTGATGCCTGTGACATTCGGAGTGACTTTTCAGGACGCTGATGCGCTGTTGAATCGTCCACTGTCGGCGAATGAAGAAAAACTTTTTCTCAGCGACAGTCCTGACAAACGGGTTGCGCTCGAGAAGACTCAACTCGAAGGAGGACACACTTCATCTGTTGAGTTTGATCGCGGCATTCGAACGACACTTCCGAAACCGTTTCTCTTCACATTGCGTCCACGCCCCGAGCATGTCAATGGAGCAAAGCGTGACGCACTCACTTTCGTCTTCTGTTTGTATGACAACGCAGGCGAGCACTACCTTCCAGGGGCAGACTCTGTTGTGACACCGGGAACAAAACACATTGCCGCTGCATCGGTGGTGATGTTTATGTACGACCCACTGCAGGATGTTCGTTTTCGCACCATGCTCCGCGGCGTATCGCATGACCCACAACTCGAGATGCCTATTCGTGGCATGCGTCAAGACACACTCATCACGGAACTCGTGACGCGCATTCGTGCACACGCCGCACTCCCATCGACCGGGCGCGTGAAGCGACCGCTCTTGCTTCTTGTGTCGAAGAGCGACTCGTGGGGACATCTCCTCAACGGAATCGACATTCACACAGAACCCTATACACCAATCGATGATGAATCTCGTGTCGGACGAATCGATATCGATCGCGTCGATGCCGTCTCTGATGCGGTGCGCAATCTTCTCCTTTCGCACACTCCGGAACTAGTGGCTGCTGCTGAAGACGGCTTTGAAAGAGTGATCTATATGCCCGTGAGTGCGACTGGGGCGGCACCGTCCCTCGACGGCGAATCTGGAATGCTCAAGATTGCGCCGCGCCAATTGAAACCGCATTGGGTGACGGTTCCGTTCATCTATGCGCTGGCAAGGTGGTCGCAGCACTTCATCGGAGGCAATCGCGAGGCGGCCGACGGCATCACTGAATTGCCAGGATCCACCGACCTTGATGGGGCGGCTGGATCACCCGATCTCGATCCGAACGAAGGGCAGGAGTAACCCCAATGTCGAGAGAACTCATCTACACCTCTGCGCCGCAGGGCATCCTGCCTGGATCGCGCGGTTTTTGCACCGTGGCGATGAGCCAGGGGATGCCCGCGCCAATGAGATTGGGACTCGAAGCACTCACTGGTTACAGAGCACCATCGGATGATGTCGCTCCGTCCGATGCGCCTGTTGAGTATCTCCACACGATGCTTGATGCTTCGGGGACACGTTTTCATGTGGTCGGCGCGGTGCGGATGGCGGCTCCAGATCACACAGGTCGTTCAAACAGTTTTGCGCACTTCGTCGTGCTCGAGCGCGGCGAACTGGACGCCAATGGTCCGACCGCACTTCTTCGGACCGACGATGTCATTCGCGCACAATGGAACCAGCCGCCGCAATTGTTGCCTCCGCATCATTCACTGCCGCCGGCACTTCATCGAGGTCCGACGATCTGCAGTTACTGGAAAGAGATTGCAGGGGATGCGGGTTGGGCAGGGGCATTGGCGGGAGACTTCATTATCGACTCGGGCCGTCCAACCACGATCATTGTGCCGAACCATATTGATGTGCTGAGACTGGCGGATGAAGCGATTGCACTCCTTCCACCCGAGTGGCGTTGGAGAATTACCTTCTCGACCTATTGGCATCGAGCACTTCCAGGCATTTCATGCGCGTGGCGTTTTGTGATGGATGGGACTCCAGAAGCCGCGACGATTCGGAAGGCAGGCAATCCGCGGACGATGGATGTCACGCGTCACAAGCCCTGCACTCGGACTGGGCGCTACATCGAAGCAGCGCGGACGGGGCTTCTCGCGATTCCAGAGGTGGAGTCAGCGATCTCGAGCGATCCACAGGTCCGCCATCAACATCGTCTGCGCGAAGAGCTCGAGGCGCGTGGCGACTTGCATGCAGATGATGTGCAACATGGACAGGCACTCGCGCAACATGCTCCCGTGGATGAATCATCAGCGCATCCAGCGCGAGTCGTTCGTGACGGGGGTATGGGTCGCTCGTGGAATCAAGAGGATTCCGACGACGATCAGTCGGTCGAAGAGGCGCGCAGAGCTCGAACAAGAAGCATCATCATGATCGCCGCGATCGTGTTGGCGGCCTCGGTGCTGAGCGTGATCGGCACCGTGTTGGTGTTGAGTGCGATGGAGCCAGAAAAAGAGCCAGAGCCGCCGCAGGTTGAACCAGCGATCATTGTTTCACCAGTGGCTCCAGCGGTGGAAGTTCCAATCAGCACACATGCTGAGCCAGAACATGTAGCGACGGCGGCGACACCCGCACTTGCAGCCGACTCCGTTGAGGCGCATGATTCACTAGCAACAACAGCACCTCCACCACCACCACCTCCACCACCACCTCCTCCACCACCACCACCTCCACAACCACCTCCTCCTCCACCACCACCACCACCAAGAAACTATCCACTTCGATTTGTGGCGATTGTCGGTGATAATGGAAAAAGAATCAGCACGGCCACCATCGCCCCGAGTGATGTCACAGAGATTCACTTGTTCGGTTCCCAAGAATTGATAGCCGTAGGGGTCGGGGTCTCTAATGATGGTGTCACATTGCGGCAGGGCAGCTCTCAGTTCGAGGTCGCGACTCTCAAGAGAGATGCCGATTCACTGTGGATCTGGGAGTGGACAAGCAGTCCCCTGACCGACTTGTCGTCACTCGGTGGTAAGGAAGGCATCGCGACTGGATTGTGGGCAACGGCGACACATCCCGATGGTGAAGAGACCATCTTTTTTGGACCATCCACGCCCACACTGATTGAGATTGCTCTCGGCTCACCAACATCGGTCTATGTGCCGCAGTGGATGACTGAGTTGGCTGTGATTGTCGAGAAGGCTGATGGAACGGCCGTCGTTCAAGAATGGCGCAGCAACCAACCGATGGTCATCGAGTGGGCGGTTGGATCTTCGACACTCTCCCTCAATCTTGAGCGCAAGGGTACCGATTCGGAGATTCATGCCACGATCACCATGCAGCCAGCACTCGCTGATGTGGATGAGATCAAGGGTCTGATGTCCGACGCCGAAGCGTGTTTGCGACTGTTCAAACGAGCGCTTGCTGCGGTCAAGGAGAAAAGGCGCCCTCTGGAAGCCGAAATGCGCTCACTCATTCAACTGCTTCCAGAAGTCGCGAAGCAGTTCAATTGGAAGAGCACCACCAAAAATCAGCCACCACTCCTCTCTAAGGCACAGTCTGAAAAACTCCGTGGTTGGGTCGAGGAAGACGGGAAAGCAGTTCCAACCATTCGTACGAGTGAAGAGTTGTTCTCTGCGAAGCCACCATGGGATGCAACCGAAGAAACACTTTTCCAGGATCTCGTTCTCTTCTTTGAGGCAGTCACCATGAGTTGCGAGAAGCGCATCAAGGAGGCGAAAGAGCTTGTCGAGATGTGGCCCAACGACGCGCGAGTGTTGCTTTTCGATCCTTCGGTGTGCCCTAATGCCGAGCGAATCACGCAGGGGAAGACGGCATCGTTGATTCCTGGTGCATTCATCCAAATCAAGTTCCTGATGAAGAAGCGGGAAGTGGGGACCGAGCGATGATTCATACACTTGTCGGAATCGCAGTCGCTGTGCTCTGTAGCTTCTCCGCCCAGAGTGGCGATGCGACACGACTCTTCTCAGAGTCCACCTGCTTCGATGTGGAGTGGGATCGGTTTGGTTTGTGCCAAAGCAAATTGTGCACCGTCATTCAACTTCCAGCGAGTCTGTCTCGAGTGGAGT
This sequence comes from Planctomycetota bacterium, assembly GCA_027622195.1. GTDB lineage: Bacteria > Planctomycetota > Phycisphaerae > Phycisphaerales > SM1A02 > SXOD01. Next base: position 118,413 of record JAQBZO010000002.1, read on the forward strand.
GTCGGCCAGAGCCAGAGCCGAGTTCGCCGTGGCGTTGGGTTGTCGATCGTGCCCATCAAAGTGCGCGGATGACATCACTTCCAACCACACATCCAGCGACTGGCATTGAACGTCCTGGTCGAGAACTCGCCAAGATGTCATGGAGTGGAGACAAACTCACATTCCAGTGGGCCGCTGTGGAGCAGACTGCGTTTGCTGCGATTCTCAATGACATCTCGGATCACATGCAAATGTGCGAGTTCGTGTGCTATGAAGGAGACACCGCTCGCGCCGTGATTACCCCCGCTCCAGGAAACCGGACGATGCGACTCGTGAAAGGGAGTGCCTCGATCGCACTCCCAGAGCGCATCCCATCACAGCGCATTGTCTTTGGAACACTTCCGCCTCCTCTCGTCGAAGCGGCTGGTCGCCAGCACACCTTTGTGGCGCTTGAGGGAGCTGGTCCTCTCCTCAAGTTCAGCATCGTGGGTGGAACGCGGATGTGTATTGAGTTCGACTCCTCATGGCGCGCAGCGGTGGATGCGCTCGAGAGTGAACTCAAGGCTCTCGAGTCCATGCCGAAACCGTTGGCATCTGAAGTACAGAAGACCCAAATGCTGAATACTGAAATTGCGCGGGTGAAGCAATCACTCGATGCAGCGAAGGAAACCTATGCACGCCAAGGAGATCCCAAGTTGACTGTCCCAGTGGAGTTCGATCTGGTGGATATCAGTGACGGGCGTCCGCGGCTTCATGTCAAACTCGAGGCTGAGCGATGAATACTCCTCATCAAATCGTGGACGCAGTGCGCTGGGTCATGGACGGCGTCATTCGAGAGAAGGCGCAATCGCAAGCGATCGCTGAACAGTTCAACGAATTGGTCCAAGAAACCCGTCGCCGCACCGCGCATTGTCTCTCGCTCGTTCGACGAGGAGCGCGACTTGAGGCCCGTGATGCGGCATTCACGAAGCCACCTCTTCCTGAAATGCTCGCTGCGATTCATGATCCAGTCCTCGAGCGATGGAGTGCATTTTGCGAGCGCCACCAACTCGCCGTTCCTGCAAAAGTGAATGCAGCCGAGGTGGAAGAGTTCAACGAGTCGATGCAAGAACTTGATCGGATGGAGCCACTGCTGCGCCAATGGCGACTCGAGAATCTGCGCCGTGATCCAGCCCATACACGCATTCAGACTCTTTGGCGTCTCATTCGAGCGGATCCAACCAATTCAGCGTGGCGCAAGGATGCACAACTCTTCGAAGAGCCAGCACTCCTGGAACTCGATGGAGTGTTTTATCGTGATCTCGCCCTTGGTCGGCTCGACCAGTGTTGGAGCATCACCTCGTTCACATCACGAAAAGAGTGGAACTCTCCTATCGCCGCTGCGCGCACGCGCCAGTGGCAATCTCAGTTGCGCGACATTGCGCCACGCAATGCGCAACAACGCGCGCTTGAAGTGGCGCGACTGCTTCACTCGGCATACCAAGAACGCAATGTCGGCCGCGCTGCCGAACAGATGAAGGAGTACGAGGCGCTGCAATTCTTCCTGTCAGACAGCGATCAAGTCATCCCAGAGCCGGTGCAATCGGATGTCGCAGCAGTGGTGGATTGGCTCTGCGCACAACAAGTCGAAGAAGATCGCCGACGCGATGGAGCCGCGCGCCTCTGCGCCCTTGATGCATTGATGGCTGGGTCGAGTGCGAAGAAGGAAGAACTCGAATTGGCTCTCGTGGCGATCGAAAGAGTGCCGCCCGATGCGCCGTGGCACGACCTTCGCGATCTGACTTATCAACGCATCGCAGCGATGAAAGGCCAGGAAAGACGTGCCCGAACGATGCGATGGACCGCGGCGATCGCGGCGATCCTCGTTGTCGCGGCTTGCGCCGCAGCGGGCATCATGTGGATACGAGGGAATGAAGATGCGCGCATTCTTGCGACGCAGGCTGAAGAACAGATTGCCAGTGGTCGACTGCTCGATGCTGCGCAGGTGCTCGACAATGCGGTCAGTGTTGGACTCGACACACGAGAGCCGATTATCGCGGCAATGGAGTCGTTGCGCGTCGCGCAGGCCGCGCGGAAGGAAGACGAGCGCAAGTTCGAAGTGTTGTTTTCGGATGCAGGTGATCCATCATCTCGACTCGCGCGTCCAGGAGCCATGGATCAGGCAGAAGGACTCTCATTCTCGATCGAGCAGCGCGAGCGGATCGATGGCTGGAGGAAGGCGAATGCAGCAGGAGAAGCGGTCAGACTTCGTGAACGAAATGATGCCTTTGCTGCGCGCGTGAAGACAATCTCCGACGAGATCGCGCGTGTTGCCAAGGATGGACCAGATGCCGTTGGTGCTTCGGCCGCACTCGCGAGTGTTCAGGCGGCTGCGCGAACCTTGAGTTTAGAGCAAGGGGTGTCACCGGCGACGCGCGCGACTCTTGATCCCGTCATCGCCCGTATCAGGAGCATGGACTCGGTCTGGACGACTGTACGGAGCGAGCGTTCGCGTGCCGCAGACAGAAACGCGGCGTACGCCACAGTTGGAACCGCGGCAAGCAATCCCGCGCGATACGCCCAAGCGCTGCAGTCTTTCTCGGAAGAGTGGCCAGAGGATCCGCGTGCCACCAATTGCGGTAGTGCGGCCAGCGATCGAGAGGCGTGGAGTTGGATGATGGATTGGACCGACCGCATGACTCCGTTGCAAGGGCGGATGTGGCCCACTGCATCATCGGCGCGGCAAGATGCCATCCAAGCAGCCGAAGCCCATGCATCCAAGTTTCAGCAGAGCCCATTCGCCGTGAGCGCGAGTCAGTACGCGAAGTTGCTCACCACCGACTCGAGTTGGAGTGATTGGCTCGACACGGTGATGACGCGTCCAGCCATGCGCGTTGGCGAACTCAAACTTCTCGATGGGAAGAGTTTCTTCTATGTCATTGGACATCCGCTCTCTGGAGAGACACCCACCGCAAAACTGTTCGCCGTCATCCGTTCAGGTGAAACCCTCAACAAACCAGAAACACGCTCATTCGACAGAAACAAAATTGCCCGCGATGGAGTGAGTCCACAATCGACGCTCTCTCGTGTGGTCCTGCAAGTCATTCAAGATTCGAAGATCGACGCGCCGAAACGCGCGGCGACCGCATTTGATTTGGTGGCGCACACCAAAGAGGTGGATCCACTCCTGCGATTGGCGATCGCAACAGAACTCGCCAAACTGGTTGAGGCTCAATTGCCAGGAAGTGCGAAACGGTTCGAGGAGTTTCTGACCACCTGCTCCGAACGCCGCGTGCCCGACGTTGATTTTCTTGCTCCCTCGAACGAGGCGTCGAATCGTGCGCGGAAAACGGCAGCAGATCTGCTCGAAGGCGCGCCCACCGCGGCGCAGATATTCAGCGACGATGTGGCGATGCGGAAGGAGGTCACTCGCGCGCTCAGTTCCACTTTCAAACCAGTCGGGCGAGTGATTGCAACACAGGGCATTCGCTCGATCGAACTGTTGCCAGGGGTGACGCGCGCTGCTGGTACACGACTCGTTGCAGTGACGGCATCGGTCACATCAGCAGCCACAGTGATTCCACTTGGTGCAGACGGATCGAACCTCGGCGCCGTTCCACTCGAGACACTTGTCTTTGAGGCGAGTGAGGCATCATTCAAGTGACTCCAGCGGATCCAACGAACGACCCGCGTCTTCTTCGTCTGGGCGAACGCGTCTTCGGTCCGATTCCACTGATTGAAGTTCGGCGTCGCTTGGCGCGTGGCGAGTTGACGATTGCACATGAAGTATCGAGTGACAACGGCGCCACATGGAAGACGATGCGCCGCGCGCTCGAGGGTGCGAAGCCACTCGCAGACAGTGAGTGGGTGGGTGCAGATTGCGCGTCCGAGGAAGTATTTGGCACCACTGTTGCTCGTCCAATCGTCGTCGGTTCTTGGACAGTGAGCCCGCTCGCCATCACCGCTGTGGGGGGCGGATTGATCGCACTCACACTCGCACTTCCTGTTGGCAGGGATGGACACGGTCTCCTCTGGTGGAATGATGTGACCCCGTTCATCATCGCGGTCGCCGGCATCGTGATCGCCGCACTCCTGTTCGCGAGTCCATCGCCGACACGCGCGATGACAACTTTGGTTTTCGCATCCATTGCTGGACTTGCCTCAGCTATTGGAATCTGCGTTGAGATTGGAGCGTGGGGACTGGGATCCATCATCCTTCTCGGCGCAGGCGCCTTGGCTGTGTTGGGAGATTCCCTCAACACTCCTTCTACACGCTCTACCAACTCGTCGACCGTCTGGGTAATCGTCGCCTTCTCGCTCGCCGTCGCGCTGGTGATTGGCGTCTCTATCTATAAATACCACCAAACATCCAACCGTTTTCTCGTGCTCAACGGAGCACGATTCATTCTCATCACCCTCAGCGCAACGTTGGTTTGTATCGTTGCATTTCGAGAGTGGTGTGCGACCGCTTCTTCGGAGCCAATACCCTATGAAGACCCAGATGCCCCACCCTTCGACCCTTCTTGACGCTGGTCAAGGCGATCCAGAATGCATGATCGGTCTTTCGTCCAATCGTTTTACAGCGGCAAGCGGACTTCTCTGGCTCGTCTTCGCGTCGACGCTCACTGCAGTGTGCATCGGTTTGTCGATTGCATTACCGAGTGTCCAGATGTCAATCTTCATGAATCGCTGCTGGACGAACTGGGCTTGCGTCCTCGCCTTCTTGTGGTGCATCTTTATGTTGACTGAGAAGGTCATCAAGGTACGCATTCAACGGCGCGCACTCGAGGCGGTGGACCTCCTTCCTCGGCGAGCTGATTTCGTCTTGTCTCCAGGGACAGCACCAGAAATTATGGAGCGCATTCGAAATCAAGCAGCGCGACCGCGTGAGTTTCTCCTCTTCAATCGAATGTGGAGCTCACTCTCGAATCTGGGCAATCTCGGCGAAGTGCGCGATGTGGGCGCGGTGCTCGAGGGACTCGCTGACAGCGACGCGAGTGGAGTCGACTCGTCCTACACCACGATCAAAATTCTCATTTGGACCATCCCTGTGTATGGATTCATCGGAACCGTCATTGGCCTTGGTCAGGCGATCGGCAACTTCCAGAATGTGATCAACGCCGAAGAGAACGCGGGATCGATTCGCGACAATCTGACGCCTGTGATTGGCGGTCTTGCGACGGCGTTCGAGACGACGCTGATCGCGTTGGTGCTCGCCGTCATTGTCCAGCTCTACTGCACGTGGGTGTATCACAAGGAAGAGTCGTTGCTCGGTGACATTGATCGATATTGTCACGAGCACATCATTAGTCGTCTTCGACTCATCGATCCTCGCTAAGGACACGCATGCGAAAGCGCAGCGGATCATCCTCTGAGAGCCCGATGTCCTTCTTTAGTTTTCAGGACATCGTGGCTGGTGTTCTCGGCATCATGATTCTGGTGGCGCTGTTGCTTGCGCTCGATCCATTGTCGGACAAGATTGAACCAGTATCTCCCGCGAAGTCTGCGGCGCAGAGTGCCGCGGATGCTGAGGCGGTCAAGAAGGCACGCGAGACGCTCGAGAAGATTCAAGAGCAGATCAAGTCTGCCGCCGAGGCATTGGCAAACGCGCAAGTCGGTGAGCCGATCGAATTGGAGGAAGTCGAGCGCGTGGAGGTGCTCGCTCGCGAAACAATGGACCGCGTTGTCCTCGTTCGGGCCGAGGAAAAGGTTGTTCAGCAAAGCGTGACCGATGCCACAAAGCGGGTGGCGAAGGAAACGAAGGCACTTCAATCCATCGAGGAGACCGTCGCCAAAGCTCGGAAGGATGTTGAACTCGCCGAACGCCGCGCGCGCGTGCAGTACAGACCAGGAGATCGGTTTGAGCGGAGACCACTCTTGGTGGAACTCGGTTCATCGTTCATCAGAATGGGAATCCTCTCGACCGACAATGTGCCTATGAAGGAATTCGATGGAGGGCAAGGCGAAGACACCGCGCTCCTGACTCAGGCTTCCAACACCCACCCATCGAGCGATTGGTACTTGCTTTTTGTCTTGCATCCTGGAACAGAAACTCGGTTCGAGTCGTCGATGCGAGAGTGGTACGGCCGCGGATACGAAGTGGGATGGCAACTCTGGGACCCATCGAACGGCAGCATCTTTGATGATCCAGCCCAAGCGGGGCAACCATGAAACGCCGACAACGACGCCGCGCATCGTCTGGATCGACCTCGTCTGATTCGTACGATCTCTTCCTCGACGCACTATGCAACGGACTCGGTGTCGTCATGTTCATCATGATGGTCGTCGTGTTGTTCGCGAGGCCGAAGGTGGGAGATGGAGGCGACGCCGAAGAGGTCGCGCGTGTCGAGGCGACGATTGCAAAAGCGCAGAGTGAACTTGACGAAATCATGGCCACGCTCGCCACGATCCCTCCCGCGGGCGACCCGGAACTGATTCGCCGTTTCAAAGAGGCGATGGCATCCGTTGAAGCCGCTCTCAAAGAGCGCGTCGAATCGTCGAAGCGCATCGACATCGCGCGGACCCTTGTGAAACAACGGAAGAGCGAGAGCGAGGAGATCAAGTCAAAGACTGAACTCATCAAGGAAGAGCAAAATCGTCTCGCAAAGAGGATCGAGGCACTCACTTCGTCCACCGCGTTTGTGAGGACAAGTCGATGGAAGACGGATGACACGCGACCGAGTGTTCTCCTCCTCGTGTCTGGTGGACGCGTGAGCAAGCCGACGGTCGACGCCACCACGCAGATGATTGCGCCACTTGCAGGCGTGGGAGTTCAAATCACTTCGATCGATGACGCAAAGTCCGCGGTTCAACAGTTTGTCGGAACAGTCGACTCTTCAAAGTATCGCATCGAGATTGGTGTGTGGCCCGACTCGTACGGCGGATTCAAATATCTCGAGCGGGTGCTGCAAGAACGCGGATTCACTATTCAACCGATGCCCGTCGCCGCTGGAGAATCACTGCGATCAGGTGACGGGGGATCTCAGTAGTCGCCGCTTCAAGTCTTTCGCGCGGTTGGGAACCTGCGCGAGTACTGCGGCAGAAAGCAAGAGTGCTGCGCCGATGTACTGCGAGGTGGAGAGTGCCTCGTCAAACCAAAACCATCCCGTGACTGCAGCGAAGAGTCCCTCGAGACTGAGCAAGATTGCCGCATGGGTGGGAGGCGCGTCGCGCTGCGCCACAGTTTGGAGAGTGAACGCAACACCTGTGGAGAGCAGTGCGCAGTAGAGGAGTGGGCCCACCGAGACCGAGAGTCCAGTCCACATTCCTTCGCTTTGGACGAATGGCGCGAGAATGAGCGATGCGATTCCAGTCACTGCAAACTGCACAACGCTGAGCGCGATCGGATCGCTGCGAGTCGCGAACCGCGCCACGATCTGAACATGGCACGCCCACATCACGGCGCAGGCGAGAATCCACGGATCGCCAGCCTCGATGTGAGGACGACCACTCATGCTGATGAACCACAGTCCAGGAACAGCGATGGTGACGGCGAGCCATGCCGCCCATCCTGGCCGCTGACCTGCGAAGAGTCCAAGCAGTGGAACACCAACAACGTAAACGCTCGTGAGAAATCCAGCATTGCCAGTCGATGTGTGTTCAATGCCCACTTGTTGAAGGACGCTTCCGACGAACATCACCATTCCGCCAGAGAGGCCGCCGATCCAAAGGTCGCGCGCGTGGCGTCCTGCAGCAGGATCGACGATTCGGCCTGCGAGACCGAACACACGTCGCACTGGAAGAAGGAAGGCGATTGCTGCTGCACCGATGCAATAGCGGATGCCAGTGAATGAGACAGGAGGCATCGCCACCATCGCGAGTTTTTGTGCAGCGAAAGCACTGCCCCAGATCGCGGCGCAGACAAGGCACAACAGATCTGCACCGACCATTCGACGAGTCATTCGATCAAGGGTACGCGAGTGTCGAGAGGTCAGCCAATTCACCAACGGTCCACGGCGTGACGCGCTGCGTGTGAGTGTTGCGAATGCTCTTCACCCACGTTGCATCCACCGCGCTGGCATCATTGCCCCACGATGACCGAAGGAACGACATCAACGCGGCGAGGTTCTCATCACCATCGATTGGCGCAGGAGGCATGTGCGCGAGGTAGACATGTCCCCCGCGTTCCAATCGTCCCTCCAGTCCATGCAAGAGAATCAAAGCAAGGCGCTCTGGATCACCAGTCACAAATGGAGAAGCGCGTAGGGGTGGATACACACCAGCCGTTCCCTCACCCGATGCGCCGTGACAACCAGAACAGTTCGCGTAGAGCATTCGTCCACGCGCCATCTGGGAGAGCGGCGCGGCGGCCGCGCGTTCGTACCCCGTGCGTCCGGGCCAGAGGAGACATCGGTCGACCAACAGTGCGGCGCGTGAGAAGTCATCGTTTCCGCGAATCGTGAGAAACCAAGTGGATGGTTGTGAAGCGATGCGAATGGACATCCTCGCCGAAGGCTTGATTTCTCGCGCTCTCAAGACGACTGCGGTTCGCTCCATGAGTGTCCCAGCCAGCGCTGGATTGCGAAGTGGCATCGCAACCATCATCTCGAAAGCCGCCGCCGCAATATCCTCACGACCAGAAAGCAGCGCAGACTCAAGGAGATCTTCAATGAGAAGGATTGTTCCTTGTTCCAGTGTTTCCCTTGCCGCCAAGAGGTGAATGAGCGGCACTTGTTGATTGTTCGACGCCTGAACGATGAGTGAGCGGAAAGAACGATCGAAGAGGTCCTCGGTGATGGCGTCGAACAGTTGTGTCCTCGACGCAGCGGTCTGTGAAGTGAGTGGGTCGTCGAGGAGTCCACTCAGCGCCGCCGCCGCATGGAGCCGAACCAGTCGATCTTCGTCGCGCGCGAGCGTCAGCAGCGTTGCTTCCGCAATGTTTCGCTCGATCGTGCCAGAACGGATTTGCCCATCAAGCACGAGTGCCGATGCTTCTCGCACGCGCGCATGCGCGTCACGTGAGGCGCGAAGGGTGTCTTCGGTCGTCAGGTTGCCGATCAGCGCAAGCGTCCACAGTGCCAGTCGCCGCACCTCGGGGCGATCCGATTCGCATGACTGTCGAAGTGCTGCCGCGATGGGGTTCGATGTTGATGGATCGGCGCGCTCCACAAGAAGTCGCTGCGCCATGTCTCGAATGGCGCCAGAGGGCGACGAGATCTGTTCCGCGAGATCAAGTGGTGTGGCTTTCGAGAGATCGCTCGCACTTCGAAGGGGACGAGCCTTGGGAACGACTCTCCAGATGCGGCCGCACTCATTGCCTTGGACGAGTTGGCGCGCCTCGACCTGTTGCCTCAAGAAGGTCGTCATGAAGAGTCGGTGTTGCAGAATCCCGCGCGACATGTCGATGACGTAGAGAGCGCCATCGGGTCCAGCCAACAGATTCACTGGACGAAACCGCTCATCGACACTCGAGAGAAATGCGCGATCTCCATCAGCGGGCGTGCCGTGAAGCCCATCCTGATCCTCACTCACTTGGTATCGCATGACGAGATTGGCAGCGGGTTCGCAGACGAACGCATCACCTTTCACATCAGCTCCGAGTACATCGTCGCGGTAGATCAGTGGACCACACCCTGCAGTGAACTCACGCAGTCGTCCGTCTTTGAGAATGTTGGGTTGATATCCGCGGTTTACACCTGGAGTGAGATGCGTGGGCCAAACACGCTGATCCGTCACGACGCGCGATGCAACGGCGGGTATAGGAGGAGCCGTCACACTCTGCGCCGAAAAGGTTTTTGGCAACAGATCGCACAGGAGCGCATCTGAATTGAGTGAGTAATACAGCCGGCCCCAATCGTCGTGTGTCAGTCCCCACTGTCCATGCAATGGAGTGCGCTCGAGCCCAACAACACTGCTGTTCGCACTCAGCCGCATTCGTGCACCATGCTGTGAGAAGGCCCACGTTCCATCACTCTGCCACAACAAGCCATTGCCTGCATGTTCTGGACTTGCGATCCCCTCAAAACCAGCAGCAAGAACACGAGTGTGATCAGCACGACCATCGTTGTTGGTGTCTCTCGCGAAAATGAGATTCGGAGGCTCAATCACAAGGAGCCCATCATTCCAGAGCGCCAGCGCTCTCGGAAGGACAAGGTGATCAAGAAAGACAGTTGCCTTGTCCATTCGCCCATCACCGTCATGGTCGCGAAGGACAACCACACGACCACTCGGTTCGAGTTCGCGGCTGCCTGCTGGATCCGTCATGAATCCCGGCATTTCGAGGACCCACATCGCTCCATCGGGTGCGAACACTGCAGCAATGGGCGCATGGATGAGAGGCTCCGATGCAACGAGTTCGACTCGATACCCATCTGCAACATGCAAACATGCGAGCGATTCGGCCGGGCTCAGCACAGGCGAGTCATGAGTCATCCACTCGTGTGGAATCGATGGTTGCACCTCACCGGCCCGATCGCCCGATTGAGCCAATGCATCGCGCGTCCCTGCTCCATTGAAGAGAACAGCGCAAATTATCCATACTACGAATTGCTGCCGCTCCAATCGCATGACTGTTGAGTGTAAGAGGTCAGACGGGTACGCTCATCGTCATGAACACTCGTGTGTATGTTCTTCTCGCGTGGTGTTGCGTCACCGTTGCTGCGGCGCAGCAAGGAACCAACACCACCACTCCGCCTCCACCCAATGCCGCGGACCACTACGCGCGCGCCTCGGCGATGGCTGCCAAGGACGGAACGGGGTTACTCTCGGAAGAAGACTGGTACGCGGTGTACGACTTCGGCATGTCCGGCGCAGCGCAGCGAACGGATCCCGCCCTGCGCATCCGTGTGCAACGTGCCCTCGACCGCGCTGCACCGATTCTTGCCGCCATCAATGACGCGGCAGCAATCCCCTCTTGCAATTGGAACCTTGACCTCACGCTTGGATTTGGACTTCCACTTCCACACCTCTCGCAACAACGCGAACTCGCACGATTGCTCAACGCGCAATATGCCGCCGCGCTGGACGATGGCGATGTTGCGAGCGCATGCACATCAAATGGTCTTCTCAGAGGGATGATGGCGCACACGGGATCCGATGGAGTGACCATCTCATCTCTCGTGGGGAGCGCCATGGGCACCATGTGCGTGCGCCAAGTTGACGGGATGATTGAGTCTGGACTGTTGACTCCAGAGCAGGCTGCAACATTGAGTGGCGCGTACACACCCATCTCGTTGGGTGATCCACTGGGATTCATTGAGGCGGCAAAGAGCGAGGCGCTCATGCTTGAAGTGCACTTGAAGGACACAAGCGCGATCCCCATCCTCGTTGCGTCGAACGAAGATCGGGCAAAGATCGCAGCACTTCTTGAAGAGGAACAAGCCACCGCCGATCTTGAGCAGTTGAGGAAGTGGCACGGAGACTTTTCGAAGGCGATGGAGAGCGACGATCGAGCAACGGCTATGGCGCTTGTCGAAGTCATCGACGCAGAAGTGCTCGAATCCAACAACACCATCGCCCAGACGCTATTCCCTTCCATCACAAGAATTGCGTTGACTCGGTTCGATGTGCAGGAACAATTCGCAGCACGAGCCGCCATACTCACGCAAATCGCACAGGGCGAAACAACCAGTGCATCACTCGCCAATGCTGCATACTGGTACGCGCGAGCGGGGGCCGCGACATCGGCACTTGATCCGATGATTCAATCCATTGCAACGATGATCCTCGCTGCGCCAGATGCGGCGACGACCAAACAACGCCAATTGGTGCGCGATGTCTATGAGCGGCGTCGATCCATCATTGATGAATCGCTTTCGAGAGCGAGCCAGTGCGGGAAGTGTGATTACCAAGTCAGACCAGGAAATCTCGATGCCCCATCCATGGCGGCGGTGAGAGGAGCGCTGCGCTTCATGATGGTGGACGCGCTCGCTGCATGTGCTGCGGAATCACCGACACTCTCGAAGACACAGCGTTCGGCGCTCATGACCTCGGCGCTCGTGCGGTCGATTCGTGGTTGGCGCCACATTGTTTCGGATTCTCTGGTCACCCACGCACTCGTTGCATCCACTCTTCAAGATGACATTGCATCGACACTGACGACAGCACTCGCCGCATCGGTATTGACCACCGAAGACCTCGCACTCCTTCGTGTTGAGTTCGAGATGATTGCGGCGAGTAATCCATTCGGGTTCGAGGCATCGCGAGAGGCCGAGGCACGCAACTTCTTCGACATCAAGATGCCGTCACAAGCTGATCCAGCCATCAAAGAGGCGCGGCTTGCGGCAGCACGCACACTTTCGCTGAACGAGTTGTACTTCCTTCGTGCGGCGTGGTCACCAGAGTTGGCGGATGCGCCACAAGGCGAAGACCTCGTTCGCTGGGACGATCTCGTGCCGAGCGGATCAATCGCGAGTGTCATCGCGGTACGAGACTGTATCGAATCGACTCCACTCAACGCCGATACCGCCGAAGCTATTCGCGCCGTGCCTGCACTGGGTTCATGCGAGAGAGTGACGGTGATCGATTGCGACGGGGCAAGAGACCGAGCGATGGTGCGGTTTTCTGCACTCACCGAGTTGATCGAACGAGCGGTGGCGACTGTTCATCCACCCACTGAGCCGCCATCGATTACCGAATGAAGCGCAGCCGCCCGAAATCGGGAATGATTTTTCGTCCGCCCGCTTCGAGAGGCAAGAGCGATGGAAAGTAAACGCTGAACGCGCGACCAATCAGCATCTCGGTGGGCACGCGAAACGGCTCGTTGTAATCCAGTTGATGCGCGACGAGAGGATGAGGCATCCCCCAGAGTCGAGAGTCGCGGCTTGCAGCTGAGTTGTCACCAAACATCACATGGTCGCGAGGGCCAAGAATGGGAGGATTGAGAATGTCAACGCCGAATCCGAGTCCCTCGACCGCAACGATTCCAGGCAAACGATTCTGTTGCTGCGCGTCGAGTCGGGCAGGGCGGTAGTAGAGATCACGTGAGACCTCGACACGGCGAAGAGAGACATCTCCCGCAAAAGTCCACGATATTTCAGCGCGACTGGGCAATTGAGCTCCAGGTTCGCGCATGTAATCGTCGATCTGAAAGTCCGGGATGGCCGCCTGCAATCGAGCTTGCGGTGACGCATACTCGTAGTCGAGGCGGACCGTTTCATCTCCATTGATGAAGACACGCATGGACTGATCGACATGCCACAACTCGACATGTCGCTTGGCATTGGATCCACTGGGCATCGGACCACTCGCCGATGAGATGATCGCGCCGTCGGCAGCGCGCATCGTCACAATGGTCTGCTTTGTATTGACGGCGAACTCAAACACACGAGCGCGAGCGCGCAGCGTCAGCGTGGTATCGAGTGCCTCTTCCCCCATGGCAATCTCTGCGGCAATGCGAAGGTCTGCCATTGGGAAACGCGTGGATCCCGGTCGGTAGATGTTGTAGGCGTTCCAATCATCGAGAGGCAAAATGGTGTGCGACCACGAGAGTGAACCTGCGCCAGTGTGCGACCAAACGCGCTCGCCTCGCATGTCCCATCCAGCGCCCGTGAAAGGTGCGCCGTGCCAAGCGCGCTTGGTTGATGCTTCCATCCCCTCGATATCTACTGGTTGGAAATCTGAGTTGTACACCGACTCCCAAGCGCCGCGCTGAGCGAGTTCACCCTTGCGCGTCACCTTCAGTTCGGTCACAGCACCATTCACAGGACCGGTGAACACATCTCCATCGGCAATGCAGAAACGTTCATTCGGCAATCCAACGATGCGCTTCACATAGTAAGCAGCATCTCCCACAGGATCGGTTGGATTCTTGAAAACGACAGCGTCGTACCGTTCAGGAGCATGGAATGGCCAGAGATATTTGAGGACAAGAATGCGGTCGCCGAGGCGAGCATCCGAAGCGAGTGTGATGTTTTTTTCAGCACGCACCGGAAGCTGCTGACTCAGCATCGGATCAAAGATCGGTTGGTCGAAATCTTTTCCGCGCGACTGAATCGTCCGCTGGGCATTCCATAGGATCGGCTGCGCGTCGACAGGGTAATCGAATCCAGTTTGATCGCTGCGAATGCGAATGTTTTCTCCGAGCAGCGTGGGCGCCATCGAACCGGTGGGGATCACGAATCCCTCAAGCACGAATCCGCGAAAAACCATCGCGAGAGAGAACGACACGAGCAACACAGCGATCGTGTCGAGTGTTCCGCCGCGGTGATGATCTGCTTTTCCTGATCCAGAGTTCGACATCGTTGCCATCGTATCCGTCATCCACCACTGGGCGCGGTGAGATCTTCGACAGCGATTGCGATCTCTTTCTCAGATTGATCGAGGCGCACCAAGACGAGTTGCACCATGACCTTTGAATCGATGACGACGCCCGATCCCTCAGGAGTGCCCACCCGACTTCCGCGCTTCGGAAGCCGAGCTATCAAGTCGGCATACGAATTCTCTTCGTAGCGCAAACAGCACATCAGTCGCCCACATCGTCCCGAAATCTTGAGAGGATCCATCGTCGCCTTTTGGTGGCGCGCCAGCTTCATCGAGACTGGTTTGAGGACCTTGAGAAAGTTCTTGCAACAGCAATACTGTCCACACTTTTCGTAGTCGGCGGTGAGGCGTGCTTCATCTCGAGGTCCAGCAGATTGCAAGTCGACCTGCATTCCAAGGAGTGCAACCATCGCCCGCTGCAGAGGCGTTGGGTCAATTGGAGGTGGAGGCGACGTGTCCTTCCCATTCGTCTGCGTTGGGTTCGGTGGTTGCACCTGACTCATGTCGACGGTGTAGTGCACAATCGCACGCTCACCACCAAAGAGCAATTCGACTTCGATGAGTTTGAATGGGAGTCCCGTCCCTGCTGCCGCGGTGCGAGATTCATGCAGCAACGATCCCGCGCGCGCTTGAGTCGATGACCAGCGCGTCATGTCGTCGACTGTTGCAACGCGTTCAACACGCCCGTTTGTGGTGAACGGATACGCAGTCCCGCCAGACGCATCGATGTACGACAGAATCTCCTTGCGGCTAATGTTCTTTCCACATCCACCGTTGTCGCATGTGGTGGTCAGCATCTCAGCGATTTCCGTACCGCGATCAGTGAGAATGACGAGCTTCGTTCCGCATCCAGGACGCACATCGCCTCCGTAGGGCAACTCAGCGATGCGATTGGTCCTTCCATATCGAACAACAAGTGTCTTTGGAACGCGACGAAGAAGAGCCTGATCGCTTTCTGACAACCCAGCTCGAAAGGAGGCATCTGCATCGCGCTCAAAGATGGGAAGGGGAAGGATGCTCAAGCCTCTATTTATAGACGCTCGGAGCTTCCTTTGTGTCCAGTAGACTTGCCCGATTCATGCTTCCAATGATCGCCATCATCGGACGCCCCAATGTGGGGAAGTCCAGCCTGTTCAACCGCATCGCTCGGCGGCGGATTTCCATCGTTGATCCGACTCCAGGAGTCACCCGCGACCAGCTTTCGGTCTCGATCGAGCTGCAACCACCCGAGGAACTCGAGGGTTCGGCCGATGTCCGCTGGGTTGAACTGTGCGACACCGCTGGATTCGGCGTCTATTCCGCCGAAGGCAAACAGTTTGACGACGCCGGGGAAGACCTCTCGAAGTTGACGCCACGCGTCGAAGAACAGATTCGTCGCGCTGCACACGATGCAACGATCATTCTGTTCGTGATCGATGCTCAGCATGGAGTCACAGGTCTCGACCGACAGATCGGTCAGTTGCTTCGCGCGAGCGGCTACTCAGCCAAGGTCATTCTGGTCGCCAACAAGGTCGATAGTGAAAGTTGGGAGGCGCACGCCTACGACGCTACATCGATGGGTTTTGGAAACGCCGCGTGCGTGAGCGCCATGAATGGTGGGGGACTCCGACAACTTGCCGCACGGCTCTGGACCATCGTTGGCGAGTCATCTGCGAAAGAACCATCGAGCGAAATGAAACTCGCCATCGTCGGTCGTCGCAACGCAGGGAAGAGCAGTCTGGTCAATGCACTCGCTGGACAGGATCGTGTGATCGTCAGTGAAATCGCTGGCACGACGCGCGATAGCGTCGACGTTCGCTTCGAGGCGAACGGACGCTCCTTCCTCGCCATCGACACGGCCGGAGTACGGAAGCAACGATCGTTTGCCGACGACATTGAGTTTTATGCGAGCACGCGCACCGAAGATGCCATTCGCCGCGCCGATGTGTGCCTGCTCTTGTTGGATGCAACCGAGAAAATTTCACAAGTCGAGAAGAAACTCTCTGGAATGCTGGTCGAATTGCACAAGCCAGTCATTCTCGTCGTCAACAAGTGGGATCTCGTGGATCGGAAACTCAAGCTCGACGATTACTCTGACTATCTCACGCAAGAGTTTCCACATCTTGACTTCGCACCCATCGTGACGGTGAGCGCCGTGAAGGGCGAAGGACTTGAGCAACTCGTGACCATGGCGTTCAACCTGTTCACGCAAGCGAGTCATCGTGAAGGCACAGGCCGACTCAACGCCGTGATGCAGGAGATTCTCAAGAAGCGCGGTCCATCCAGCGCGCTCGGCACCATCGCCAAGATTTTCTATGTCACCCAAATCGCAACCAAGCCGCCCACCATCGCGGTCGTGGTCAACAAGCCGAAACTCTTCACCGCGGTGTACCAGCGCTACATCATCAATCGACTGCGTGAAGAACTCGCGTTCAGCGAAGTACCGATTTCACTCGTGATCTCAGAACGCAAGCGACGCGAATCGCCAGGGGATCGCCCCGTTGGAAAGGCGAGTAAGGCAGCGAGTGTGGAGTCCAATCTCGTTACCGAGTCGGATGAACCAGCCGCATTTGAGGAATAGAACAGTTACGGTTGCGCCTTGGCTGGCACATCCACCGCGGGGATACTTCGAATTGTCGTGACTGAGTTTGAAGAGACCGTCATATCGAGCGCAGGTTGTCCGCCGCGCGCCGATTGTTGAGTCTCTCGCGGAGCGACCACCTGTCGGACGACGCCGTCAACGAATGCTGGATTGGCCAGGTCGATTTTCAATTCACCTGATTGAGGAGTCGCAACCGGTTCTCCATGACCATTCGCGGAGGGAAAAGTAATCGTTCTCTCAAAACGAAGCGCAAGGTGTGTGCCATCGCGCGCCACCAAAACCCAGTGGGTGACACTCGTTCCTGTGACACCGCCGAGCGTGCGTGTTTCCTCTTGAGTCCACTGTGCACCAACGCCGATCGCCTCGGCTGGTAGTGCAGCGCGAGTGTCGAGAAGGATCGTCTGAAAATTGCTGAGTCGCGACTGCGCGCGCACCACATCCGACTGCGGCGCACCCGCTTTCAGTTGAGTGGTGGATGACCCAACACCGGTCGCTGAAAGTGGAAGCGCGATGGTCGATCCCATCAAGAGTCGATCGACTGCCAAAGTCGATGCCGTGGTATCCACCATTTTCGGTGGAGCGGATTGTTGTGGAGTCAACGCACTACTCGCAATCGACTCGATCGCCACGGAAAAATGTGATGGTTCTTTCCCGGCTGCGATGGTCGTCGCCGCGACGCGCAACGTGCACTCCACATTGTTCTGCGTGTCCATCGCCACGGGCACCGCGCCGGGTGGACGAATCTCGCGGCGCGTCGACACCTCTTTCGTGATCTTCCATTCAAGCGCGTGTGGAATCTGTGCTGTGAACGACGCGATCGCGCGAGGCTCAGCGCCAGCATTCGTCACGGTGAGGCCATCCGCCAACGCAGTGCTCGCACAAAGAAACAAGGCACAGAATTGAGAAAGAGGACTCATCGCGTTTCCTTTTCAACAACTAGCGATTGCCCCGTCATCGCTGCGGGCTGCGCAATGCCCATCAGTGCAAGCAGCGTTGGAGCCACATCAGCAAGTCGTCCATCACTTCGCACCGTTTGCCCACGAAGCGTCGCGTTGAATCGGTCGAATCCGAATACAGAAAGCGGGACGGTGTAGTTGGTGTGCGCCGTGTGTGGCATTTGCGTGGCGGGATCAAACATTTGTTCAGCATTTCCATGATCGGCAGTCACAATCGCTGCTCCGTGTCGATTCGCTACAGCGTCGAGAATCGGTCCGACACACGCGTCCACCATTTCGCACGCCTTGATGGTGGCGGGAAGGCTTCCTGTGTGTCCGACCATGTCTCCATTCGCAAAGTTCACGATGATGAGTGGTTCGCAGTCCACTGCGCTGAGTCGGCGAAGCACAGCGTCGCGCACTCCTGCTGCACTCATCTCAGGTTTGAGATCGTAGGTGGCGACATCGCGCGGGCTCGGCAGGAGTTCGCGGTGTTCTCCTGCGAAGGGAGCCTCTCTGTAATCATTGAAGAAAAAGGTGACATGAGGAAACTTTTCAGACTCGGCACAACGAAACTGCGTCAATCCACCATCGGCGATCACGGCGCCGAGAATTGACTCCATCTTCGGCGGGCGCTGGAAGATGACGCGTACGGGAAGTCCCTCTTCATAGTTCGACATCGTGGCGAAGAAGAGATCAGTGGGGACAGGACCGCGATCGAATCCGCCGCCAGGCAGCGCGCGGAACGAAGGTTCATCCAACACGAATGCCTTGCACAGTTCGCGAGGACGGTCTCCGCGAAAGTTTGAAAAGACCACGCTGTCGCCATCTTCAATGACACCCTCGCACGGCAGAAGTCGAATCGGTTCGACGAACTCGTCACCCTTTCGCGATGGGTCCAGAGGATGGGCGTAGGCGCGGACGATCACCTCCTGCGACGATTGAACCTCGGCACGTGAATCCGCCGTTGGGGTCGTCAAGAGGGACCAAGCGCGGGCGACTCGATCCCATCGATGGTCGCGGTCCATGGACCAAAAACGGCCACAAATTGTGGCGATGCGACCACCTGTTGTGCTGAGCGTTTGTTCGACGTGGGCGAGATACCGTGCACCCGAAAACGGCGATGTGTCTCGTCCATCCAGGAATGCATGCACAAAAATGCGCTCGGATGGCACTCCATGAACGCGGGCGAACTCAAGAATCGCGTCCAGATGAGAAAGATCGCTGTGCACCTGCCCATCGCTCACGAGTCCCATGATGTGCAACCGCGCCGGACCCTTGCGCGCCCGATCGATCGCCTCGCGCAGGACCGCATTGTGCGCAAACGCACCGCTTCGAATTGCATTCGTGATGCGCATCAATTCCTGGTCGACGATGCGCCCAGCGCCGATGTTTTGATGACCGACCTCGCTGTTGCCCATGACAGGACCGTCGTCGCCGATGGGCAGACCCACATCTTCTCCGCTTGTACGAATGAGCGTGGTGGGCCAATCGCGCTCCAGCCGATCGGCGTTCGGGGTCGCCGCGAGCTTGACAGCATTGAATCCATCGTGTTCAGGATGCGGATTCCGCCCCCAGCCATCTCGGATGATGAGGACCACGGGCGAGGATCGACGCGTGCGAGTCGGATTCACAGATGAAGTGTACGGAAGCATGCCATCGCGGGTAGCGTGGAGTGCGCGATGGCTCAACCAACGATGTCCGATTCCAATAGCGCCCATCAGGATTTACTTGCCCCAACGCTCGCGGGTCGATGGAACGCTGTACGCGAGCGCATCGCCGCCGCAGCGAGACGCAGCGGACGCACTCCTGAACAAATCTTGCTCGTCGTGGTGACAAAGTCTGCATCGGTCGACCAGATCCGCGAGTTGGTCACCCTCGGACAACGCGATTTCGCAGAGAACCGCGTTCAGAGCCTGAGTCAGCGGTCCATGCAGATCGAGGAGTTCGTCAAGCGACCCGCTGAACTTTCGCCCAATGCCACAGTCCACCAGATCCGTTGGC
Source organism: Planctomycetota bacterium (assembly GCA_027622195.1). Lineage (GTDB taxonomy): Bacteria > Planctomycetota > Phycisphaerae > Phycisphaerales > SM1A02 > SXOD01. Next base: position 138,090 of record JAQBZO010000002.1, read on the forward strand.
ACATGATCGGCACATTGCAGCGCAACAAGGTGCGACGCGCGATTGAGATTGCGCGCCTCATCCACGGTATCGACACGTTGCGCATCGCCGAAGAGATTCATATTGCCGCTGGGAAGAGCGAGATGTCAATCGACTGTCTCATCGAAGTGAATATGGCAGGAGAGGCGAGCAAGCAAGGGATTGCACCTCCCGCCGTGCGCCATTTTGTTGAACAACTCGAAACCATGGTCAACATTCGCGTTCGCGGTCTGATGTGCATGGCTCCCAACACGAGGGATGAACCGACGATTCGCGGAGTGTTCACTCGCACCTACGAACTCTTCCAAGAAATCCGCGCGCGAGGCAGCACTGGTTCAGCGTTTGATTTTCTTTCAATGGGAATGTCGAACGATTACGAGATCGCCATCGAGTGCGGTGCCAACATTGTTCGCGTTGGGTCAGCGATCATCGGTCCACCGACTCCAGAGTGTGTGGCCGAGCAGGCGAGTTGGAGCATCGAAGAGCGCTGATGGGATCCCACGCTCGGTGCCAACGCGCGATCGGTGTGGCTCGATATTCCGAGTGACACCGATAGCAACACAACGAGGTACGCCCAAACACGAGCGCGGCGATGTCGTACACCAGGAGTGTGCCAAGGGCGATCCACATGGCGGGATGGGTTGAGTACCCAAGGATAAAAATCCCAGCCGCCACGGATGTCAGCGCGAGAAGCAACATCGTCGCACGAGGGGGATTTCTGCGGCAATACAGGCGACCAGCGCCGCACACGACGCACTTGCGAAGGTGCCCCGCATCGTCCTGAGCGATATCCCAGTGAAGGAGCAGTCGACGACCCTGAACTTCCACGCTCACAGGGCGCTCTGAGGGATCAATCTCGACACGAACAACTTCTTTTCGCGACGGTTCTCGCACATCAACCAGCATGAATGGATCGTATCCTGTCGAGTCATGGTTCCGCCCAACGCCACAGAATGGAAATCGCGCCTCGAAGGCAGATTCATCGTCTTTGATGGACCAGATGGAAGTGGCAAGAGCACACAGTTCCGCCGCTTCTCTACTTTTGCGCAGTCGCTCGCCATTGTGGTCGAAGAGACGCGTGAGCCAGGAGGTACGGCGATCGGAGAGCAAATCCGCAACGTGCTGCTCGACAGGGAAAACATTTCGATGACCGTGCGATGCGAGATGCTGCTCTACATGGCATCGCGCGCGCAACTTGTTGAGCAACGCATCCAACCCGCGCTCGCGCGCAAATCACTCGTCCTCGCAGACCGCTTTATCTCGAGCACGCTTGCGTATCAGGGAACAGCAGGAGGACTGAGTCCCGCCGAGATCATGGATGTGGGCATCCTCGCGACGGGTGGAACGATGCCAGATCTGGTGGTCATTTTCGATGTGGATGAGGTCGCCGCAGCGAAACGCCTCTCGCCACTGTTGGATCGAATGGAGCAAAAGGGAATTGACTTTCATCGCCGAGTGCGAGAGGGATATCTCGCACAGGTGCGCGCCAATCCATGCGGTCATTTGCTGATCGATGCGACGCGCGACCCCAACATCGTGTGGAACACCCTTCTCGAAGGACTCACTTGGAAGTTGGACGAGCAGAACCAGCGGCGATGCACCTCGACACAATCAACTCCAGAGCAGCCGCGGCCGTCTGAAGGTTGTCGTTCACGATGAATGCGTCGTAGACACCGTTTGACTTCGCGCGTTCAATCTCAGACTTTGCCACAGCGAATCGATGCTCAATCGCTTCCTCACTGTCGCGCGCGCGCAAACGAAGTCTCTGCAAGAGTTCTTCGTGTGACGGAGGCAAGAGAAACACTCCCAACATTTCAGGCAAGAGGCGTTTGATGTCTTCCGCACCCTGAACATCAATGTCGAGGACGATGACACGGCCCGCTTCCAAGGCATCGGTCACCGGCGTGCGCAATGTTCCATACCAGTTTCTGCCGAAGACTTTCGCGTATTCAAGAAACCGATTCTCGGTGATCCACTGTTCAAAGGTGTCTTCGCTGATGAAGTGATAGTCCACGCCATCCACTTCCTTCGCCGTGGGCGCGCGCGTGGTCGCACTCACACTAAAGAGACCATTGTGCTTCACGAGAAGTTGCTGAACGACCGAGGTCTTTCCAACACCCGATGGTCCAGAAAGGACCAGCAGTAACCCGCGCTGGGATCCATGGCAGGATTGTTCGTTCGATGACCTCACGAGGGGTCGGGATTCTAATCTGCCACGCCGTTGGTCGGGTATTTACCAAATTTCTTGAAAAAGCGCACATCAACATTTGGTTTCGCTGCGAGCCCTCCTTTATGAGGTGATGGGTCGTCTCCCGCGAAGCGGGTAGGAGGCATCAGCGATGAAGACTGAGAATGAACCTCGCGAAAAACTTGCTCAACTCGTCAGCCTCGCCAAGGTCTACCGAGGGTGGAACCGACATCAAATGGCGGGCGCACTCAATCGCGAGGCATCCAAGATGGTGCCTGCGAGTGGTAATCCAAAACTCGATCTCGTCTTCGCGCTGAGTGAAGCTCTCGATTGGACAGTCGGCGAAGTCGCCGAAATCCTGCGACCTGGCCGCCTTGCTGGGCAGGATGCACGCACGATTCAAGAACTCGATGGTGAGGCGATCGAAGCACATCGCATTGGCAATTGGAAGGCGATGGAGCACCTTGCCGAGTTGATGGCTTCTCGCGCAGAAACGGGTCGGGAACGCGCCCTTGCGGCGAATCGCCTCGCCGGCGCATTCGATGGGCAGGGTCGTTACACCAGATCGCTCGCTGCTGTGCAAGCAGGACTCAGCGAACAGGGTGTTCCGTCCAATTTGAGAACGATGTTGCAGGTCAACCTCGCCAATGCACACGCGATGCTCTGGCACTTGCTCGAAGCACGCAGTGTGGCGAGCGACTTGGTCACACGATTCGCTGAGTTTGCTCCAGAAGGTCGCTTTGATCGCGTCGCGCAAGCCTTTGCCTATTCGATTCGTGGCAATGCTGGTCGTCGTTGCATCCAACAAGATCCGCAAAGTGGTGAGTCCCACGCGAGAGGGGCAATGATCGATCTTGATACGGCGGCATCGTTGTACACCGAGCTCGCACGCGACTTTGATGACTCGTCCTACATCGCCATTGCGAATACATGCCGCGGTGGAACACTCGAGTGTGAGTCCATGCTCGGATTGGTGGACCACGACATCGCGCTCGCCAAGATCAGCGCAGCACTCGAAGCGGTGGTGGACCCATCTTCTGTCTCTGGAGACCAACTCGAGTCGTACGGTTGGTGGTGCGTCTACGGATGCAACATCGCGCTCCGTCACCTCTCTGCCGATGAATGCCAGCGAGCGATCGCGGTCTACGCCAACAAGAGTGCGGAAATCGCCGAAACCCTTGATAACTGGAGCCTTCGCGAGCGCACATTCACAATGGATTGGATGCGTCGGATGGAAAGCGGCACGGTTTCAGAGGACTGGGTTCTTGACGACGAAGACATTCGCATCATCGCTGGCACCATGGGACGATTCCCACACTTCCGCGAAACGGGGTGGAAAATTCTTGAACAGGCCGGGGTACTCGGATCGGAAGTCGAAGGAGGCACACAGTGAGATCGCTCAAGAAGTTCGTTCATGTCTTGTCGTTGACCTTTTGCCTGATGGCAATCGGATCGCTTTCATCCACTTTGGTCGCCTCTGTGCCCGAAGCCTCCGAACCTGTCCTTGGTGAAGGTGGAGCACGGTACCCAGTCGAGTTTTGCTGGTTCATGACCCTCGAGTTCGGACCAATGTGGATGCACACCATGCAAGAGAAGGTGATCTTCACCTGGTTCATGTGGTGGAGCAACGGACGCCCTGACAAGGGTGGATGACACGCACCGATCCACAACCAATCGACCCGCCTGACCGGATCCCGCTCGTTGCGAGGTCTGGTCATGGTTTATTGGTGTCATCAACCGTGGATCATGCGACCATCCGTCGCAAGGGCGGCCTCATGAATCGCTTCATGCATCGTTGGATGCGCGTGAACAGTGTGGATGAGATCTTCGGCGAGTCCCTCCATCGCAATGGCGACGCAGATTTCACCAATGCATTCACTCGCGTTTTGTCCAAAGATGTGGCAACCGAGGATTTCCCCGTATGGCTCCTTCGTGATGAGTTTGACAAGTCCATCAGTCGCTTCAACGGCGATCGCTTTGCCGTGTCCCTTGAATGAAGCCTTACCGACCTTGTACTTGATGCCCTTCTCCTTCGCGTCGCGCTCAGTCATGCCCACACTCGCAATCTGTGGATTGCAGTAGGTGCATCCTGGAATCGCCGCGTAGTTCACTCCTGGCACATCGTGACCCTTGATGCGCTCAATGCATGTGACCGCTTCTTCACTTGCGACATGGGCGAGCCAAGGTGGACCAATCACATCTCCGATCGCGTAGATGCCAGGAATACTCGTCTGGTAGGTGGGCTTCGCCTTCTCTTGATAGTCCGTCCAAATGTGACCCTTTACGGTGCGAAGTCCAAGCGAAGCGTCGACCAAACCATCGAATCGTCCCGTGACACCGATGGCCACGAGGACGCACTTGACTTCCATCGTCTCTGTTTTCGTCGCATCTTTGACATCAACGAGTGTGACCTTCGCGCCACTCTTCGTTTTCTCAATCGCGCTGACGGTGGTGCCCGTGCGGAGATTCATTCCCTGAGCAGTGAATGTCTTGCGCGCCGCTGCCGAAATGTCCTCATCCTCAATGGGAAGGATTCGATCGAGCATCTCGACGACGGTGACCTTCGTGCCAAAGGCGTTATAGAAGTAGGCAAACTCCATCCCAATCGCGCCAGAACCGATGATGAGCATTGACTCAGGACGCGTCTCAAGTGTCATCGCGTCGTAACTCGAAACGACTGTCTTTCCATCACAAGGAGCGAACGGCAACTCTCTCGGCGCCGCGCCCGTTGCAATGAGGATGCGATCAGCGGTCACTGTCCTTTCAGTCTCCCCGCCCGTTCCCTTGTAATAGGTTCCTTCTGATTTCGAAACAGAAACCTTGCAAGGAGCCGACGCAGATTTTCCACTCACGATCTTCGCGTGGCCAATGATGTGGTCGATCTTGTTCTTCTTGAAAAGAAACTGAATGCCACCGTTGAGCTTGGTCGTGACGCCGCGACTGCGACCGATCACCTTGTCCCATTGCACCTTGACATTCTTGGGATCAATCTCGATGCCCCATGTCGCCCCGTGTCGAATCGCCTCCATATAGAGGTCAGCATTGTGGAGAAGCGCCTTGGTCGGGATGCACCCCCAGTTGAGGCAGACTCCGCCCAGCCTGTCGCGTTCGATACACGCCACCTTCATCCCCATCTGCGCCGCACGGATGGCGCCCACATATCCACCTGGTCCAGATCCGATGACGATGAGGTCGTAATGGTTGGTTGAGTCTGCCATATTGGGGGGCGCATTCTAGAGAAGAAGCGTACGGTGGGTAAAACGCCCAAGGAGCGACTCTCGGAAATCGTTCGACGGGTCTTTGCTACGATCGAGAAACTGGGACTTCCCCACATGAAGACCGCCATTCTCAGCGATATCCACTCCAATCTTGCCGCGCTCAAGCGCGTGCTTGAGGATGTTGACTCGAGAGGAGTCGACCGAGTTATCTCGCTGGGGGATGTGATTGGATACGGTCCAGATCCAGCCGAGTGTGTTGACATCGTGGCAAGGCGTTGCGAGTGGAGTCTTCTTGGAAACCACGACTACGCAGTTCTCTACGAGCCCACCAACTTCAACGCCGCTGCTGAGCGCGCGGCCTTCTGGACTCGAACCCAACTCGAACCCAACAGCAAGTGGGATGCGGCTACGGTGACGCGCCGGTGGGAGTTCCTTGGTCGACTTCGCGTTCGCGTGGTCGAAGGGCAAGTCCTCGCCGTTCACGGAACGCCTCGAAAACCCGTGAACGAGTATTTGTTCCCTGAAGATGTCGTGAACAGTCCAAGCAAAGTCGAAAGCATTTTCGATCGCATTGAAAAAGTGTGCCTCGTCGGGCACACTCATGTGCCAGGTGTCTTCACCGATGATCCAGAGTTCTTTTATCTCAACGACTTGGACAACATGAAGTTCAAGATCGGCGAGACCGAGAAGGTCATCATCAATCCAGGTTCGGTTGGACAGCCGCGCGATCAAGATCCGCGCGCGTCGTACGCCATCATGGATGATCATGGTGGTACTGCCTCAGGCACCGAGATCCATTTCTATCGCGTCGAATATCCGATCGAAGAGACTGTCGCGAAGATCCAAGCAGAAGAAGCCTTGCCTGATTGGCTCGGCGACCGATTGCAGCAGGGGCGCTAGTTGGCCCTCCTCCCTTGTGTGATGTAACAAAGAGATTCCTATGAAGAGCCGATTCGCTCGATTTGTCATCCCTCTCGTCATTGGCTTTGCGGCCATCGGGATTCTGTTCGCCGTGATGAATGGAAAGCGCGCGGGCGAGGCGACCGGAGTGGTGGCGAAGGTTTCCGCCCCAGTGGTGGTTGAGCCGCGCCCCACAGAAGATGTCCCCGTCAAAGAGGTGGCCGCTTCAATCGATCCCGTCCCCTCGGTCATCGACTCACCGATGTCGGCACGAGCGCCAAGTGGTGCCATCGCATCGCCCGCGCCGATCGGATCGCTTGATCCATCGATCGCTCCTTTTCAAGTGCAATTCGAACCATTCGCTGCGAGCATTTCGCACATCACCTTCAGCGAGTATTGGAATACTGCCGAAGAGTCGCGGCAAGCGGCCTTGTCGGCGAAGGATTCCTCGATATCAGCACCAGCTGATGCGCAGCGATTCACACTGCGTCCAGAAGGAGCGCTGTATTGGCTTGACGCGCTCGGAGCCACGCAATCGCAGAAGGTTCCGATGCTCGCGTTTCGATCCATCGAGATCGACACGATTGATGTCGACCTCTTCGGACCCGTTTGGTCAGAACAAAGTCCTGGCTTGTTCGTCACCGAGGTCATCACCGCGGATGGATCTCCCATCGTGCGCGTGACTCGGAAGTATTCGATCAGCACGAGTCGCTTCGACCTGACCATCGATCAACGGGTTGAAAATCTCTCGAAGTCCACGCACACCGTTCGCCTTTGGTGCTACGGACCAGGAGATCTCGCGCTTGAGGCGGGAGGACTCCTCGATGTTCGTCGAGTGCAGTTCGGATACTTGTTGCCGCCCGAGCGAGATCCTTCACAAAGCACCGTGATTGCGCACGATGCCACGCTCGAGCGCGCCGCCGTCATCTCGCTTCTTGAAGATAACACCGCTGGCACACACTTGTGGCCGAGCGAACAGCATCCTTCCGAGGCGATGTCGTGGTTCGGCACAACGAATCGGTACTTCGCCCTTGCAGTCCACGCGCCGTACTCGGCGGATGGCACAGCAGCAGGATCGTCGAAGAGCTTGATGAGCAGCATCGAAGCAGTGACAGCCCAAATGGGTCGATTGCCCGATGGAGAGCCCGCAGTGTTCACACTGATGTCGAGTCCTCCTCGCACGATCGTGGCAGAAGGCTCAACCAGTTTCGATCTCGGCTTGTACGCAGGACCACTCGCGCGCAAGGTGCTGATCGAACAGGAACCCTATAGCGCCCTCAACATGGTGGGACTCATCCTCTATCAGATGAGCGGATGCTGCACATGGTGCACCTTCGGATGGCTCGCCAACGGACTCGTCATCTTCCTCGAGTTGATCCACGATTACGCTGTCTTCGACTGGGGACTCGCGATCATTGTGCTTGTGATCTTGGTGCGATTCGCTTTGTATCCACTCTCGAAGCGCAGCCAGATTCAGATGCAAAAAGTGTCTCGCACGATGGGCGCACTCAAGCCGGAACTAGAAGAACTTCAGAAGCGTCACAAGGGTGACCCGAAGCGCATGCAGCAAGAGCAAATGCGTCTGTACAGCGAGTACGGTGTGAATCCACTCGGTTGCATCGGTGGGTTTCTTCCCATGCTTCTCCAGATGCCCATTTGGATCGCCTTGTATGCGGTCCTTTACCTTGCCTTCGAACTGCGGCAACAACCCGCTTTCTTCGGCATCTTCCAGCAATTGAATGGATGGAGTTTTCTCGGCGATCTCAGTGCGCCAGACAGTTTCTTCGCATTCGGTCGCAGCTACAACTTCTGGGCTTTCACCCTCGAAGGGATCAATGTCATCCCACTCGTGATGGGACTCGTCTTCTTCATCCAACAGAAGTACATGCAACCGCCGATGGCGGCGAACATGTCTCCAGAACAGATTCAGCAGCAGAAAATGATGAAGTGGATGATGGTGATTCTCTTTCCAGTCATGCTCTACAAGGCTCCGAGCGGATTGACCCTCTACATCATGACGAGCACGATCATCGGCATCTTCGAATCCAAGCGTGTGCGCGACATCGTTTCGGCGATGGACTTGACTCCCAAGAAGCGCAAGCCTGTCATTCCACAAGATGAGACAGGACGCCGATACACCGAAGCCATCGAGCGTGCTCAAGATCGCAGTAACAAGAAATCGTTCAAGGATCGCGAGTAGTTCGTGGCGGGAATCGCGGACACGATTGCCGCGATCTCCAGTGCATCTGGTCCAGCGCGCCGCACACTCGTGCGCGTGTCGGGCGTTGACGCATTCTCGATCGCCTCTCGCACCTGCAAACGAAGCAGCGATTGGACGAACCACCGCGGTATCCGCCGCGTGATCATCTCATTGCCGCACGGAGAATTTCCAACGCTCGCCGCATTCATGCAGTCGCCACACTCCGCGACGGGCGAGGATGTGGTTGAGTTTCTCGTCCCATCCGCGACTGCTCCATGGCTACTCGACTCGCTTGTCGCATCGGGTGCACGCATTGCTGAACCAGGCGAGTTTTCTCTCCGCGCCTTCTTGCATGGACGGATGACGCTCGAAGAAGCAGAAGGCGTTGCGGCCACGATCTGCGCCGTCGATGATGAGAGTCTTACCGCAGCGCAACACCTTCGCGCAGGGAGGATCGGACGCGCCGCAGGCGAATTGCAGAGCGAGATACTGTTTGCGCTCGCCATGGTTGAGGCAGGAGTCGACTTCACCGAGGAAGAAGATGTTGTCCCGCTTCCCGCATCGCAGTTGAAAGCGATGTGTTCTGTGTGGTGTCACACAATGGATCAACTCACCTCCGCTGCGCAAGGAGAAGAAGCCGCTGCGGGCACACCGCGTGTTGTGCTCTGCGGAGCCGAAAACGCGGGGAAAAGCACCCTTTTCAACGCACTGCTTGGTCGTGAACGTGCCGTCGCTTCAGATGTCGCGGGCACGACGCGTGACGCACTCGTCGAGACATGGGTGGTCGGTCCACCCAATGCAACGATCCTGTGTGAACTCGTCGACTTGCCAGGTCAACCTCCAGATGGAGATCCATTTGCTCCACTCGTTCGAGAAGTTATTCACGCCGAGCGGGCGCGAGCCACATTGGTTCTCGAGTGCATGCCAGAGGGACAAGAGCAATGCACCTCGCAGGATGCGAGAGTCCTCGTCGTCACCACATTCGTCAACGAATCCATTGACGCGCTGAGACAATCCATCTGGTCGCGACTTGCGAAGTGGCGGGGGACACACGCCGCCGCAGCATCAAGGGCACGACATGTGCGCGTACTGCTGTTGGCGTCGAACGCGTGCAGCGAGGCAGCGACCGTTCTCAAGAATGATTCGCAAGTGATTCGCTCGCCAGAACTCGTTGCTGAACAACTTCGATTCGCACTCACCTCGCTTGGTGATGTCAGCGGACGACTCACCGCAGATGATGTCCTCGGTGTGATCTTCTCAAAGTTCTGTGTCGGAAAATGACACTGGCCAAGTTCACCCGGCCTGCATCGAACCAATCGTCGCGCGCAGTCGCACAAACCCAGGCCCGATCACGGTGCGAAGTTGAGTTTCGAGTCCGCCGCGCATGGCGCGATCGAGTTCAAATCGAGCGGGTGCTGAATCAATGACCACCGAGAGGACACCTCGCGCGTACCCAGAAATCCGTACACATTCTTGTAGTGCTTTCGGGGCGCACGCCTCCCATCCATCGACCACGCCGCCCATCCGTTTCCCATCGCGCGCGAGCGTCTTGCCAATCAGACCCAATTCTTGCGAAAGCGGCTTCGCCGAGCCGAACTCTGGTCGCGCGCGCCATCCTCGCAACCTTTCTAACTGCATGGCAGGATCTCGCATGGGTTGGATCGTATCCTGTGTCGCCATGGTTCCAATCGTGCTCGATGCAGTGTCCAAGTCGTACGGGTCGGTCCGAGTCGTTGAAGAAGTCTCGGTCCGAATCGAACCTGGCGAGTTGTTCTTTCTCTTGGGTGGAAGTGGTTGCGGCAAGACGACGATTCTCCGAATGATCGCAGGGTTCCTTTCCGTCTCATCGGGCAGAATCCTCTTCGGGGATGAAGATGTCACGCACCTCTCTCCAGAAAAGCGCCGCTGCGGAATGGTCTTTCAGTCCTACGCCCTCTGGCCACACATGACCGTTGAGCAAAACATTGCATTCGGCCTCGAAGTCGCCAAGGTCAAAGGTCCAGAACGAACGCGGCGAGTTGGTGAGGCGATGGCACTCGTTCGCATGAGCGAGTACGCACAGCGCAAGCCCAACGAACTGTCAGGAGGACAGCAGCAGCGCGTCGCCCTCGCCCGCGCCGTTGCGTTTGGTCCTCGCATCCTCTTGCTCGACGAACCACTCAGCAATCTGGACGCCAAGTTGCGTACTGAGATGCGCACGGAAATTTTGACAGTGTGCAAACACACGGGAATGACCGCGGTCTATGTGACCCATGACCAAGACGAAGCGCTGTCGATGGCCGATCGAATGGCGGTGATGCAGGATGGACGATTTGAACAGGTGGGTCCTCCTCGATTGCTTTACGACCAGCCGCGCACTCGGTTCTTGGCCACATTTCTCGGCGAAACGAATCTCCTTCCCGCGCAAGTGTCGGGTGGATCAACAGGTGGCACCGTCGCCACCACTCCAGTTGGACAACTGCGACTTCGGTCAGGCGTCCGCGACGGTCGCGTGATACTGAGCCTTCGTCCAGAGGCGATTCACATTGTCGAAGGGATGGTTCCACCGGGCATGCACGAACTGCGCGATGCGATTTGTCAGCGGTCGACCGATCTCGGATCCGTCGCACGCCATTCCGTGCTCTGCGGATCAATGACGCTTGAGGTGTTTGAGCCGAATCCGCGACACGGCAGTCGCGTCGGACAGCTATTACGACTTGCCATTGATCCTAATCAAGTCGCCGTGCTTGAAGATGAGCCATCCACGGTCACGCTCGCCACCGCAGGGTTGTAGTTCCCCTCGAATTGCACCAATGATGGCGAAGTACTCTATTGCCCATGAAGGCAACCCTTTGTGCATCGTCGTGTCTCGCGGTCGTTGTGTTCGCATCGACTTCACTGTTCGCAGACACCGTTCCACTTGTTCCCATTGTGCCGGTGTCCGCGCCAACCCAAACAGCACCTGCCGCCGCGACCGACGACATCGACCAGCGAATGAAGAGTCTTCGCGAGTTCGCACAGTCCATTACGGGCGATGCCGCAGGTCGAGCCTCGTACCAAGTCAAACTCGCTGAACTCGCCGTTGGACTCGACCCCACTGCGATGTCGTTCGATCAACTGCGCCGCGCATGGCCACTCGTGAACGGATCCGAAACGCTGCAGCCCGCGGCACGCGCGAGATTGATCGATCTCTCGTCCGCAGACACCGTCGAAGGAATTGAGGTACTGATCTTTGCTGGACGAGGACAAGTCGTCCCAAGTGAGACCATCGCAGCGACCGTGGTCGCGCGCAACGCCTTTTCCGCGTGGCGTGAAAAGTTCGGATTGCCCGCACTGCTTTCACTCTTGGCAGGAGCCGATGACGCGACCCTTTCGGCGAATAGCGCACTTGTCATGCAAGTGAGTTCGGATGTTGCGTCGAGCACCGATTGGAAGGTTGTCCGATCATCGAAGGCGGCACTCGCACTGGTGAGCCGACTCGGCGACAAGGTGACCACAGAGCAGATTGAAACCCTGCGCGCGACCATGTCCGCAAGCGCCACGAACTGCGCGGTGGCGCTGGAATCAGCGGGCAGTGCCGCCGATGCCAAGCGTCTTCGTCGCGTTGCTCGACTGCTCAATGGTGCCGCGGCAACGGGCAAACTGGTCGGATATCCGTCTCCTGCGCTCGCATTTGAGTGGGTCGGAGAGACGACTGGTGAAGTTCCCGCGTGGAAATCCATCACCGACCTCAAAGGAAAAGTGGTCGTCATTGACTTCTGGGCGACTTGGTGCGGACCATGCGTTGCGAGTTTTCCTCACGTCAAGGAGTTGCGCGCCCACTATCCCACCGATCAACTCGCGATCATCGGCGTGACGAGTTTGCAGGGGAAGCATCATCCAGGAGGGGGAAAGCCCGCCGTGCCAACGGATGGTGACGCTGCAAAGGAATACGCATTGATGAAGGAGTTCATGGTTGAAAAGGACATCGACTGGACGATTGCCTTTTCATCAGACGATGTGTTCAATCCCGACTTTGATGTGAATGGCATTCCACACGTGGCGATCATTGACACGAAGGGCGTGGTGCGTTTCAACAATCTGCATCCAAGCGATCCATTCATTGAAAAGGCGGACAAGATTGACGCGTTACTGCGCGAAGCAGGCGTTGAACCGCCTGCGCGTCCCGCTCCAGCCACCGATGCGCCTCCGTCATCGGGTGGTTGACACGCCCGTGCGACGGGGAAGTCCGTGCGCGAGCCATCCGACAATGACCGCGAGGAATGCGTTGGCACCAAAGGTCAATGCAATTCCTCGTGCTACGCCAACGCGCACCTCTTGAGCGAGGATGGGCTGCGTTGCTTCAAGCGCCTTCAGTGATTCCAACTCTCCGCTGCGCACGGATTGCATGACGTCCGATGCGCCTGGTGTGAGGCTCATCGTGCAAAGATGGACCAATGCGATCACGACGGTGATGCCGAGCGCGCTCCCGAGTTGTCGCGCGGATTGCGTGATGCCAGCGACTTCGCCGCGCTGTCCTTCGGGTGCACGCGAGAGTCCTTCGGTGTTGGCTGGATTGAGAATGAGTGGGACGGCTGATCCAAGGAAGAAGAGTCCAACGGCAGTGGTTGGATAGTGCAGGTTCCACATTCCAACCGCTTCGACAAGCAATCCAACAAAGAGCAAGAGCGCGCCAAGTCGAACAGGTGCGCGAGAGCCCACGCGGTCGAATGCGCGTCCCGCTGCGTGGACCATCAAGAGAGTCGGCACGAGGAGTGGAAGAGTGGCGATTCCGCTTTCGAGCGGTGACATCTGTAGTGCGACCTGGAGATAGATCGGACCAAAGATTCCCTGTCCGACCAAGGCGAACTGCGCGCACGCGATCAAGAGCGCGTCTCGCAGCAGCACGCGGTCGCGAAAGAGCGAGATGGCGATGAGTGGACGGTCGCTCGTGATCTGCCATCGAAAAAACCAGACGAGACCAATGAGGCCGCACACAGCGAGTGGACCGCTCCATGCAAGCGTGGTCCAATGATCGCCCGCTTCTTGAAGTCCAAAACCCATCGCTGCCAAGCTCACCATCAAGACGATGGGCGCGAGAGGGTGAAACGGACGCGGATTGCCGGGAGTGTTTCGAAGCCCAATACCGAAGGTCAATCCAATGGCAATCGCCGCAATGATGAGATTGGGGAGAAAGATCCAACTCCATCCCGCATAGGTTGTGATCGCGCCTCCGAGGACAGGTCCCGCCGCAAGAAAGAGCAGAGGGATTCCGACATACACACCCATCACTCGTCCGAGGATTTCCTTCGGAAATGAGCCAACAACGAGTGCCGTCGCGGCTGGTTGCATGAGTGACACGGCAAGTCCTTGCAAGACGCGTGCCGCGACAAGCGCGCCACCACTTGTGGCGAAAGCACATCCACCACTCGCGATGGCGAAGACGAGCGCACCCAATCGAAACGCATTCACATGACCCATCCGATCACCGATGCGCCCTCCGACCGCGGTGCACGCCGCCATCGTGAGCAGGTAGCCGCTCACAATCCAACCTCGCTCTGAGTCGGAGAGGTGCAGCGCGCTCTGAATCGAAGGAAGTGCGACGCCGACCACAGTTGAATCGAACATGATCATCGACAGACTGCCCGTCGCCGCGATCAGTATGAGCCAAGGCGAAATCGAACGATGTGCATCGACCATAAAACCAGTTTACGAACCAGCGCCGTTCAGCGCGGCGTGTGGAATGGACTCGCGCGCACCCGATGGAGTCTTCCACTCAACATCGAGTGATGCGCCACCGTCCATCTCGAAGTATCCAACGCGAATGGCATGAAGCCCTGCGGCGAGCGACACCTCTCCACTCACTGTGCGAGCGCCGTGGAGCCCATCATTATCGATGACGAGTTGTCCGTCGATCCACAACAGAGATCCATCATCGCTCGTGAGCCAGAATGTCACGAGTCCACTTTCTGGAATACGAATGACGCCATCCAACTGCGCGGCGAAATGATCCGCTGGTGCACTCGGCGGAATAACGAGGGTCGTTGTCTTGGTCTTCAGTGCGATCTTGAGGGGATCGATGAGTGGCACACTCTTGAACTGACCAGCCACGATGACGACCGAGAGTCCAGCCTGTGGCGTGTCTGACGGAAGTGCCGGCCACGGCACAGCAAGTTCATAGATCGCGTCGAAGGGATCACCGGATGGCACACCGCGCACGGTCGAGATCGCGCGGATCCGAGTGGTCGCCGTGAGCACAATGGGATCCGTGAAGGGGCGCGATGACGAAGATCCCAAACGAGGCTCTGATCCATCGCACGAGTAGAGCACTCGGCTTCCTGGAGGTGAATCGAATGACACCTCCACACGATCCACGAACAAGCCTCCTTTGCGCGATGGCACTGGCTTGATCGCTATGACGGGCCATGACTCCACATCAAGTCGAATCACCGAATCAGCGGTCGACGCATCAATCGCCTCCGCTGGAATCGAGACGACGAGATCCGCGCCACGGAATGAAGTCGTGATGCGCGCCGACTGCTCGGTCGTTGCGCCGAGAAGAGTCACACTTTCAATGGCCGAGGCAAATCCAGGAATGATGAGTTCTCCAGAAGCGGGTCTCTCGAACACATGCAAGTACACAGCATTCTCATTGACCTCTTCGCGCAGCGTCATTCGTCCCCACGGAAAGACGGCAGGAATGCCAGCGCGCGTCCCTCGAATGGACTCGCCGTTCACGCGCATCCATGCTCCGATCTCCGCGAGTCGACTCATTGCGACGGGATCGATTTGTCCGTGTCCATCAGGACCCACATTGAGTAAGAAGTTTCCCCCCTTGGAGGCGATGTCAGCGAGCATCCGAATGAGTTCACGCGTTGGCTTGGTCGTCTCCAATCGCGGCGTGTATCCCCACGACTCACTCATCGTCATACAGGTTTCCCACTCGCGCGATGGAACCCCCTCTGCTGGAATCGTGTTTTCAGGAGTATCAAAATCGCCAGGAAGGGACCAGCGATTGTTGATGATGATTCCTGGCTGAAGCGCGCGAGCCATTTCCACGATCCCGGTGGACTGATGCACATCGCGTCCGTGTTCCCAATCTCCATCGCCCCAGAGCACGGCGATCTTCCCGTATCGACCATCAAGCAACTCGCGCACGTGAGTCTTCATTCGATTGGCGTACCGCGTTTGGCAATTGGGCTCGATCGCTCGATCGTCCCACGCGCGGCGAGGGAGATAGTCCGAGTCATGCCAATCCATGAGCGAATAGTAAAAACCCAAACGGATTCCCTCTTCGGCGCACGCATCCGCAAGTTCTTTCAGTGGATCTCTTCCACGACCGCCTTGATCGACGGCGCGTCCAAATGGAGTGTCCTCGATGCCAACTGGACTATCCGAACTCGGAAAGAGGCAGAATCCATCGTGATGTTTCGAGGTGATCACGATGTAGCTCATCCCCGCATCCTTGGCGGCACGAACAATCGCCCGCGCATCAAACTGCACTGGATCAAACCTCGGCTGCAACTCGCGGTGGTACGCAATGGGATCCGCCTTCGCAAGCGACAACAGCCACTCGGTCGCACCGCCATAGAACTTCCCGTTCCATGTGCCAGCGGCCTCGGAATAGAGACCCCAGTGAATGAACATTCCAAACCGCGCCTTGGTCCACCACGCATAATCGGGTGGATCGACCGAAATCGCAACTGACTTCGTTGCGCCGAAGAGTGCGGCCATTGAGGCGACGAGTGCGGTGAGCCATCGCTGCATGGCACCGATCGTAGTGCGCTAACCCCGAAGTCGCTACGCTTCGCGATCCATGGCATCCATCACGCTCAACGGACAATCAGTCGCGCTCATCCAACAGAAGCAAGAAGCATTTGCTCAGGCTGCGTACATCGCCCTGCCTCGCCTGCATGAGATGACTCTTCCGAGCGTTCTCGCCGCAGTGATTGCCGATGGCATCAAGCAAAACGCTCCGACAGAGCACCCGCTCGTGCAAACCGCTCTATGGATGCTTCACGAGATGGGCGTTCGCAACCTCGAAGTCGATCCAGAAAAATCGCAAGTCACGATCAAGGAGCACATTCCCGCCGATCAGATGGCGCGCGATCGGAATGATCCTTTCACCCCTGGCAACATCGCCACAGGGCGCGCGATGGCGGTTGCACTCAACAATCACGCGCAGCGCAAATTCACGATGAACGGAGAAACGCTTGTGATCCGCGCGCGAACTCTTGAAGATATGAAGAAGACCATCGCCGCGATTTCTCAACTGCGACGAGTGAATGAAGATCATGTCGCCGCCACGGCTCGATATGTCGGCGGTTTGGTTCGCACCAAGCGCGAGAAGGATGATCCCGCGTTGGGCTGTGCGATCAACCTGCTCTCTGACTTCGGAATCTGTGGAATCCGAGTAGATACTGAATCAGGATCCATCACCATTGAAGGACTCAATGAGGTGGATGCTCAGTGCGGCGCCTATCTGCAGGGGGGCAATCCAGACCAGATTCGTGCGTCTCGCGAACGCGTTCGCGCGATCGCGGCACAGGCCAAGGCCATGCCGGCAAGGGAAGCGCCGACTGCGCCCAGCGCGGCTAATGCCGCCCCAACCGAACCACAATTCGCCGCAACGCAAGTCACGCTGAAGCGTCGTCGCCGCGAGTAATTTTTCGCGATGTCGACTCGGCGTAGTCCTATAACACAAAAGCGAAATTCGCATTCACCCAGTTTTGAGCTATTTATGTAGGTTCGGCGAAATCGCACTCGAGGTACACATTTGACACAGTCCACCCAGCCGCCATGTTTTGCCGTTGCCCCCTTCGCGCTCGCCCACGGTATTGCCTTCTTCGCCGCAACATGGTCCGCGAATGGTCAAGTGCAATTCGCGGACCAAACATCGACACGATTTCCAACACAACTCGAATACACCAACCAGTTGTCGATGTGCGACATTGATAACGACGGCGACCTCGACATCGTGTTTGCCAATGGGCAGGGATACTCGACGATCGGCGTCGCACTCAAGCCTCGCGTGTACATCAATAATGGAGCGGGAGTCTTCGCAGACCAAACCGACGCGCGAGTCGGCACGCTGACGGGCTGGTTCAGAGGAGTTGAGTTCGGCGATGTGGACCGCGACGGAGACTGGGACATGCTGCTCGCACAAGATTTCGCGAAGCCCGCACTCCTTCTCATCAACAACGGTGCGGGAGTGTTCGCCAACGAGAGCGCGACACGAATGCCCGTGATCAGTCTCACCAGTTCCCGTGGACAGTTTGGTGATGTCGACAATGATGGAGACCTCGACATTGCTCTGACCCACTCGGGTGGAACGAGTCACTTCGGCGCCGGTGCCAAGCCAAAGCTCTACCTGAACAATGGTTCAGGAGTCTTCACCGATGCTCCTTCCAATGTCCCCGCCCTGATCGTCGCACAACAGATGGACATTCTGTTCCTCGATGTGGATGGCGATCTTGATCTCGACATTCATCTCGGCACTCGTGCGACGAGTACGAGTTCCAGCAAGCTGTACAAGAACGACGGCTCGGGTGTCTTTACCTCGATCACGATGCCCAACGACAACACCGCATACTCGTATGACGCGGGAGACATCGACGGCGACGGCGACCTCGACCTTATCGGCGTGAACGCGGGCGTCTCCAATCAAGAGTTGCTGCTTCGGAACACGGACGGTATCGGCACCGTGTGGACAAACATCTCGAGCCAGATTGCTCCGAATCCAACCAGCGACGACAACGACAGTCGATTCTTCGACATCGATATGGATGGTGATCTCGACCTCATCGTCGCAGCGCTCGGTGCACCAGAGCGAATCTATCGCAACAACGGCACAGGCTCGTTCGCTCAGGTGGCCGGCATCATCACATCGAACGCAGACTCATCTCTGGATGTCAAAGTTGGCGACGTCGACAACGACGGCGACTTCGACATTGTGACCGCGCAGGGCGAGTCGGGATCCTTTCAAAACAGGATCTACATCAACGTAGGGCCCGCAGACTCGATTGCTCCGAACATCGTCAACACGGAACACGTTGTGGGTGGGACTCAACCGTCAGCGCACACGGTTCGAGCAGAGATCAGAGACCAGATGACGAGTGACCGTGGATTCCACGATCGTGGTGTCCACCTCGTGTACACGGTGAATGGTGGTGCTGAGCAGACCGCATCCATGAACTGGAGTGGCAACAACATGTGGCGTGGCACCATTCCTGCACAGTCGCCGCAGTCCACCGTCTCCTACCGAGTGCGCGCGCGCGATTGGAACAACAATCTCGGCTTCGGAACGCTGACGACCTACACCGAAGGTGGCAATGCGAATCCCGCCGACATCAACGGTGATGGATTGATCGACGGCAACGACCTCGCGGCGCTGTTGAGTCAGTTCGGCAATGCGGGTGGATCCGCCGACATCGACGGCAGCGGTCTGGTCGATGCAGCAGATCTCGCTGTCCTTCTCGCCGCATGGCAGGTGTAGTGGAATGACCCTGCGTTGTCCTGAGATCGCTTACTTTGCGGCGGCGTGTGGTTGCAATGTACCGCGCAGATGAGCGATTGCTCGCATCGTGTCTGTATGAGCGACCGTATCAAATTGCCGCAGATACCTGAAGTAGTCGCTCGTTCCCAGCGTGGCAGCAATCGAAAGGCATATCAACGACAGCCAAGCGTCTGGTGGCAGCGATTCGAAGATGTGGCGTTCGATGATGATCGAAAGCACAATCGTCGGAAGGAATGCCGCGGTGGCACTCAGTGGTGAGCGCAGGAAGAGGCGTGCGGTCGCACGGACTCGCCCACGACCTTCTGGAAGTGAGATGTACACGTGAATGGGAGCCATAATCGCAAAAGTCACCAGCACTCCAAGCGCAACCGTACCCGCGCCTCGCCACCAACTGCCCAGCAGTACTGCCGTACTCAACATGCCAGTCGTTGCAACCTGTAACCACAGCGATGTCGAGTAGCGCCCGTTGGCACGCAGCATGGCTCGAGCGATATGAATCGGATTGCCTATCGCGAAGGCGATCGCGAGGAAGAGGAGTGGCTTTGATGCGGCAGACCAATTGAGTGGAAGCAGGGTGCGAATCGCACAGGTTCCCACTCCAGCAAGGATCATCCCTCCTGCCATCGATGCCGCCATCGCCGATGACTGTGTACGAAGATAGACCCGCACTTGATTGACGGGATCATCGGTGAGCCGACTCAGGATGGGTTGCGCAACACTCGCAATCGTGAACGAGAAGACCATTCCGATCAT
Organism: Planctomycetota bacterium; assembly: GCA_027622195.1. GTDB lineage: Bacteria > Planctomycetota > Phycisphaerae > Phycisphaerales > SM1A02 > SXOD01. The sequence continues at coordinate 157,841 of JAQBZO010000002.1, forward strand.
GGACGCCATTTGGTAGGCGATGGTGTAGACACCCAACATGGCCTCTGTGTGAAAGAGACTGAGTGCGAGGTAGTCAATGTTTTGCGACACACCATTGAGATAATGCTGCACCGCGCCGGCACGGAAATCTGGCCAGAGTTCTCTTGTGTGCGCCCACACGTTGTGACCAAACAACCGCCAAGGCCTGTGTGTGAGGAGGACGATCAATCGCAGCACGCCAATCGCCCCAAGTGGAATGAGCACTGAGAGCGCGCCGAATCCGAGGTACGCCAAGACGACCGTCGCGAGCAGTGTGGCGATGGACCCAACCGTTTCGAGTATCGATAAGTAACGGAACTCCAATCGTGAACGGGCAATCGAGAGCGGGATCGCTGCAACCGCATCCAACAGCAGTCGCCCAGCAGCGAGTCCGAGCAGCAGTCGCAGTTCAGGTTGCTCGTACCAATGGGCGATTGTGGAACCAAACAACAGGGCAGCACCGAGAATGAAGAGCCCGCTCAGCGACGCCAATCTTGAGCAGGCGGCTTCCCACTTGCGACCGTCGAGGTGTCTCTGAATCAAGATATCTCCGGCAGCACCTGGGTACAGCACGCTCAAGAGTGTTGCGATCGAAATGGCGAGCGTCGCCATTCCAAGGTCTTCAGGACTCAATAAAAAAGCCAGCACGAAATAGGTGCCGATGCTGCACCCCTTCTGAACGCCTGTTTGAATGAGTCCCCACATCGTCCCACTCGCGAGTTGGCGGCTGACCTCGGTTCCTTCTGGCTGGTGCAATCCCTGCGTGTCGGTCGCCGTTCCTCTCGGATCGATCTCTGGCTTTGTGGATTCCTCTGGCTTGGCTGGATCGATCGCCTGTTGAATCGAAATGGGCAGCACGCGCGGAGCCTGAGTGAGCTCTGCCTCTGAGAGCGAGTGGTCCCAACGCGACTGCCATGCCTGGAACGACAAGATCGTCCAGACTTCCCACTGCGCGAGTCGGGCACCCGAGAGATGCGCTTCCCACAAATCGCGGACTGCATGCGGATCGAGGTACCCATCATTCGTGAGTCGCTTGGTGGAAAGTTGATCTTCCGCCCAATCGCGGAGCGGACCACGCAACCATTGGTCGAGCGGCACTCCGAATCCCATCTTTTTCTTCGCGATGATCTCCTGCGGAATCATCGTTTCGAGCAGCCTTCTCAGAATCACCTTATTCCGAGAACCATGAATTTTCATGTGCGCTGGAATCCGAAATGCCAACTCACACAACTTGTAATCCACGAGCGGCTCGCGACTTTCGAGACTATTCGTCATCGTGACGCGGTCGACCTTGTTCAGGATCTCCTCGGGCATGTAGCTCACTATGTCCGCATGCATCAGACGAGTGATGTCGCAGGCAATGTTGGGTCTCCATGCTGGATCGGTCATAGGGGACACTGCTTGGCGACCACCAATGACATAATCCATTGGATGTTTGATGATCGAAGCAAGGATCGGATAAAAATCCCCGACGTTTCGAGCCGAAACGATCGCCAACAACTTCTCGATGCGATCCGTTGCCAGTGTGCGCGATGCCCCAGGAAGACGCTTGTTGATGCCACTGAGAAGCGAATTGAGGAGTGGAACATTGCCCGCTCGCACCGCCGTCGCGACGGCAATGCGCATGGGATACGGCATCCAACCAAACCGGCGGATCAACATGTCGCCGAAGATGTAGCGTTCATAGCCCCCGAAAAACTCATCACCCCCATCGCCCGAGAGCGCCACAGTGACCTGTTTGCGCGCCAGTTTCGACACGATGTAGGTCGGCATCGCGCTGCTATCCGCGAACGGTTCGTCGAACACTTCTGTGAGCGCTGGCACAACAGCGATCGCATCATTGGCAGACACATACAACTCAGTGTGGTTGGTGCCGAAGTGTGCTGCGATTCGTTTGGCTTGATCCGCTTCGTTGTACGCGGCGTCCTCGAAGCCAATCGAGAAGGTCTTCAATCGCGTCGACGAGATCTGAGAGGCGAGTCCGACCACGAGCGATGAATCGACACCGCTCGAGAGGAATGCGCCAACGGGCACATCGGCGATGAGTCGCATCCGAATGGATTCTCGAAGCGTTTCCTCGACTCGCTCGAGCGCTTCTTGTTCATCCAAGATCAAAGATGCCGCACCACGCTCGGCGGCTTCCTTGGCACTCCACCACTGATCGATTCGAATGTCGCCGGTTCTCGGGCGATGCACCAGAATGTGTCCGGGCTGGAGTTTCTGAATGCCAACGGTGATCGAGAGCGGACTCGGCACGTATCCAAACTGGATGTACTGAGTGAGCGCAGTCCGATCCACTTGAGCAACACACCCAGGCACGGCGCGGATCGCCTTGAGTTCACTGCCGAATGCAAAAATGGAACTTCCTGAACCGACGAATCCCCAGTAACAGGGTTTTACACCCAGCCGATCCCGAACCAGTGAAAGTGTCTCTTCGACGGCATCCCAGACCGCGAAGGCGAACATGCCATTGAACCGATCGAGCGCAGGTCGGATGCCCCATTGCTCGAACGCGGCCAACATGACCTCGGTATCCGAGCCACCACGAAAGGAGTGACCAAGCCCCTCTAGTTCCTTCCGAAGCGTTTGGAAGTTGTACACCTCGCCGTTGAAGACGATCGTGTATCGCTTGCTCCCCGATTGCATCGGTTGATGGCCGAGCTCAGAGAGATCTTGGATCGAGAGGCGCCGAAATCCAAAGGCCACGCCATTGCGACGATCGAACCAACTTCCAGAGTCATCGGGTCCACGGCGAGACAGAGTGTTAGACATCGCCCGAACCACAAGCTCGGGTTCAGAGAGACGGTGCTGTGGATCGACGAAGCCTGCAATGCCGCACATGAAGAGTAACTTGCGAGGATACTCTCCGTTGCCCGCTCCGCTTCAGACCTATGCGCATTGTTCACTTCATCGATCATGTGAATTTCCACCGAGGCGGACCCGCCCGTGCGGTGTTCGACCAGGTGCGTGTGATGCACGAACGAGGACACCAAGTCACATTGGCAACCCTTTCGGCACCCGATGTTCCAGCCGATTGGCTTGGCGGTTCCAGTTCGCCTCGATGCGTCCTGATCTCGAATTGGAGAGGACGGCTCTTCAACCGCGTTGGACTTTCCCAACTCCGAGTCCTCGCTGGTGGAGCAGACATTTTCCACCTTCACGGCGTCTGGGAGCCCACGCTCATTCAGGCCAGCACTGTTGCCTACCGAGCGAATCTTCCAGTCGTCATCAGCCTTCGCGGCATGCTCGACGATTGGTGCATGGGGCAGGGGGCTCTCAAGAAGCGCCTCTACCTCGCCCTTGGAGGTCGACGCATGCTCGAGCGCGCATCCGTTGTGCACTGCACCGCACAAGCCGAACTCGACCAAAGTCGCAAGTGGTTTCCGCGTGGGCGCGGCATGGTGGCACCCAACCTGATGGACCTCTCGCCATTCCTTCATCTTCCTGGACCAGACGAAGCCCGCTCGCGCTTTGGACTCGATGTGGACTGCTCTCCAACCATTCTGTTCCTGAGTCGCATCTCTTATAAGAAGGGGATCGAACACCTTCTCGATGCGGCGGCACTGGTCGGACGACTCGGGACGCCGCTCCGCATCATCATTGCTGGAAGCGGTGACGAAGAATACGAGCGCCGCATGCGGACGAAGGCGATGTCCATGCCCCCATCCATCCGTGTCGACTTTGTCGGACATGTGGGAGGATCGCTCAAACTTTCGCTCCTTCAAGCAAGTGATCTGTTTGTGCTTCCCACAAGCCAAGAGAACTTCGGATTTGTCTTTTTCGAAGCACTCGCCGCTGGACTTCCCGTTCTGACCACGGATCTCGTCGACACCAAAGACGAAATCTTCGCGAGCGGAGCAGGAGAGATTGTTTCACAAGACGGCGCCGCGATCGCGGATCGCATCGTGTCACTTCTCGCCGATCGAGTGGCGCTGAGAGAACGAGGCGCGTGCGCCCGATCTTGGACTCTCGAACACCTCGCGACCGATCGTGTCGCCGCACAGTTCGAAGCGATCTATGCCGTCGCCGGCCACTAGGTACGGACGAGTTCTTCGTCGTCCTCGCCTTCCACATCCTCGTCCACATCGGCGACTTCGCCGTCCGAAGCTCGAATCATCGCCATGAGCCGTCCGCTGCATAACAGCGCGAGGCACACGATGAGTGGAACGGGCGAGATGCGAGCGATCATGTATCCCTCAAAAATGGATCCAAGCAGGTACATCACGATGATCGCCACGCAGAGATCCGAGATGGAGTGGAGTGATTGGAATGGAAGTGTGCTGCGCCACAACCGAACGCAGTGGAGGATGCAAAACAGCGAAAACACGATGAGCAGGAACGGTCCCGTCACCCCAAAGGACGCCGCTGCGTAGAGAAAACTGTTTTCGCTCATCTCTGTTCCGCCGACACCCACACCGAAGGCTGGATTGGCAGTGAACTGGTTGATGAGAATCTCCCACGCGACACTGCGCGTGTTTTCTGAAGAGGTGAATCGTTCGAGGCTGAATCCAAGACCGAGCGATTCGGCCACTGTCAACGCGAGATATCCCGCGAGCAGGACGATTGGAATAGCCAGGATCACTCGACCAAATCGACGCATCATCAAGATGCTGATTCCACTAATGGTCATCATCAACCCCGTGCGACTGCCTGTGCCCACGATGGCCGCTCCCATCAACACCACGAGAACAATCCAGAGACCTCTGAGAGTCTTTGTGTCATTCAGAATGAGCCAGACGCATGCGGTGATTTGAAACGAAAGGAGCACCGCCACAAACTGAGGATTCGTTCCCACGCCGATGAATCGATTGGCGTTTCCGATGACCACATGGGATGGATTGACCGCGATCTGAACGACGCTCGCCGCAAGAAACAAGATCGCAGGGAAGACAATCATGCGTGGTGTCAACACCAAATCTTCCCATGTGTCCGTACTCCGATTGAAAATCGTAATCGTCGCACCGAAGAGAAGTGATGCCAGTCCTACGCTGAGGATGGCATCCTGAAAACCAGCGTGAACGATACGAAACGAACCGAAACAGACGCTCATCGCCAGCATGCCGAAAGCGAGTCCGATTCCTCCAGCGACACCCCGTTTCGGCAAGAAGAACAAGACAAACGGAATGAGAGTCGAGGCGAGTCCCACGATCACGATGGCGCGTTGTTCTTGGAGCGGCGTCAGCCATTGCACCCACACCATCTGTCGATAATCTCGAGCGACGCCGATGCTCGAGAGAAAAATCAGCATCGCGAGGCCCAACATCGCCATGCGGGGTCGAAACATCAATGCGGTACCGATCATCAGTCCAAGAAGCGCGCCGAACACCGCGTATTGTGGGTTAAGTCCTTCCATGGATTACGCCGAACTGACTCCAACCACAGGTGCGAAGGCATCCCAGTTCGATGTCTTGTTCGCAGACGGGTCCGACCAGACGATGCACTCGGTGATCTGTTGTTCGTTCAAGAGTCCGATGATTCTCTCTGAGAATGCAGGAGTCGTGACGACACTCCCCGCTCCTTCTGACCTCTCTCCGACCAGTTCAATCCACGGCACCATCGACGAGGGGGAGCATCCTCCAAAGGAATGCATCATCATTGAGAGCGACGATCGAGTGCTCGCGATGACTTTCGTTTCGGACGCTCGATCGAGCTCCGCATTGCCCGTTGTGGGCCTGTTGTAAAAAACAGGAGCTTGTATATCGCTTGCGCTGCGGTGGACATACTTCAACCACGGATTCCGAGAATCCACATCGAATCGTCCATCGACGCCGTCGAATGAGGTTGAAGTGCCGTAGTTCGACACTCCACAGTTCGGCCACGCCTCTTTGATCACACTACCCGCCGCAGCCTGCATCGCCGCACTTGCACCTGTGAAGAGAACCCCTTGATACCAGCACGACCAATCACGGTTCACGGGATCGAACCAGTACTTGGTTTGATCAAAGGATGGACGATTCGCCGAAACCCAGATCGCTTCAATGGATTGATTGAATCCGAGAATCGGTTCACTCGTCCAGCGCGGATCGTTCTGCATCGCACGAAAAGCCCCGATCGCGCCAAGCGGCGATGTGACCACCTGCGGCCACTCTTCCGAGTCAAAGTGAAATCGACAAGGATCAGGTATCGGCTCTCCATTCGCCTGCCGCTCGCGCCACCGTTCAATGAACCGTGTCATCCAACGGCTACATGAGGTGACTCCAGTCGAGAACCATGGAGTCACCCACCACTCGAGTCCATCACTAGGCGTGACGCCGTCCTTCGGATGGAGAAACAACTTCGTCGTTCCTTCAACAATCCACTTGGGACCCGTTGGACTACCGCCACCCATACCGAAACCCTGTAACAGAACACCGACTTCATTGGATTCGAGTTGGGCGCGCAGAATCGAGTCGCACACGGCATCGGCAGCGTCGAGCGGGTCCGATGTGTAGACGGCAATCCGAGTCAGTGGCTGGACGACCGAACTCCTCGAGAGCACACCGCTTGGAACATCCCAAGTCCAAACCCGCTTCAATGCAGACACGCGCGCTGGAACCGGTGGATCATCAGCGAAGCCACTCTCTGCAATCACCGGAATCGCACAGAGCGAAGCAAGGGACCGCAGCGCGTCCCTTCGATCGAAACTTCGTGGAGCGCCCTGCATGAAACAATCCTAGCAATCGCGTGGGAGAGAACGCGCAGTCAACTTCGCTTCTGTGATCTTGAGCCAGATTTGAAAAAAGTAGATTCCCTTCATGACTCCAAATGCGATGCCTGGAATGCCGTCGAGCGCGCCGCGTTTCCAGAGGAGCGAATAGACCGTGTACATCGGGCCTGTCCACCAGTGGGCGAGGCTGCGATATTTTCGGCGCTGCACTGAAGTGAAGTGCGCCCACGCCTCTTCAGTCTCTTGAAGTCGAAGCCACCGTGCTGATTCCCACGATGAATACTCATTGTGCCGCGCGATGTAGGCGCGAAGTCCCTTGTAATCGTTGTGTTCAATCTGCCGGCTCAGTTGGCCAATTGATCCGTTGAGCACTGGATGCTCGTGGACTTCCATGTCGAGGTTCGACCACTCCTTCTCGTCAATGCGTTCGTATTCACCTGCGCCCACACGAAAGAGTGCCAACTTCAACATAGGAGAACCGTGACGCAATTCTCGTCCAAGGAAATAGTTTGAATACTGAATCCAAAATCCCACATGACTCGTTGTGGGAAGAATCGCGCTCAGTTCATTCACAAACTCCAGAGGGATGTATTCATCGGCGTCGAGAAAGAGCACCCACGGTGTGGTGATGGCGTGATTCCTCAAGAACCAGTTGCGCTTTTTTGGGAAAGCACCATTCCAACGAAACTCCACGAAGTCGGCTCCTGCGGCTTTAGCGATTTCGGCGGTCTTGTCTGTGGATCCGCTGTCCACAATCACCACTCGCGCAAATCGAGAGAGCCGCTCGAGGCACTTGGGCAAATTGAGCTCTTCGTTTCGGACGGGAATGACCACGGTGACCGGAAGCGTCGACGAAGCGGGGGATGCCATATTTGGTGGATAAGAGGCGATTTGGCTCGGGTTCGCAAGTCGCGCGAAAAACGGAAATATTTTCCACCTTCTATTTGTCAGTTGTGATCTGAATCTGATCCTCTCTTGGTCTCAAGTTCAGAATGGGCGCTTCGTCGGGTCAATCCGAGAGCAAGTCCGCCGACTTGAAACCCATGCGAAGCGTCCTATAACAAGGATCCTTCCATGTCACGCTCAATCATCACCGCCACCGCATCCGCCCTCCTCGTTGCCTCGCTCTGCTTCTCAAACGCCG
>JAQBZO010000028.1 GCA_027622195.1 Planctomycetota bacterium
ATTCCCTGCCAGGATCGGGATAGGTCGTCTTTGAACCTCTTTCGCTGCGTGGTGCAGGAGTCGCCAGCATGCCGGTGGATCGTCCTTGGCCTCACCTTGGAGAACTCGACGAGGACGACGGCATTCGCATTCCCATCAGCCACTGGTTCAGACCGCCTGGATCCTCGATGGGGTTGAATCGGTATCCGGCGATTTGGGGGTGGCGTGCAACGGGTCGTTTCTTGAATGATGGAGACTGGTTCGACAGTGTGCAGATTCAGGTGACCTCGCGAGGCAAGGGCGTTGCTGATCCTTGACGCCGCACGGCGCGTCTCAATGAAAATCGCGTGAGCGGTTCACCATCTGGGCGACTTCGCTATCGATCGCGAAGAGAGTGCGAACGATCAGATTGATGACACCGTCGCGTTTCTCAACTGTCCCATGCGCCACGATCACACCTCCATGTCGTGCTGCGGCACGGTGTGATTCATAAATGCGTGGACGAAGGATGAGGTTGGCAGGACCTGTCTCATCCTCAATCGTCATAAAGACAATGCCCTTGGCGGTCTGTGGACGCTGCCTCACAAGCACAATGCCCGCTACGGCGGTGCGTGTCTGGTGTGGAATCAGGAAATCGTCCCGCAAATCGGCACAACACACCACGCCACGTTCCACGAGGCGTTCTCGCAAGAATGAGATGGGATGCGCACGTAGCGAGAGTCCTACCGCGTCAAAATCATGCGCGACTTTTTCGATAGGACGCACCGCGGGAAGTGGCGCTGTGGGTTCCGCACTATCAAAGAGTGTTGGATGATCAGCGAGTGCAACCTCTTCGAGCGGTGCCTCTTCATCATGAAGCGCACGGATATGCCAGAGGGATTGCTGGCGGTCGAGTCCCATGCCAGCGAACGCATCGGCGCGGGCAAGCCGACGCAGTGCCGCAATGGGCACACGCGCGTGCTGCCAGAGTGCGCGCATCGATTGAGGTGGTCCCATGGTCTGGATGACTTCGATGATGCGCTGCGCATCGCGTTCGCGCATGTGGCGCACCATGCGCATTCCAAGTCGAACGGACGATCCCTCTTCGAGCGAGCAGTCCCATGCGCTGTGGAGAATGCACACACGGCGCACATCGACGCCGTGATCGCGCGCATCGCGCACCAATTGCGCTGGAGCGTAGAAACCCATCGGCTGGCTATTGAGGAGTGCGGCGCAAAAAGCAGCAGGATGATGCCGTTTCAGCCATGCGCTGGCGTACACGAGTAACGCAAAACTCGCCGCGTGACTTTCTGGAAAACCGTAGCCAGAAAAGCCGCGAATGTGTTGAAAGACTTGCTCGGCAAAGAGGCGGTCGTATCCGCGCATGGTCATGCCATCCACAATGCGGCGACCGAAGGTGTCGATGAGTCCTTCGCGACGCTTCCACGCGGCGATGGCGCGGCGAAGTTGATCCGCCTCACCTGGCGTGAATCCTGCGGCGACGACAGAGAGCAACATCGCCTGCTCTTGAAAGAGAGGGATTCCGAGTGTTTTCTGCAGGATGCGCCGCACGTCATCGTCTGGATACACAATGGGTTCTTCTCCACGACGACGCCGTAAATAGGGATGCACCATGTCGCCTTGAATGGGTCCTGGGCGCACGAGTGCCACTTCAATGACCAGATCATAAAAACAACGCGGACGCAGCCGCGGCAGCATGGACATCTGCGCTCGACTCTCAATTTGGAATACCCCCACCGTGTCGGCCATGCAGATCATGTCATAGGTCGCAGTGTCTTCGGCTGGGATCGTGTGCAGTTCCAACGGAGCGGCACCCTGTTCTTGTCGGTCAGAGACGAGCGCGAGTGTCTTTCGAATCGCAGTGAGCATGCCCAGTGCGAGGCAATCGACTTTGAGCATGCCGAGCGTGTCGATGTCGTCCTTGTCCCATTCGACAATGGTGCGTCCGTCCATACTCGATTCGCGCACTGGAACAAGTTCGCAGAGAGGTCCTTCGGTGATGACGAATCCGCCGACATGTTGCGAAAGATGGCGCGGAAACCCGATGAGTTCTCGGACAAGTGAGGTCATGTCCTCGACGGCGGTGTCGTGTGGGTCGGGTGCAGAAGCGAGTGCATCGATGCTGTCGAATGGAAGTCCAAGAGCCTTGCCGACATCCCGTACGGCCATGCGCTCGCGGTAGCAAATCACTTCAGCGCAGAGGGCGGCACGCTCGCGACCGTACTTGGCATAAATGTACTGAATGATTTCTTCGCGCCGTTCATGCTCGAAGTCAATATCAATGTCGGGAGGTTCGTCACGCTCTCGACTCACGAACCGCTCGAAGAGGAGATCGATGCGTGCGGGATCGACCGCCGTCACGCCGAGGCAGTAGCACACGGCGCTGTTGGCGGCGGCTCCTCGTCCTTGGCACAGAATCCGGCGTGATCGTGCTTCTCTCACGATGTCGTGGACCGTCAAGAAATAGGTGGCGTAGTTCAAATCACGAATGATGGAGAACTCGTGTTCGATCTGCTTGCGCACATGGTTCGGAAGAGCGTTCGGATACCGCTCATGAGCACCGCGCCAAGTGAGCGTCTCGAGCCACTCTTGTGCTGTGGTGTGCGGTGGAACGACCTCGTGCGGATACACATAGCGAATCTGATCGAGCGCAAAGGGACTGCATGTGGTGGCGATGAACTGAGCTCGTTCGATGGACTCAGGACAATCAACCCACCGCGCACGCTGTTGGTCTGGATGGACGAGCACGCGTTCCGCATTTTGAAAGAGTCGTCGTCCTGCCTGCGCCACAGTGCAGCGGTGTCGAATGGCGGTAAGGAGATCTTGCAACCGTCTGCGTGATGGGATGTGGTAGTGCACATCGCCGCATGCCACGAGTGGAATGGTGAGTGCACGCGAGAGGTGGTGCGATTGGCGCAGTCGAAGATCATCATCCCCCTCGCAGAGTCGACGCACACCGAGTGAGAGTGCATCGCCGAGTCGACGTCGCATCCCCGCAAGTTGCTCGATCAAACAGTGGCGCATGAGACCAGCACCGGAAGGAGGCGTCACGATGACTTGCATCGTGGTCTCTTGCGCCAACTCAAGGAATCGGTGCAACGAAAGAGACCATGCACCTCGACCAAGACGCACGGCGTGTTCATCGGTGTCGACATCGACATCACCATCAGCCGAGAAGTCTTCGCGCGATCGGCCCTCGGTGAGAATGCGACAGAGTCGTCCGTAGGAGGTGAGGTCGGCGGCAAATGCCAGAACGCTGATAGATGTGTTGTCGCCGCTCGCGAGTTCCATGCGCGATCCAACGATGAGTGAAACGCCGTGACTGCGCGCAGCCTCGTGGGCGCGGACCATGCCAGCCATGGTGGCTGTGTCAGCGATTCCGATGGCGCCATAGCCGAGGTGCGCTGCTTGGGCGACCAGTTCTTCGGCGTGACTTGCTCCTTCAAGAAAAGAGAAGTTCGATCGGATATCCAGTTCAACGGCATGTTCCATCATCAACTCCACACGCCGCGAAGTCGCCACATGCCCACCATGTGTTCAAGAAGAAGCCATGATCCATCATCGGTCTGCACGCGCCACAAATCGCGCGAGCATTGTGCTGCGTGCGTGGCATCGATGCCGCGCCCGCGTGACCACCACTCGCGACTCACACGCTCTGGACCAATCGCGCGCGCAATCGCCATCGAGTGTCCTCTCCAACGCAATCGTTGCAAAGAGGTATCGACGAGCGTGACGCTGATGGACTCCGCCCGGTCGAGCAAGACTGTGGGACGCCACGGTGGTGGCGTGTGTGGATGTGGATGTGGTGCGCGCGCTGCAGGTGCATCGGTCGGAACGAGTTTCCACGACGCTTCTGGTGCCCAACGCGTTGTAGGACGCACGCGCAGTACTTGAAGGCGTCCGAGCCGAGCAGTGAGTAGATCGGTGGTCTTGTTTTCTTGTGGATCATCGGCGCGTGTGGTGCGAATGGCGCGGATACAGAGCGCTTCAACGCCCATTCCAACCGACAACTGTTCCAGTTGTGGACGCAACAACTGGTGCAGATGCACAGGATCGTCGCTTGCTCCAGCCAAAACCAGTCGAACCACCCCCGTGTCCATGGCGTTGCGCTTGACACGGACTTCGATTTCGCGAACGCGCCGATGCAACGCCTGCAATTGGCGACACAAGTCCGCGAGCACCATGTCGACCATGCGATCGAATGAATCAGCCCGCGTGTCAGGACCGTCCAATTCCATCAACGCCATCGGTGGAGGTTGATCGCGAATCGGTTGGAATGGTTCCCAGTGCGATCCATCCATCCGATCGAGTGTGCGCAGTAAGAGCGGGCCAAATCGCGTTGCGAGATCGGCACGCGGCACGACGAGTAGGTCGCCGATGCGATGCAGATGCACTTCATGCAAAGCCTCGGTTGTTGCTGCATCGAGCCGCAGTGCGGTGATCGGTCGATTGGCGAGTGCGGCATGAATGGCATGACGGTCTTCAGGAATGATGGGATGTTCAAGGTGAACGGCATGATCATCACCAGGGACGCACGCGATGAGCGCCGCACGCGGTGTGGGGCCGATCGCCACAGCGCAGCGGATCGCGCGGTCACGCAGTGTGCGTGCCACCCGTCGTAGGAATCGCTCCTCGCCGCCAAAAAGATGCGCGCAGCCGGTGATGTCCAGAAGCAGCGCAGGAGGATGTGGCGCACTGATCTCGACCGACACCGAGGGAGACCATCGCTGGCACCACCGTCCGAATTTCCGCAGTGCCAACGCGTCGGCATCCGCAGCGGCATCGGGATCGGTCCGCCATGCGGTGAGAAGAATGGCCAGTGTGCGTGGCATCGTTCTAACTCGGCACTGAGCCCTGTCTCCATACCCACGATGGATCCATCGAAGCCACGGGCGCATCGTCGTGTGCGCCCGCGACTCCGACAGTTCCGAGTGGAGCCACATTGGATTTGATTCGTGAGAGCGAAATATCCCAGCGTGGCGTCTCAAGTGGTTGGTGAATATCAATAGGACATGGCGACACGCGCCACCGCGTGATTGCGGCACTGGGCTCGCGCAATTCGCGCAGTGTGCGCGCGCCGAGGAGCATCGTTGGTTCGAGTCCATCGCGACGAACGGCGAGATGAAGTCGACGCGATGCGGTGAGGTCGAGATCGCGCGCATCCAACACAATGGTCATCACCGATGGATCTTCGAGTGCTGTTTCTGCACACCACACTCGATCGATCATGGAAGTCGCACGGACAAAGATCGATCGCTTCCACAAGTTGGATGTTTCGCCGAGGTCTTTCATGGAATCGTTGTCCACGCTCGGTTGTTCGAGTTCACGAAATGGATGGCGAAGACCGAGTGCCAATGTGTCGGCATGAGGCCAGCACCATGCGCCGATCCACACAATCATGCGCGCGTGGGCGGGCGTGGCCGTGGATCGATTCTGGCACCACGCATCCATGCGCCATGCAAGATGAACAAGAACACCAAGCGGGGCAAAGGCACTGCACGGACTGCGTGGAGATTCGATCGCCCATTCGTGCAGTCCACGCAGAGGAAGTCCGCCACCGAAGAGAGTGTCCACCGCAGGCCATCCCGTTGGCACACGCTCGGCGGGCACATCGTGGGCATCGCCGTGAAGCGTTGTGCGACCCTCTCTCATGGCAATCGCTTCGCGCAACTGCTCCTTGGTTGCGGCATGAGAAAGCGATGATGGCGCAGGAAGCGACTTCATATTGTTCGTGTTTTGTTAGGGTATCACCGCGTGGCTGTTTTGACAACCGACGGGCGCACCAAAGCGAGCAGCAGAACTGGCACCCAGAGCACCATCCAGGGCCACCGTGCGGTCCACGGCGATGGCTCAGGACCCACGGCGAGTACGGCGGGAGGAATCACCATTCCTTCAACTTCGATCGTCCAGTTTGCAGCGGTGGGAATCCAGAAGGACGCCTCCACCGCCACAGAATCCCGCAGCGAAATGGTGGTCTGAAGATCGATGGCGTAGTCGGCTCCGCGGAGATGAATGATGGGAGGACGCGAGCGAACGTGTTGACCGACGACTTCGATGCGCATCGTGCCAACAGTCGGCGATACCGGAGAGACATAGACCACGACGGGCGATCCGTTGAGGTCGCCGCGCAACACGAGAAGTCCACCATCGCCCAAAGCAGTCGACGAGAGAACGTTCATCATGAAGAGCAACGCAAAGGAGAAGAGGCGAATGATCATGACGGCATCCCCCCCATGCCGCGCATCTCCATGGGCACGCACACGATCCAGAATCCGATGAGGGTGAGGAGAACCGCGACCATGATCCATTTCCATCCCGCACGGCCGAGGTGAGACACAAGAAATGAAATGCTGGCGATGGCACCGACTTGGAGTGCAATCAGTTCGCCGATGATGAGCCAAGGCATCCATGCGTGGTTCATTGCGGCGAGAGACCAATTGGGTTCGGTGGAAGAGCACAGATGGAGATCCCCCGCCACTCGCTCGATGGCAAGGAATCCAGAGGTCCAACCTGTGACGAGATGAAATGCAAAATGAGAGCACCACATCGCAGCGCCGAGCGGCACCAGTCCACGCCAACCGAGAGTGAACTGCCCGCGATCACCATTCGATGCGAGGAATCCGATACCCAAAGCGGCGCCAAGGGTCGTGAGAATGATGGCGATGGCGACAAGCCAGACGTCCGAGTGAAAACGAAGTCCCTCCGCCGCGGCGGACAATGCCCACGACACTGGTTCGGTCATCGCCGCAGCGCCCACAAAGGCACCGCAGACCAAGACTCCATAGACAACACCTCGGTCGAATCGTGTGCGCGAAGGCGCGCTGATCGTGATGGGTTGCATTGGAACCGACGCGAGTGCGACCGTGCGGTTATAAGCGCCGAGAGGACAAACCCAAGTGCAGAATGATGTGCCGCTGAATGTCGAGTCCACGATGAGCAACAAGACGAAGTAGGCGATCAATACGATGGATGTCGCGAATGGGCTCGACCACACATCACACGATTCATAGAGGACGAACCATCCCACGAGCAATCCGATGACCAACCAGTACGAACGAAGTGCGGCGGGCCACGCACGCCGTGGACGAATGAATCGGCGGATGAATCCACGAGGCGCCATGAATGGACAGGCCACGCACGCCACATTGCCGAAGAGAATGATCGCGATCACGATGAGTCCTCGACCATGCGACCACGGCCACGTGCCCGCAAGATTCGCTGAAGCTTCTTGAGGACCGAAAAATCCGTCGAGAATGATCACGAATGCCACGACGGCGACAATCCAACGAAGTGGAGTTCGCACGCGAGGCGCGGCGATTATGGACAAGAGAGGACGAACGATGCGGCGAGGGAATGGTCGCGGCAATGGCATGGCGAAGCGGCGTTTGTTCCGAGTGAATGCCTTTCGAACGAGCCATGCCGCTGCAGAAAGCAACATCACCTGGCTCGCAATCCACATGATGCCCGCAGCGCGTTCTTGATCGAGCAGCGGATCGAGTCCCGTGGCGATCGCGCTCGCCTGATACGCGTCGTAGAGCGGTCGTCCCGCGAAGGCGAGAAGGCCGCAAAAAGCGGTGTTTTGCACATCGGCGGCCAAGACGAGTCCTACGCGCGCCAGCGGACTCCACGCACTTCGAAGAGGGATGGGCTCGATGATTTGAATCCAGAGCAAGATCGCGCCAAAAAGAAATGTGGCGTGCTCGACAGCGTGCCATGTTCCGTCCGACTCGGCGAGTTGATACAGCCTCGGTGCATGCCAGAGCCATGTGCCAAGGGTGTACACGACGAGAGCGGTCCACGGATGAAGGATGAACGCCGCCACTGCGCGCACGCGTCGGTGCACCACAAAGGGTTGCAAGAATGATCGCCACGATTTCGGAACTCCTCGCCACAACAAGAGGACTGGAGCACTGGCGACGATGAGTGGCGCAGCGACAAAGGTCAGCAACACATGCTGCACCATGTGGACCCAGAGTGCATAACGCGCCCACACTTCGATGGGCCCTGTGATTGCAAGAGCGATGACGGCGATGGCTGCACCGAAGAGCACCACCGAACGCATTCGTGCACGTCTCCACCCCCAATATCCACGAATCACAAGCGCGAACGAGACCACAAGCGCGATGAGCAGCACGAACGTCAACGGACCTTGAGCGGCAAATTCAGCCACCGGTCTTTGCCGAGGGTCGATTGGATGGATGAAGCGTCGAGAGGAATCTCACGACGGCATCGGTTTGAGCACTCGAGAGATTTTTCCCGTACGCGGGCATATTGCCGCCGCCCTGTTGCACTTGGCGAATGAGTTGGTCGTACGAGAGTCGGCCTCCCACATCGTCGAGGGGTGGACCGCGTAGTCCTCCCTCGCCGCCGAGGGAGTGGCAATTGCGACACTGTGCAAATTGGAGAACAGTCGCGCCGCTTCTTTCGAGAGGCGTGCGTCCAGCGAGATACTCAGTCGGAGTTGGCAATGCGCTCCACCCATCCATCACTGGACTCCATGGACTCGTTGCCCCTTGAAAGGTCAGCACGCCAACGGCTGTCGAGGCGAGGACCACTCCAAGAATCATGATGGGACGCTTCGACGGTGCGCGTTCTCCTTGATTGCCAAAAAACGGAATCGCGAAGAGTCCGACGATCAGTAGCGCAGGTGCGATGAGGAACGCGAACACTTCGATCGATGGTGGAATCAAACTGACCGCACCGAAAATCCAGAGGAATGGAAGATCGGGGCGAGGATTCGTATCGATGATCGTCGGATCGGGAATGCCACCGGGACCGATCGGCCCGTTCCACATCGCAATCACGACGAGTGCGATCAGTGCGAGTCCGCAGAAGACAAGATCGCGCTTCGCTGCATCGGGCCAGAACGGAACGCCTGTGGCGTGGACGCGCTTCTCAAAATCCGCACGGTAGGTCGATCGCACAACGGGTTCCCCAGCGCGCGGCATTTCACTGATGCCGTGTCGGAGCACGAGCATGAGATGCCAACCTACGAGTCCAATCATGAGTCCGGGCAAGACGAAGACATGCAGGGCAAAGAAACGATTGAGTGTTTCTCCACTGATGATGGGACCGCCAAGCACGAGCGCGCGGACTTGGCTGCCAATCAATGGAATGCGCTCCGCGATCGATGCGCCGATGCCAAGTCCCCAGTAGGCATCTTGATCCCATCGCATGACCTGACCCGTGAACGCAAGCCCGAACGTGAGCAAGCAGAGCACGACTCCCACAATCCACGTCAATTCGCGAGGAAACTTGTAGGTCGCGTGGATGAACACCTGCCCCATATGCAGCACCATCATCACGATCATGGCATTACTGCTCCAACCATGAATCGCGCGCAGGAGCCATCCGTAGGGCACCGAAGAATCGATGTAGTGCAGATTGTTCCATCCCTCGGATGCGCTCGGCGCATACACCGTCGCGAGGCAAATGCCTGTGACGACTTGAAGCATGAAGAACATGAGCGTGGCGCTTCCAAACACATACCACCACGTTGCACTCTTGGGCACCTTGTGCGTCAGGATGGGTCCGATGAGTGCGCCAAGACCTGTGCGATCTTCACACCATGCTGCGACTGATCGGATCAATGAGATGATCACGGTTTCACATCCTCGAGTCCTGGAAGGATGCCGACTTGAATGTGCAGTCGACCGTTGTCAACGCGCCATGGGAACTCGAAGAGCCCGCGTGGTGGAGGTCCAGAAGCGCGCGAACCGTCTTCGTAGTACGCCCCGCCATGACACGGACACAAGAACAGTTTGCTTTGTTCAAACCAGCGCACGGGACATCCCAGGTGTGCGCAGTTCACCGAAAACACTTGAAAAGAGCCGAGAGCGATGCAGCGAATCCAACATCCTGTGCGCGTGGTGAGTCCATCCGTTGGTGCGGCGTGAGGATCGACGAACTCCCCAAAGCGAGTTTGTCCCTGAGGGAATTGGTCGGTCGGTCCGAGGTCGATCCAGACAAGTCCTTCTGCTGACGCGGCGGGTCCAATCACAAATCCAAGAATGGGGAGTCCCGCAGCGATGGCTCCGACTCCCATGATGCCAATGCCTGCTTTCAGCATGAAGTCGCGGCGCGCTCCTTCGCATTCGCAGCCTCTACATCTGGCCTGTTCGTCGCTTGGATTGCTCTTGTTGATCATGGTGATGGATCCTTCTTGGTCCAAGCGGGACGTTTCGATCCGAGCCACGCGACAATGTCGGCGCTATCCGTCGCTGAAATGTCGAGTCCCACCTTCCCAAGATCGGGACGACCGAACACAATGCCATTCCACAATGCTTGGTCCGATTGAAGGGCAAGGTAATTCTCATCGGTGATGCCACCCGCTGCACCAGTGGGATGGCATCGTTGACACGCCGTCGTGTAGAGAGCAGCACCGCGCGTTGGATCTCCTTGCTGAACGAGCCAACCCGAAGGAGCGGGAGTTGTGTTGGGCTTCGACCACCGTGCGCGCCATTGGGAGACCATCGGGGGAATCGTTGCATCATCCAACGATCCGCCATTGGATTTTGAAAAGGCGGGCATCAACACGCCGCATCCGCTCGAGACAACATGGACGACTTGCGCATCGGTCACCGTGGCCCACCAGCGTGGATCGTCGAGTGGACGAGCGGATGAACCGCCGCCGTCGATGCCGTGGCATCCCGCACAGTTGGTTTCGTACATCGTGGCCGCTTGCTCGGCCAATGTGGATTCGTTGGATGGATCAGGGCGGTACGAATAGGGCATCTCGTGCGAACAGCCTGTCACAAGGAGAGTGGTCGATGCGAAGATTCGAGCGAACTTCATTGTCCACCTCGATTGGATTGCTCGATCTCGAGTCGCTCATGAAGTGGCAATCCAGTCAAACTGGAGATGCGAATCGATTGGTTCACGATCCATCCGCAAATCAATCCAAACGCCACTTCGCTTGCGATGAACCATGGCCAAGCGATGAAGTGCTCGAGTGCAGGATTGACGATGCCAAGAATGGGCCACATCAATCCAGTCATCACCACTGGCACGATGACCGCACCCATCAAGATTGGTCGAGATGGCCACATCGCGAGCGTGATCGTGAAGAGCAATCCAACGAGCACACTCATTGCAGCATGAATGCACACGGCGGTGACGAGCCAACCCGCATTGAAGACACTCAGCGATGACTCATCCGCAGCATTCATCGAAGGGGTGACAACACCAGCGAGCAAGTTGATGGGAAGCCACATCGATCCATGCTCGGCGACGCCCCATGCGACGGCGACGAAGGCCATTGCAGCGCCGCCTGCGAGTCCACCGCGGATTCCCGCCGTCATCGGATGGGTTGACTCTGGATACACGCGTCGCTTTCCCTCGTGAACTCGAGCCACAATCGCGGGAGGAACAACGGCCGTCATCCCACCGACTGCCTCGATGGGTTCAGTGGATTCAATTGGGAAACAGGCACGAAACCAACCCACGGCACTGACGAGTCCGAGCGCAACGCCGACCACACTGATCGCGATGCTGGTCACGATGCCCGCGAAAATCATCGTCAGGGCGAGCGCGGCAGCGAGTGGCCATGCCGTTGGTGCGGGAACTTGGCGCGTGTAGGGAACCTCATTGGGTTCATGGCTCATGGTGATGTTCCTTCCATGCCGACGACATAGACCACCGTGAAGACGACGATCCAGACAGCATCGACGAAATGCCAATACCAACCGAGGAGTTCAACTCGTCCAGCGTCAGACGACTTGACGTGCCCCCGCAGCGAGAGGATCAGAACGAGCGCAAGCAAAGCGAGTCCGATGCAGACATGGAAGGCGTGGAATCCGACAAGGCTGAAAAAGGTCGTCCCGAAAAGGTTGGTCGAGATTGTCAGTCCATCTGAATAGATCAATTTCATCCACTCGCGACCTGTTCCGAGAATGAAGTACGCACCGAGCGCGATCGTTGATGCCATCCATCCTTGAAACGCCACCATCGATCCGCGAGCGAGCGCTTTGAACGCGAAGACTGCGGTGACACTCGAGGACAAGAGGGCGACGCTGTTCACAAGAACTGGCGCAATGTCGAGCACCTCTCGAGGTTGAGGACCCACTGCACTTTTTCCAATGAAGAAGAGGTACGCCACGATGAATGTCGCGAAGAAACAACTCTCAATCACGATGAGACAGGCCATGCCGACCTTGCCGCGTGTGAGTCGCGCTTCCTGATCTGCCGCTGATCGTGGTTCACTCATAGTTACTGTCCGGATCCTCAGGATGCTTCATGTCCCACAGCGGACGACGACTTCCCACAACAGGCGGCGTATCGAAATTGTGTGTCGGAGGCGGACTCGTCGTCGCCCACTCGAGAGTCCACGCGTCCCAAGGATCGTTGCCAGCTGTGCGTCCACTTCGCAAACTCAAGATGACATTCCACACGAAGAGAAGGACCGCGGCGGCTTGAACGATCACTCCCATACTCGAGAGTGCGTTCCAGAACTCCCAACCTCGATCAGCCTCATAGAAGGCGATGCGCCGAGGCATTCCAAGAATGCCAAGCACATGCATGGGTCCAAAGGTGAGGTTGAAACCTGC
>JAQBZO010000010.1 GCA_027622195.1 Planctomycetota bacterium
CGCCAGTCTTGAAAACTGTTAGACCCGTAAGGGTCTCGCGGGTTCGAATCCCGCCTCCACCGTTGATCCATGGCGCTCACTTGGCGCGCGGCGCGGATGACAAGAAATCCTGATACGCCGTGCGCAGTCCTGCCTCGAGCGAAACTTGAGGGAGAAATCCCATGCGAGCCAGCCGCGATACATCGAGCAGTTTGCGCGGCGTGCCATCGGGTTTTGTGGAATCGAATTGGATGGACCCACGATAGCCGACCACTTTCGCGACGAGTCTTGCGAGGTCTCCGATCGTCATGTCCTCGCCCGTACCCACATTGATGTGGCTCTCCATCGGAGTCGTCTGCGCGGCATAATCAGCAGCACCGATCGACATCACAAACACGCACGCCTCGGCCATGTCATCCACAAAGAGAAACTCGCGCCTCGGCGTGCCCGTTCCCCAGATTCTCACCTCTGGCGCGGCGGCGATCATCGCTTCATGGAATCGACGAACGAGCGCGGGAATCACATGACTGTTTTCAGTGTGGTAATTGTCACCGGGACCGTACAGATTCGTCGGCATCACGCTGCGAAAGTCACAACCGTACTGACGGTTGTACGACTCACACAACTTAATTCCTGCAATTTTGGCGACAGCGTATGGCTCGTTCGTCGGCTCGAGTTTTCCTGTGAGCAGCGCATTCTCTGCCATCGGCTGCGTTGCCATGCGCGGGTAAATGCAGCTTGAGCCGAGAAAGAGAAGTCTCTGAACACCGGACTTCCACGCGGCGTGAACGACATTCGCTTCGACCATCAAATTGTCGTAGATGAACTCGGCGGGATACGTGTTATTCGCATGAATACCCCCCACTTTTGCTGCAGCGAGATACACCTGAGCGGGCCTCTCGCTCTCAAAGAATCGATTGACCTCAGATTGATTGCAGAGGTCGAGCTGAGCGCGAGTGCGAAAGACGAATTGAGTATGTCCACGCGAACGGAGGACGCGCACGATCGCCGATCCCACCATGCCCTGGTGTCCGGCGACATAGATCAAACCGTCGCAACATTGTGGATTACTCATGGCGTTCAAACACCGAGAAACCGTGGGTCTTGATGAGTTCATCACGCTTCGCCGAGAGATAGTCCGCCGAGACCATTTCAGCGACGAGCTGTGCGAGTGTCGTGGTTGGCTTCCAACCGAGTTTGGCGTGCGCCTTTGTTGGATCTCCCAAGAGTGTCTCGACCTCGGTGGGACGGAAGTAGCGAGGATCCACACGGACAATGACCGCGCCAGGTTTGCAACTTGCCTTATCACCCTTGACTGAGACAACGATGCCCTGCTCGTCGACCCCTTGTCCTTCCCAGCGCATCGTGATTCCGAGTTCTGCTGCTCCAAACTCAACGAATTGACGCACGGAGTACTGGACTCCGGTGGCGATCACGAAATCTTCTGGCTTCTCTTGCTGCAGCATTCTCCACTGCATCTCAACATAATCGCGGGCGTGTCCCCAGTCGCGAAGCGCGGACATGTTGCCGAGGTACAAGCAATCTTGCAATCCAAGCGCAATGCGAGCGACCGCGCGAGTGATCTTGCGCGTCACGAATGTTTCGCCGCGCACCGGACTCTCGTGATTGAAGAGGATGCCGTTGCATGCATAAATCCCGTAAGCCTCTCGGTAATTCACAGTAATCCAGTAGGCATAGAGTTTGGCGACCGCGTAGGGACTGCGGGGATAAAACGGAGTCGTCTCTTTCTGCGGAATCTCTTGAACGAGCCCATAGAGTTCGCTCGTGCTCGCTTGATAGAAGCGTGTTTTCTTCCCAAGTCCGAGAATGCGAATGGCCTCAAGAACGCGCAGCGCACCGATGCCATCTGCGTTGGCGGTGTACTCAGGCTCTTCAAAACTCACAGCCACATGAGACTGCGCAGCAAGGTTGTAGATTTCGTCAGGTTGAACCTCTTGAATGATTCGGATCAGGCTTGTCGAATCGGTCAGGTCACCATGATGAAGAATGAATCGCCGATTCGTGACATGAGGGTCTTGATACAGGTGGTCGATGCGATCTGTATTGAAAAGGCTTGAGCGGCGCTTGATGCCATGAACGATGTAGCCCTTCGAGAGGAGTAGTTCGGCGAGATACGCGCCGTCCTGTCCTGTGATGCCGGTGATCAATGCAATTTTGGGTTGTGATTCAGTCATGGTCGGGTCCTATCGCGCGTTCGAGCGAGGGGGCAAAATCCTACCAATCTCAAGTGGTCGAGATTTGTTGGTGCGCCTATCCTCGACCTTCGAGACTCCCCATCATGCTGACCATCATCACACTTGCGTTGTCCGCTTCCTTTGGACCCGACCTCACCTCCCCGTCTGCAACACTCTTGCGCTACCCCGACATCGGTCGAAGCGAGATTGTCTTCGCCTACGCAGGCGGATTGTGGCGCGTTCCGAAATCGGGTGGAGTCGCCAGTCCGGTCGCCTCGCCGAGTGGTCGTGCAGGCTTCCCGAAATTCTCTCCCGATGATTCGACGATCGCATTCTCGGGCGACTTTGGCGAGGGGATGGATCTCTACACCGTGCCGAGCGCTGGTGGAGTTCCATTTCGCGTCACCCACCATCCAGCAGGCGAACGGCTCAACGACTGGACATCCGATGGACGACTCACATTCACTGCGAGGGGCATCGGCGTGTATCCCCGCGCGAGTGAAGTCTTCGAGGTTCCCGCGACGGGAGGACTTCCGACCCCGCTTCCTGTTCCGTATGGAGCCAATGCATGCATCAATCGTTCGGGTGAGTGGATGGCGTACACAACGCACTCGATCGACAACCAAACTTGGAAGCGTTACCGAGGGGGAATGGCGACGGACATTTGGCTCGTCCATCTCAAGACCGGAGAGAGTCGGCAAGCAACGAAGTGGGAAGGCATCGACACCATTCCAATGTGGCACGGCGATACGTTGTATTACCTCTCGGATCAAGGAGAGAGCGCTCGACTCAACATCTGGAAGTACGACCTTGCGAACAGGCAAGTGGAGCAAGTCACATGGTTCAAAGGTTTCGATGTCAAGTGGCCGAGCATTGGTCCCGATACCGACGGAGCAGGTCAAATAGTCCTTCAAAACGGCGCTGATTTGATGGTTCTTGACCTTGCGAGCAAGAGGACGAATCCAGTGCGCGTGCAGATTCCAGGAGCGCGCCCCGACCTCGCGGTTCAAGAAATCGATGTCAGCAATTCGCTTTACTCGTGGAATACGGGTCCTGGGGCAAAGCGCGCCATCGTGGAGGCGCGGGGCGATATCTGGACACTTCCCGCAGAGAGTGGGTCACCTCGCAACCTCACTCGCACGAATGGCATCGCTGAGCGGTATCCGACATGGAGTCCTGATGGACGACACATGGCATGGTTCGACGACTCGGACGGCGGCTACGAGTTGTATGTCGCCGATGCGGACACTTTGGCGAACCGACGCAAACTGACCTCCACCACCGTCTACAAAATGGAAATGTCGTGGAGTCCTGACTCAAAGACCATCGCCTACACCGACAAGACCTCGACCCTCTTCACCGTCAATGTCGAAAGTGGAGAAAGCACCACGATTGCCCATGATCGAATGAATGAGGACATTCCCCTTCCATCATGGAGCCATGACAGTTCTTGGCTCGCCTTCACGAAGACTCTTGACGAGGCGAGTTACCACGGCGCTTTTGTCCGCGACATGGAATCGGGAGAGGTGCATCCGCTCACGAATGGACAATTCCCCGCCGGACGACCGACGTTCGATCGAAAGGGAGATTGGCTCTACACCGTCTCAGATCAATCGTTCAATGTGACTTACTCATCGCTCGATTCCACTTGGATCTACGGAGAAAGCGAAGTGCTCATCGCGGTTCCACTGCGAAAGAATGTCAAGAATCCTGATGCTGCTGAGAGTGATGAAGAAAAGATTCCTGACCCTCCGAAAGTGGAACCCCCTGCTGAGCCAGCGGCTGAGCCAGCGGCTGAGCCAGCGGCTGAGCCAGCGGCTGAGCCAGCGGCTGAGCCCGCGGCTGAGCCAGCGGCTGTTCCGCCTACTGAACCCGCCGCGGCACCGAGTGAAACTCCCCCGGTTGAACCCGTTGTCGAACCCGTGGCGGAACCCGTTGTTGAACCAGTAGCCGTGCCCGTTGCTGAACCCGTGGCCGAACCGGTCGTCGTTCCCGTCGTTGTTGCACCACCCGCTCGCAAGGGATTTGCCATCGACTTCGATGGACTCGAAGCGCGCGCCATTCGATTGCCCGCTGGCAACGGATCCTTCGGCACACTCGCCGTCAACGAAAAAGGACAGTTGATATACGCGCGTCGCTCGGGTGGCGAAGGAGGAATCCGCTTGTTCGACATCGACTCATGGTCTGGTGGCGAGAAAAAAGTCTGCGATGGCATGCAATTCGAGATCACTCCTGACGGCAAGAAGTTGCTCGTCGGTCGCGGAGGATCAGTCGCCTATGCAGCAGCGGCCGGCGGATCTGCACTCAAGGATGTTGTCCGCGCACCAATGATCTCGCATGTCGATCCGCGCGCTGAGTGGAAGCAGATCATGCACGACTGCTGGTTGGTGTATAGAGATTGGTTCTATGACCCCAACATGCATCAAGTCGACTGGACCGCACTTCGCGACCAGTACATGGCTCTCGTGGATCAATGCAACACGCGATCAGACTTGTCTTTCCTCATCAGTGAGTTCATCTCGGAGCTGAATGTTGGCCACGCGTATTACAACGGCGACGACAATCGGCGACGACGAGGTGGCGAATCTGGAGGCTCTCGCACGGGACTTCTCGGCGTCGACTGGGAACTCGCGACTGAAACGGTTGAAGGAACCGAGCACCGCGCCTGGAAGATCGCACGCATTTATGAAGGCAGCGTTGCCGAGACCGATGCGCGCAATCCGCTCCGCGCGCAGGGAATCAACATGGGTGTGGGCAGCTGCATTCTTGCAATCAATGGAGTCGCGCTCAGCACCGCGGAAGATCCTTGGTCTGGATTTAAGGGACTCGCAGACAAAGTTTGCGACCTCACCGTGAATGATCGCCCTTTCGCCGATGGAAAGGAGCGCAAGGTCACGCTCAAGTGCCTCTCCTCTGAAAGCAATCTGCGTTACCGCGCCTGGATCGAAACGAATCGAGCGTTCGTCGATGCGCAAAGTGGTGGCACCGTTGGATACATCTATGTTCCAGACACGGGCCGTGGTGGGCAGATGGATCTCATGCGCCAATCCATCGCAGCACGCGGCAAGAAAGCGGTCATCGTGGACGATCGATGGAATGGCGGCGGACAAATCCCAACGCGCTTCATCGAATTGCTTGATCGACCCGTTACCAATCTCTGGGCTCGTCGCGATACTGATCCGCAAGTGTGGCCGCCCGATGGGATCTTTGGACACAAGTGCATGCTCATCAATGGACTCGCGGGTTCTGGTGGAGACATGTTTCCATGGCTCTTCCGGCAATCGAAACTCGGATCGCTCATCGGCACTCGCACTTGGGGCGGACTTGTGGGCATCTCTGGCACTCCAAAGTTCGTCGATGGAACGAGCGTTTCTGTTCCTCAATTCGCCTTCTACGAAACCGACGGTACTTGGGGAGTCGAGGGACACGGCGTCGATCCAGATGTCACAGTCATCGATGATCCAGGAGTGATGAAGTCTGGAATTGCGCGCGGCGGAACGGACCCACAACTCGCGACTGCTGTCGACCTCATGATGACGGCGATCAAGAATAATCCCATCAAGTCCAGTCCTGTTCCTCCGTATCCCAATCGGCGCGGCATGGGAATCCCCATTCAGGATCATTGACCATTGAGCGCATCCACCTCGACCACGATTGAACTACCCGTCAGCGGAATGCACTGTGCTGGATGTGCAGTGAGCGTTGAACGGGCGTGCCTGCGAGTGGCTGGGGTAGACAAGGCCGAGGTCAATGTTCCTGCTGGAATGGTGCGGCTCACTCTCGATGCGAGCGACCAGTCGCAGATCGCCCTTCGTGAGGCATTGACCGTTGCCATCGAGCACGCTGGATTTACTGTCCCCAAAGTGGAATCCACGGCAGCACCCGTCGATCACCGTGATCAAGAACTGCTCGACTCGAGTGCACACATGCTCACTCGCATTCGTGTTGCAGTCGTCGCGGGTGTTCCAGTGGCCGTCCTCGGGATGTCCCATGGAGTCGAAGTATTTCAAACTCCGTGGGCTCATTGGACACAGGCGATTCTCACGACACCGATCGTGGTGTGGTGCGCCGCGCCGATCACTCGCGCTGGTTGGCACGCCCTTCGCCACGGACGCGCGAACATGCACTCTCTCGTTTCGATTGGAGTGTGGACCGCCTACATCGCTTCGATGGCGTCGTTGATCTGGCCAGACCTCTTGGCCGTGCATGGAAAGAACCACGACGCGCATCCGATGCCAGTTCTCTTCTTTGAAAGCGCTGCGATCATCACGATGTTCGTTTTGCTTGGACGAATACTCGAAGCGCGCGCCCTTCGACACACGACCGATGCCCTTCGCGCCCTGGCTCGGTTGCAGCCGAACAATGCCACAGTCGAACGAGATGGTCACGCCGTTGAAGTCGAGATCGATGCTCTGCGCCAAGGAGATCTCGTTGTCATCCGCCCTGGAGAACGCATTCCAGTCGATGGCATCGTGGAGTCGGGAACTGCCTCGATTGACGAGAGCAGTGTGACGGGCGAACCGCTTCCGATCGATGCTGAAGTAGGACTGCGAGTGAAGTCGGGAACGCTCGCGCTTGGGGGAAGTTTGCGAGTGCGCGCGACCGCAACAGGCGCGGGATCGACCTTGGCGCGCATCATGTCGCTTGTTCAAGAAGCGCAGGGATCAAAGGCGCGCATTCAACATCTCGTCGACAAGGTGGCTGCTTGGTTCACACTCGTCGTCCTCATCATCGCGGTGGGATCGGGAATCATTTGGTTCCTCGTCGAGCCCACTGTGCCGGCGATTGCTCTCTCTGTCTTCGTCGCTGTGCTCGTCGTCGCCTGTCCATGCGCACTCGGACTCGCAACTCCCACGGCTGTTTCTGTCGGTGTCGGTCGAGCTGCTCGTGCTGGGATCTTGTTCCGCGGTGCCGATGTCTTTGAACGTGCAAGGTCGATCAACACGGTGATCATCGATAAAACGGGCACGCTCACACTCGGTCGTCCTGATGTGACGGGAATGCGAACATTCACCGAGTCGATCTCAGAAGAGCGATTGCTCACCCTCGCCGCTTCGGCCGAGCATGACTCTGAACATCCACTCGCCCATGCGGTGATGCGAGCAGCGACCGCTCGTGGCCTCGCGCTGCCTCGCGCAAGCCAATTCTCATCAGAAGCTGGAGGCGGCGTCGCTGCGCGAGTCGATCAGCACGACATCCTCGTGGGGCGATCGTCCTTCTTGCACTCGAGAGGACTCTCGATTGAAGATCGTCTCACCGAAAATATTCCCACGGCAGCAAGTGTGCTCTGGGTTGCTGTTGATGGATCGCTTGCTGGCGTGCTCTTTGCAACCGACACCATCCGCCCCGACGCAACGCGCGCCGTTCTCGCGCTCAAGAACAAGGGCATGCGAGTCATCATGGCGACAGGAGATCGCGCCGACGCGGCCGTTGCTGTGGCTCGAGCCGTGGGCATCACGATGGTCCACGCCGAGATGACTCCCGAGAAGAAACATCAACTCGTTCGAGAGATGCAGCGCTCCGGCGCGCGCGTCGCATTTGCGGGGGACGGGATCAACGATGCCCCTGCACTCGCTCAGGCGGACCTCGCGCTGGCGATGGGCACGGGTACCGATGCGGCGCGTGACAGTGCGGGCGTCATTCTGCTCCGCGAAGACATCAGTGTCATCGCGGACACACTCACCATTGCCGATAGAACGCTCTCGACCATTCATTGGAATCTGATCTGGGCATTCGCTTACAACGCAGCGTGTCTTCCACTCGCTGCGGGAGTCGCGCTTCCCCATTTTGGCATTCTGCTCACTCCTTCAATCGCTGGGGCTGCGATGGCATTCTCGAGTGTCAGCGTTGTGCTCAACAGTCTGAGACTTGGACGCATGCGCCTCGATGGACGATAGACTTCGACCGCTCCGAGAGAGACCCGTCCCCATGAATCACGAACTCATCACAGCGAGAGGACTCGACAAGCGTTTTGGCTCGATTCACGCAGTTCGCGGCATCAATCTCGATGTGCGCGCAGGTGAAGTGGTCGGTTTCCTCGGACCCAATGGCGCTGGGAAGAGCACGACCATGCGCATGCTGACGGGATTTCTTGATCCCACGGCTGGCACAGTCGTCCTCGATGGCATCAATCTTGCTGATCATCCGATGTTGGCGAAGCGTCGATTTGGCTATCTGCCAGAGGGTGCGCCTGCGTATCCCGATATGCGCGTGGATGAGTTCCTCTCCTTCATCGCCCGAGCGCGCAGTTTCACCGGAAGGGATATCAAGCAGCGGGTCGATGCCGTGATCGAGCGTGTGCATTTGTCTTCGGTGCGACTTCAAACAATTGAAACGCTGTCGAAAGGATTCAAACGCCGGGTCGGACTCGCGCAAGCGCTCATTCACGATCCTCCGATCTTGATTCTCGACGAACCCACTGATGGGCTTGATCCGAATCAAAAGCATGAAGTGCGCGAACTCATTCGTCACCTCGGCAGCGAACGGGCCGTGGTGCTTTCCACTCACATCCTTGAAGAGGTTGAAGCGGTTTGCACGCGCGCTGTCCTCATCAACAGCGGATCGATTGTTTTTGACGGAACACCGGCCGAAATGGACGCGAAGGCTCCCCGCCACATTGATCGCAATCGGCTCGACTCTGTCTTCCGATCTCTGACGACGGTCGACACAGCGGATCCACACACTCGAAAAGCGACATCGAGATGAGTCGAATCTCAGTCATTTTTCGCAGAGAGTTCGCCTCGTACTTCGCAACACCACTCGCTGGAGTGTTCCTCGTCCTCTTCCTCTTCCTCTCTGGATTGTTCACATTCAACCTCGGTGGACTCTTCGACCGCGGTCAAGCAGACCTGCGACCATTCTTTCAGTTTCTCCCCTGGTTGCTGCTGTTTCTCGTCCCTGCCATCAGCATGCGACTCTGGGCAGAGGAGCGACGCATCGGCACCATTGAACTGCTGACGACCCTTCCATTCACACTCACCGACCTCGTCCTCGGGAAGTTCTTGGCGGCATGGGCATTCGCTGCCGTGGCCATCCTTCTCTCGACTCCGATGTGGATCACAGTCGCTTGGCTCGGGTCTCCTGATCACGGCGTGATCATCGCGAGTTATTGCGGTGGACTCTTGATGGCAGGATCGTTCCTCGCCGTGGGCGGATGCATCAGTGCCACCACGAAGAATCAAGTGATCGCCTTCGTCGTGTGTGTGGTCGCGTGTTTCCTCCTTCTCATTACTGGATTTCCAGCAGTGCAGGACTACGTTTCAGGGTGGGCCCCGTCTGCCGTCGTCGAG
Organism: Planctomycetota bacterium; assembly: GCA_027622195.1. Lineage (GTDB taxonomy): Bacteria > Planctomycetota > Phycisphaerae > Phycisphaerales > SM1A02 > SXOD01. The sequence continues at coordinate 9,464 of JAQBZO010000010.1, forward strand.
TCTCTCGCGGCGGTGAGTGCGCTCTCGCATTTCGAGAGCATTCTGCGAGGAGTCCTCGATGTACGCGATGTTCTCTACTTCGCCAGCGTGATCGCGGCTTCACTCTTCGCCAATGTGCTCATCATCCAGTGGAGAAAGGCAGACTGATGACTCGCTCGCGAACACGAACCATGGCCCTCGCCACGATCGTCATCATCGTCGTTGCCTTGTTCGCATTCAATACGGCATCGACTTTCCTGTTGCGTTCATTTCGGCTCGACTTGACCGAGGATCGCCTTTACTCGTTGTCGCCCGGTATCACGCAGATCATCGACACCCTCGATGAGCCAGTCCGTCTTGATTTTTACTGGAGCCAAACGGCTGGAGACAGCGCGCCACAGGTTCGTTCGTATGCACAGCGCGTGCGCGAACTTCTTGAAGAACTCGTTCTCTCCAGTCATGGCATGCTCGTCCTTTCGGTGATCGATCCAGAACCATTCAGCGCAGCCGAGGATGCGGCGCAGTCGGCGGGACTCGCGAAAATCAGCGTGGATGGCGCGGGCGCCACACTCACTCTTGGACTGGTCGTGCGCGGCAGCACCGACAAACAGGAAACGATTCCATTCCTCGCGCCACAGAGTGAGCCCTTTCTCGAATATGAAATCGCTCGCGCGATATTGACCGTGGGTCGTGCGACCCGTCCGAAGGTGGCACTGCTCTCGAGTCTGCCCACCGAGTCGCAGTTTGATCCATCGACGATGAGAGAGCCGCAGCCAGGACCAGTGGTCTTCGAGCAGATGAGACAACTGGCGACAGTCGAGTCTGTGGGACTGACTGCCGACGAGCTCCCTGCATCGGCCGAGGCGCTCGTGCTCGTCCATCCGCGCGCATTGAGCGAAAAGATGATGCGTTCCATCGATGCATTCGCCCTCTCGGGGAAGCCCATCATTCTCTTCTTCGATCCTTGGTGCGAGTCGGATCCAAGCGCGACTCGAGAATCGATTGGTGGAACTCGTCCAGGGACGACGAGCGAACTCGGTCCCCTGCTGACCTCATGGGGTTTTGGAATTGATACTGAGTTTGTCGTAGGCGATCGAACCTATGCGACGCGCGTGCAGACGCCATCGCCATCGGGTGGAGTGCGCGCGCTCGATTATCCCGTGTGGCTCAGCATCAATGACACGGCACTCGCGAAAGATGATCCGATGACGGGAGGACTCAAGAGCCTCAACATCATGTCCGTTGGATCCATCACGCCAGTCGAAGGGGCAAAGACAAAGGTCCAACCCGCGGTCGAGAGCAGTCGTGACTCGATGCTCATCCAGACACTCAAGGTGGGTTTCTTTGGCGATCCTGAACAACTCATTCGTGATTTCAAACCAGACGACACACGACGCACGCTCGCTGCACGTGTGACCGGACCGATCGCATCGGCGTTTCCAGCGGACGACGGAACGCGTGCTTCTGGAACACTTCAACTCTTCGTCGTAGCTGATGCAGACCTCTTGAGCGATCCCACTTGGGTCACCGAAGAGCGCGCGGGCAACACATCGCTCGGCATGCGAGCCATCGCCGACAACGGACCCTTTGTCTACAACGCCGTCGAAATCATGACTGGCACGAGTGCACTCGCCGGGCTTCGCGGACGCGGCGCGTACTCCCGTTCATTCGAACGTGTCTCTGAATTGCAACACGCCGCCGAGGCTCGTTACATCGTTCGTGAACGTGAGTTGCAGGATGAAATCCGCAAAACTGAGATGCGCATCGCACAACTCCAGCGAGAACGCACCGACGCATCCGCAGTCATCATGACCGCTGAGCAAGAGTCTGAACTTGCGAAGGCCCAAGTCGCCATGACCGCCGCGCGGAAAGAGTTGCGTCAAGTGCAATTCGATTTACGCAAGGATGTGAAGTCTCTTGGCACGCGGCTCATGGTCGCGAATGTCATCCTCTGGCCAGTGATGGTTGCGGCGATCGCGATGCTCTATTCAGTCGTTCGAGCGCGCCGAGGAAGGCAGCCATCATGAATCTGCTCCACCGCCGTGCATTCACGCTGCGTGCTTTGGCAGCGTTTCTCGCAGCGACACTGCTCCTCGTCGCCCTCGCCGTCTTCGCAGTCCGCAGCCGAAACGCTGCGACCGATACGTCCGAGACCACTGGTCCGCTCTTCGTCGGATTGCGCAATGACCTCAATGCTGTCTCACGCATTTCAATCAGCACGGAGGGAGGTGCCGATGTCATCCTGGCGCGACAAGACGATGGCTCGTGGATCGTCGAGTCGCTCGATCGTTATCCCGCCGATGCACGCGAGGTGAAATCGCTCTTGATGGGACTCGCATCGCTCGAGTTTGAACAACGACTTACCGCCAATCCAGAAAAGCACGCAGCGGTCGGGCTCACCGACAACACGGCCACGCGAGTTCGTCTCTGGACGGCTCCCTCTTCAACGAACGATTCGCCCACGCGAGTTGATCTTCTTTTGACGAGCCAACAAAGCGATTCTCGCTCCAAGTGCATTCGGCTGTTTGGGGACGATCAGGTGTGGCGGGTTCGAGGGGATGCCACTGCACCCACCACTTCTCGCGAGTTCATCGATCGAGAGTTGCTCGTACTGCCAGACGACTCGCTTCTCGGTGCAACGTACGACGGTCTCGAGATCACGCGACATGTTCACGCGGAGGATGACCATGACGCAGATCATCACATCCAAGAGAGTCCGTGGGAGGTCACGATTCATGGTCCAGTGATCTGGACTCCCGAGAACGCGAACAAGGCGAAGCAGTTCATTGTCTCGTTCCTTGCGCGACTCGATTTTGAAGAAGTTCGAGCGATCCCTACCGACACCGACTGCCCAGTGCGTCCTTCACTTGAATACTTCGTCCACGGCGCGCACCTCTCGATCACACCCATCTCCCTTGATGGTGCCACTTGGATTCGCATCAGTGGAACGGTCGATAGCGCAACAGATCAGTCGACTCCTGACGCGATTGATTGGGCGACCTTCTTGGCCAAAATCGACGGATGGGAATACAAATTGCCCCAGTGGAAGTCGGACGCGCTCGCTGCGCTCAACTCAGAATCTCATTGACCGCGGCATTCGCATCGGCGAGGCATGTTTCCCAGGCGGGCAATGCCCAGTTGTCTTGATTGACGAAGTGGATGCGACCGTCGATGGATCGCTGAAGCGCTTGCCCATGTCCTGCCACGAGAAATCCCGGAGCCATGAATGGCATCGCGTGACCCCACCTTGCGATTCGAACTTGCCGAACATTGGTCGTCGGCACACCCAAGAATGTGAGCAACCGTTGGATTTGCGGAGCTCCAATCTCGGCATAGTTGCGCCAGTCGTCATCGTTCACCACAGTGAACCTCGCCGTGTGCCAAGGGAGCGGCCAATACAAGGTCAACACATCGGCATCAGCGCGCGGTCCATTCGTGTAACTGCCCGCAAGCACATCGGTGATTCGACGATCCGACTCGAAAGCTGCCCCCTCTTGTGGAAATGCGCTGTCATGGACTGAAAAGAGATCGTAGAAGTTCGCATCCACGGGACGGTTGAGGAGCACATTCGCCACGAGGTACGCGGTCGTCGGCACCTCAAAGGTTGCATCAAACTTTCGCTTGTCGTACTGAGCGAGCGCGGGCATGATGTGCCTTGCGATGAACTTGCTGCACGCGATGATCGCATGATTGGCACGAGTGAGATGCATCTGTCCTTGGCGATCGATCCATTGAATCCGCGCCCCCGTTGATCCTGGTTCAAGTTCAACCTTGACCACTCGCGCTTCGAGTCGCGCCGTTGGAAAGGACCGCCTCGAACCCGAGCCACCGCGCGCGCGCTGCTGGGCCTTAGAGTGAATCACCGACCAGAGTGTGCGTGCGAGTCCTGCATTTCCACCTGGCATCACGATGCGGCCGAACTCTTCCGCCGCAATGAAGTTCCAACCTGCAGCGGCATTGAGAATTTCTGCGCCAACTCCAAACGACGAGTAGCAGTACGCCTGAATCGCACTCTTCACGATGGGCGGGAGTGGACCCTTCGTGCGTAGCGCGATGTTGGCTTCGAAAGTCTGTGAGTCCAACCCGAGAGCCACATCGATCGATGCTGGATCCAGTGGAATATCCGGGTACGCCTCGTTCGCATGAAAGTCGACCGCTTTGCGATAGCGCTCATACGCCATCTGCTCATCGAGCGAACATCCGTGGCACAGTTCGGAAAGAAGTTCGTCGCCGTACTCGACGACGAATCCATCACCGCTGTCGATCCGACACTCGTTGAAGATGCCGAGTTCCCGATACAGCGATTCTTCCATCGATCCCTCATCGGGCACCATGAAGTAGGCAGAGCCGAGCGAGTACGGAACACCGCGCCACACTTCTCCCATCGCATTGCCGCCGAGCCGCGGACGCAAGTCGAAGAGTGCCACTTCTTGAGAGGGATCGCGCATCGCGAGCGCGCACCCGCTGCAAGACCTCCCAGTCCGCCGCCGATGATGGCCACGTCGACGCTTTCTTCGACGGGAGGTGGATCCGCAAGCGGTGGTTCCGCATGAAATGGAATGATCCCTGGGCCAAACCAGTCTCCAAGCCACTGAGAACGGAATGGAAGTCCGCCAATCAATTCCGTTTTCCCCAGCGCGAACTCATCGAGAGTCAGAAATGGATCTGCAGGATCGGGCCGTGGAATGTTGGCTCCACCCATCGACCTTCGACCGATGGCCAGTCTTCCGCCCAAGGGAAGAAATTCAGTGAGTGGACGGCGCGCCCCAAATGCACCGCTCGCCATCGCTGCGAAGAGTGCGGCCGACCCAGACCCAAGAAAACCGCGACGGCTAGCCGTGTTTCGAGGCGACAGCACACGAACACCATACAACTTTCCTGCTGCCGCGGGAATGGATCGCACCACAATTCCTCAGTTCAACGATCCGCTCATCAAGTTGCAGAGTCAGCGAGACGAGATATACTTGTCGTCCTGCGCGGGCGTAGCTCAGTGGTAGAGCGCAACCTTGCCAAGGTTGATGTCGAGGGTTCAAGTCCCTTCGCCCGCTTTTGTGAACGGTCTAGAACGGCAATTGCCTTCTAGGCCGTCTTTTTTTGGCGGCCGTCTTCCAGATCGCGTGTTATCAGACCTTGCAATCATTCCCGCGATTTGCAAAAAAGATCGCCAAACTATTGGCGCGCGTTCGATTCCGCGCCACATTGTCTTTGGAGAGTTGGGATTAGGAATGTGTCCCGCGGTCATCTAGAACCGTTTTTCTAGAACCGTTTTTCCTTATCCCTTTTTTGGAGATCTTTCGATGAATAAGTTTGTGCTTGGTGCCTCACTTACGGCACTCGTGGGTGCAGCCGCTTCTGCGGATGTCACCTATTCCTTCACCAATCAGACTTGGGCTGGATTTAATTTCTCTGAGGCATTTGCCGCAGGAAGTTTGTCTGGTTCGCTGACAAGTGCTTCTATCAATGCTGTCCTTGACGCTTCGGTGAACTACACCTACGCCGACGACCTCACCGTGTGGGTCACCGGCGACCCGACCGTCTCTGGCGGCGCACTCCAGATGGGTGGCTATAGCGATCTTTCAGCTGCTGAGCACCACTACTGGCCAAACGGCGGAAGCAGCGCTCCTGGCACCACCTCGATCGGCACGGTGAGTTTCACCGCCATCAACTTCGCTGGCGATGCCTCCGACTACGGTGTCTTCATCGGCAATGGCTACGGCTACTCTGCGACCTCTGGCACCTTCACGGGTTCCATCACACTTCACGGTGTGAATGCGGTTCCGGCTCCAGGTGCACTCGCACTGGTGGGCTTGGCGGGTCTCGTTGGCCGTCGTCGTCGCTAAAGCAACGACTCAGCGTGGTTCATGAACTTGGACCCCAGAAGGGGACGCCGCAAGGCGTCCCCTTTTTGTTTGAATCGATCAGAATCCGTCCCAACGAGTATCAAACGCCCATTCATAGTTTCGCCAACGATCGATGGATGCTCGGTTGATAGGACGGCGCACTTGTTCGTGGCTCAGCGTGAGAACCGTCCGCTGATTTCCCTCTGGAGCAACCGTCGCATCGTTCATGACCAGCCCCATCTTCGCGAGGCATCGAGATGCAAAACCCGCTGGATCGCCAACAAGTCCTTCGTATTCGATCGACTCATGTGCGAGACCAAGTCGATCGAGTGCCATGGGAACAATCGACCGATGCGCACTGCCAACGCGCCGAATCGACTCCATTGATCCAGTCCACCCGAACGATTTCGGATGGAAGTTGCCGAGGAATGTGCTGATGGCTGAGTCTCTTTGATTCCTTGTGATCGCGATCACGACAGTGGATGGAATCACCGCCGCAATCAGCGGAAGCCAACGCCACGAGTGAAGACTCTTGTCGAGTGTCCACTTCGCCGATGCACGACGCAGAAATGCCGCGCCGTCGAGATAGGTCTTGCGCAACACCTTCGCGTCTTGCTCGGTCATCAGAAGAGAGGGCGCTTGGCCACAGTCCAGACGAAGTGGCGAGATTGCCAATGACCTGCATCCCCTCGTACTCTCCGATGCCAGAGATATCAGGATGCCGATCAAGCATCTGTTCCAGCAACGTCGTTCCCGTTCTCGGCAGGGCAACGATCATGGCGGTACCGTCGCCGCACGAGGCAGATGAGTCGCGCGGCGCAGATGCGTCGGCGCGCTTCCTCGGGCAATCGCTTCGAGACGCGAAGCGGCAGCACTCGGATCTTGTTTCGCATCAAGTCGTGCCACGAATAACTCGCCGCGAGGATCGTCGCTCCACACTCCACCCCCACGAATGCGCTGCTCCAATTCACCTCGCTGGTTCGAACGCATCAGAACTTCGGCAAGCACCATGTGCGCGTCAATCGCGTTGGGTGGATCTCTCTCGAGCAAGGCGCGAATGCGCTGTGCAGAGATCGCGCTTCGTCCCAACCGATGGTCGACAATCGCTCGCTGCAATTGGCAGTGAGGATCTTTTGGACGCAGTTTCTCGGCGCGGGACAATTGATCTTCTGCATCACGCAAACGACCGCTCGCGAGGGCGAGTTGCCCCTTCTGCATGAATTGATTGAAGGCATCGAGTGGATTCGGAGTCGCCATAATGGTCGCCGCACTCGACTAGGGCTGCAACCGTTGACGATGCCATGCTCCAACAGAGTGGCCCTCACACGATCGAGTCCACTCGGCTCTGTCGTGAAGTCGCCCCTTCGCATTGACCCACAACTCGACACGTTCGGCAGTGAGACGAAATCCACCCCAGTGCGGCGGTCGAGGAATCGTCAACGCCTTTCCAGTCGTCACCGAGGCAACAAGTGCAGCGGTTGAAATCCCAAGCGTCCGCATGGCATCGGCCACCTTGCTCGCGAACGCGCGCCTCGACTCGACTGGCTGACTCTGCGCACTCGCCCACGCTCCAAGCCGCGAGAGCGGATGTCGCGATGCGAAATAACGATCGCTCTCCTCTTCTGAGACTCGAGTGACCCCACCTTCCACTCGCGCTTGCCTTCCACTTTCATCGAAGTGAAAGACCAGTGCGGCGCGAGGATTCTCAAGCAGTTCTTCGCCCTTTCGACTCTTGGTGTTGGTGTAGAAAAGCACAGCGCCGTTCGCGGTTTCGATCGACTTGCAGAGGACGATGCGGGCGGATGGTTTTCCATCACGGGTCGCCGTCGCAAGGGTCATCGCGTCTGGATTGGGCGTGGCTTTGGCGCGCCCCGCCTCGCTGAACCACTCACTCAAAATGGAAAAAGGCTCGACAGGAAGCGGATCTGGAAGACCAGGTCCACCGAGAAGCGTGATGATCTCTGCGAGGACATCCATTCGATTCGATCATGGTACGCCCCGAATGTCTCGACCGCACCGTATAGTTCTGCGACCACCCTTCGCCCCGCAATCCTCGAGGAATTCTGATGCCTACTGCGAACTCGACTCTCTTTGTTCATGCCGGAACACCAGCGAATGTACCGATGATCGATGCTCTCGCCATCAACACGATTCGCACTCTTTCGATCGATGCCGTGCAGGCGGCGGAGTCGGGTCATCCTGGTACTCCGATGGGACTCGCTCCAGTTGCGTACTCGCTCTTCCAGGATGCGATGCAATACGACCCCGCGCATCCGCACTGGATGAACCGCGATCGATTCGTCCTCTCGAATGGACATGCATCGCTGCTGCTCTATTCGGTGCTGCACCTTGCGGGTGTTCGGCAGGTGGATGCGAGTGGCAATCCAACATCTGAAGAGGCGGTGTCTCTCGATGCAATCAAACAGTTTCGCCAACTGGGAAGCAAGACTCCTGGCCATCCCGAGTTTGGATGGACGACCGGAGTCGAAACGACGACGGGTCCACTCGGACAAGGCATCGCGACTGCTGTTGGCATGGCGATTGCCGAGAAATGGCTCGCCGCTCGTTACAACAAACCAGGATTCGAAATCTTCTCGCATCGCGTCTGGTCGATCTGCGGCGATGGCTGCATGATGGAGGGAATCTCCAGCGAGTCCGCTTCGATCGCTGCTCATCTTGGACTCGACAACCTTTGCTGGATCTACGACAGCAACCGAATCACGATCGAGGGGCATACTGATCTTGCATTCAATGAAGATGTCGCTTGCCGCTTCGAAGGGTATGGATGGAATGTCCTTCATGTCGCCGATGCGAATGACACGATCGCCGTTGCGCAAGCATTTGAGTCTGCCCGCACCAAGAAAGAGGCGCCAACACTCATCATCGTCGAGAGTCACATCGGCTGGGGATCTCCGAAGAAGCAAGACACCGCATCGGCGCACGGTGAAGCACTTGGAGCCGACGAGATCAAGGCGGTCAAGCGCGTGTACGGTTGGCCAGAGGATGCATCATTCTTCGTCCCCGAGGGAGTGCGCGAACGATTTCAAGAAAAACTCGGCGCACGCGGAGCTGAACTCTTCTCGAATTGGTCAGCCCTCTTCTCTCGCTACAAGTCTCAGTATCCAGAACTCGCGACCGAGATCGAACTCATCCAATCGCGTGAACTCCCCGCTGGGTGGGATGCAGACCTCACTCCATTCGCTGCAGATCCGAAGGGAATGGCGACGCGCGTCTCAGGAGGAAAAGTCCTCAATGCGATTGCGAAGCGCGTGCCTTGGATGGTCGGCGGTGCCGCTGATCTTGCTCCAAGTACAAAGACACTCATCGACGGCGCGGAAGGATTTCAGCGCGCCACTCCGCAAGGTCGCAACATGCATTTTGGCGTTCGCGAGTTTGGAATGTCAGCAGCATGCAACGGCATGGCACTCCACGGACTTCGTTCGTACGGCGCAAGTTTCTTCGTCTTCACCGACTACGCGCGTCCTGCGATTCGACTGTCGGCACTCATGGAAATCCCAGTCCTCTGGATCTTTACCCATGACTCAATCGGACTCGGCGAAGACGGTCCAACCCATCAACCCATTGAACATCTCGCGTCGCTGCGCGCGATGCCGAACCTGCATGTGTACCGCCCATGCGATGCGAATGAGGTCACCGAGTGTTTCCGACATGCGATGCTGACCACACATCATCCTTCGATGATGGTTCTGTCGAGACAGAACGTCCCCACGATGAACCGAGCCAACCTCGGTGCTGCATCGGGATGCGCACGCGGCGCGTATGTGCTTCGAGAATCAAGTGGAATCCCGCAGGTCATCTTGATCGGCACGGGCACCGAGGTTCCACTTTGCATGCAATCCGCCGAGCAACTCGAAGCTTCTGGCATCGCAACGCGCGTCGTCAGCATGCCATGCTGGACCGTTTTCGCTGGCGAAGATGCCGACTACCGAGAGAGTGTCCTTCCATCCAAGATCACCGCCCGTGTTGCTGTGGAAGCGGCCTCTCCACTCGGATGGGAACGGTGGGTGGGATCCACCGGAGCGATCATCGGAATGTCGACATTTGGTGCCAGTGCTCCAGCGACGGAGTTGTATCGCCACTTCGGATTGACCACTGACAACATCGTTGCCGCGGCAAAGGCGCAGTTGAAAAGGTCGTCACTGTGAAGAACACACGCTCAAGGCGACTCGTGGCGGTTGCGCTCATTTTGACGATGAGTTCGTTGGGATTGGAGGCGGACAACTCGAAGACCCCGCTTCCTGGCCTCACCAAACCTGTGACGGTGACCTTTGACGCGCATGACATCCCCACGATTGCGGCGACCGATGAAGCCTCCTGCTACAGAGCACAGGGATTTATCCACGCTCAATTTCGATTCGCTCAGATGGATGGAATGCGCCGACTGAGCGCTGGCGAAACTGCCGAACTCTTCGGCAAGGCGGCCGTCAAGAAGGACGAGTCACTCCGACTCTTGCGTGGACGAGAAACGGCGCGCGCGTGTGTGGAGCGATTGAGTGATCACGAAAAGATGTTGCTCAATGCCTACACCGAAGGGGTCAATGCAGGACTCGCGTCGATGGACACTCCGCCCATCGAATATGCGCTGCTTGGAATCTCTCCGCGTCCTTGGGCGCGCGAAGATTGTGCGCTCGTCTATCTCACGATGTTTCATTCGCTCTCGCGCATTGGACGACTCGATTCCGTATTCACCGAAGCGCGGCGTTGGCTTCCCAAGGATGTGTACGAGTTTCTCTCCACACCCATCTGCACTGCGGACTGTCCGATTCTGCCCGACGCTCAGCCTCAGCAATGCCCACCCATTCCCGGAGTTGAGTCCATCGACTTGCGACCCATTTCCATTTCAGCAACCTCATTCGACGAACTCTTGGATTGGTCGCAGCGCGCAACAGCCATCGGAAGTAACGCGTGGGTCGTCGCGGGGAGTCGCACAGCCGATGGTCGCGCCATCCTTGCGAATGATCCGCATTTACAGATCACCGCACCCGTTCTTTGGTTTCGCGATCGACTGCAATGGCCAAGTGTCGATTGGCAAGGACTCTCGATTCCAGGCATTCCTGGCAATGTCATCGGCACCAACGGATTTGTCGCGGCAGGGTTCACGAACACGACTGGGGACTTCGAGGACTACGCGATCATTGATGTTGATCCAAAAGATCCCAACCGATACCTCACTCGAGATGGATCGCAGCCATTCACCGAACAAATCGAGACGATTGTGGTGCGCGGGAAATCTCCTCGCACCTTCACGATGCGCATGACGCGTTGGGGACCCGTTGCAGGAATGATCGTTTGTGATGATGGAGTCGAGCGTCCGTGGGTTCATATCTGGGTAGGTTCGCGTCCCGAATCGATCAACTTCGAAGTGCTCCAAATGGCTCACGCGCGCACCATCGAGGACGGCGTTCGCATCATGGGACATTGGTACGGACCAAGTCAAAACGTGCTGATGGCTGATCACAAGGGACACATCGCATGGGTCATGAGCGGATGGATTCCAGATAGGAATGGCCACGACCCGCGAGTTCCGTGGCGCCCTGCAACAGAAGGCGATCCATGGCAACACCCGATCCGACCAGACCAGCGACCGATGGTGATCGATCCCCCTTCTGGCGTGATCGTTAGTGCGAACCATCGTACTGTTCCGCTGGATCAGTGTGCAGTCTTTGGTTATTACTGGGCGAATCCAGAGAGGGCTTGTCGCATTCATGCGATGCTCGAGGCATCCGCAGAACTCAATGAGAAACGCATGCTTGAGATGCAACTCGACACGACCCTTGCGAGTCTTGAGCCCTACCGCGCACTGGCTCTGGCTGCGATTCCATCCGATACAGCCGATGCGACACTTCTGCATGCGCGAGAGGTCCTTCGTGATTGGAATGGACACGCTGACATCGATCAACGCGCCGTGGCGCTCTTGTCTGAGTTCCAGTCGACGATTGAGAGACGTTTTTCAAAGGCGATCGCCGCATGGGTCAAATCCACATCGGGACACGATGTCAAGATTCGATCGGTGTTTGATGAGACATGGCTTCGAGTGGTTGAGGCTCGTCCACCCCATTGGTTGCCATCGGGCTACTCGAGTTGGGATGCGTTTCTCGTCTCGGCGCTCGAAGAGGCGCTCGTGAAGGAACCAGCCACGGAGGGGTGGGGAGAGCGCAATCGCGCCAACTTTGCAAGTCCTCTTGCGGACGCGTTGCCAGAAATGATGCGTCCACAAGTCAGCATCGATACGGGAACACAGGGAGGACACCACCGCGCCGTGCGAGTTCAAACTCCTCGCGCAGCAGCGAGTGCTCGCCTTGTGGTGAGTCCTGGCCATGAAGACCAAGCCATTCTCGAAACGCCAGGTGGACAATCAGGCAATCCGATGTCTCCGCACTATCGCAGCCTTCATCAAGATTGGCGCGACGGAGTGGCGACGCCTTTGCAGCCAGGTCCAACGGTACGCACACTCTTGCTCACGCCTGCTGATGCCGTGGTCAAGTGAGGATCGCGTCAATCTTGTGACCAGCGAGGTCGGTGAGCCGAAAATCTCGACCTGATTGGCGATAGGTCAACTTAGAGTGATCGAGTCCGAGCAGATGCAACATCGTCGCATGGAGGTCATGCACCTCAACAGGATTCTCGACGATGTTGTACGAGTAATCATCGGTTGATCCGTACACCATGCCGCCCTTGATTCCTCCGCCTGCGAGAAAGACAGAGAAGCAACGAGGATGATGATCGCGTCCATAGTTCGACTTGGTGAGCGTGCCTTGACTGTACGCAGTACGACCGAACTCCCCCGCCCACAGAATGAGTGTCTCATCGAGCATTCCGCGATTGCGAAGATCCTGAATCAGCGCAGCTTGACCTTGATCGACCGCCTTGCACTGTGCGCGCAACTCTTCAGGAAGGTTGTTGTGCTGATCCCACCCGCGCATGTACAACTGGATGAATCGCACTCCGCGCTCGGCAAGCCTTCGCGCCAAGAGGCAATTCGCCGAGAACGATCCAGCCGTCGTGACATCGGGTCCATACAGATCGAGTACCTCCTTCGGTTCCGCTGACAAATCGGTCAACTCTGGAACCGACATCTGCATCCGATACGCCATTTCGTGTTGCTCAATGCGCGCTTGAGTCTCTGGGTCGAGGCTGCGCGCGAACTCTTCTTGATTCACGCGCGCGAGGAGATCCAGCATGTGCCGGCGATCCTGGCGTGCCACTCCATCTGGATCTCGCAGATAGAGGACAGCATCTTTCCCAGCACGAAACCGACATCCTTGGTGCTGGCTTGGAAGAAATCCACTCCCCCAGAAACGAGCGCCGAGCGCTTGCATGTTGCCGATGCCCTGCGTGATGAGCACCACGAAAGATGGAAGGTCATTCGAAAGACTTCCGAGTCCATAACTCGCCCACGCACCAACACTCGGTCGACCAGGTTGCTCGAAGCCAGTTTGGAAAAAAGTAATCCCTGGCTCGTGGTTGATCGCGTTGGTATGCATCGATCGAATCACGCACAGTTCATTCGCTACCTTCTGAGTATGCGGAAGCAATTCACTGATCCACATCCCTCCCGCGTCAGTTGGACAGTGATCAAAACGAAAGATCGACGGCGCGACAGGAAATCGAGCTTGTCCACTTGTCATTCCCGTGATGCGTTGCCCATTGCGAACCGAATCAGGAAGATCCTCGTCATACCGTTTCGACAGATCAGGCTTGTAATCGAAGAGATCGAGTTGGCTCGGCGCCCCCTCCATGTGCATGGCGATCACGCGCTTGGCCTTCGGGGCGATCACCCGCGCTTGTGCCAAAACCTCAGCTTCGGTCAGAGGGCCATCGTTCGCGAATGCTGCGCGCACATTCAGTGAATCCAGAGCGAGCATGCCCACTCCTGCACCGATCGACCCCGCGGCGCTCGCGAAAAAACGGCGACGAGTGAGGTTTCTGAGAAACCGTTCAATCTCGTCGTGGCATTGTCCATCATGTCTCGGAGTATTCGGCATGTTCAGTCCTTGACCAGTGCTGCATCGCTCGCGAACATGGCATTCGCCAGCATCGTCCATGTCGCCAGCTCGGCTGGTGCTATCTGCGGAGGAACCATCGAGTCACCTTGTGCGATCAGCGCGATCGCAGCGCTCTCGTCGGATCCATACCGTTCTCGAAAGAGTGCCAGCGCGTGAAACAAAGCCGCGCGAATCGCTGGAGTCGGCACTTGGCCCGTCGTCACACGAACGAGAGCGTCCACCCGAAGAGCATCCGAATCGAGCAGCGCATTGGTGAGCAATCGCCCTGCCAATGCACGTGCCGCTTCAATCGCCTGTTCATCATTCCAAAGCGCGAGTGCCTGCAGCGGCGTATTCGTCGTGATGCGTCGCGGAGTGCATGACTCGCGACTCGGAGCATCAAAAATCTGCATCGAAGGAGGTGGCGACGCCCTCTTCCAATAGGTGTACACACTGCGACGCCATAACTCAGAACCAACCCCTCGCACAAAGCGGCTTGTATTCGACGCGGGCATGGCGACCTCTTGCCACAATGTTTCGGGCTGATAGGGCTTCACGCCTGGTCCGCCTGTTGTCTCGACGAGGAGTCCACTCACAAAGAGCAACTGGTCGCGAATCTGTTCCGCTGTGAGGCGCTGCCTCGGATACGCGCACAAGAATGTGTTCAGCGGGTCCATTCCTCTTGATGCCACACTTCTCTCTGACGATTGGCGATAGGTCGCACTGGTCACCATCGTCTCGAAGAGATGTTTCACACTCCATCCATGCTTCTGAAAATCAAGGGCAAGCCAGTCCAAGAGCTCTGGATTCGACGGATAAGCCCCTTGCAATCCGAAGTCTTCACTCGTCTCGACTAACCCGCGCCCAAACAGTTGCTCCCAGAATCGATTCACCGTCACCCTTGCGAACAGTGGATTCTGATCCGACACAATCCATTCAGCCAGTTCGAGACGGTTCGATGGCTGCTCGTGCAGTGCGCCCAGCGCGACGGGAATGGAACGAGTTGCCGGGCGCGCAGAGTCGGGCTGGTTGTACTGCCCACGCGTCATCACATAGGTATCCCTTGGCAACGCCCGCTCTCGCATCACCATGGTGGACACAACACCCGCCTCGAGTGCAGCGCGTTGACTTGCAAGCTCCGAGAGTTCCGCCGTTTGCTCGCGCCAACGCGGCGAGCGCGCCATGCGCCATGCAAGAAGAAGATGCGCGGGTACTTCGTTGGCATCGAGCGCCTCGTTCGGCAGCCACGCCACTTCTGGAAGTGTCATCGAAGAGGGTGCTGGCACCGCCCGATATGCAAACCCTCCAAGGCCACCAGTATTCACCACTTTGCACACCAAGGTGTTCGCGCCCGCCCGCAAAGAGAGTGTCACCGCTTCTTGGTCGAGCGCGACGCCTCGTTCGATTTGCTTCGCGAAGATCTTCTCTCCGTTGAGATAGACCGCAATGCCATCGTCGCTTCCGAGTGTGATTGGATACTCGCGCGGCGATGGGGCGTAAATGGTGCGCACGAGATACTCAACGCCTGCCCCCTGAGCGAGTGAGGCGAGTTGTCCATCCACAACACCTGGAGCATGACGCCACGTCTGCTCGAAGTATTTCTTCCTGTAGTCCACTTGCGCATCGAGTTCTGGCCCGAATTCGGTCGAGTACAAACCTCCTGAATCCGTCCCCTTGAATGGACCGATGATCGACCAATCGCTCATCGCGACAGGAAGTTCTGCAAGGACGGATTCGGCGAGCGGCGACAGAGCGAGGCGCACTCGCCCAAAACTGTGACTCGCATAGGGAGATTGAAACTCAAGTCGTACATGAAGTTCGGTTCCACCCTCGAATCCGAATGGTTCCATCGCAAGAAACAGGGCCTGTCGATCGCCTGTTTGCATATGTGCATTGACTGCCCACTCTCGATCATCATCAGATCTCAGTGCATTGACCACACGAAAGTCGCTATTGCTCTGCTCGACATCAGCCCATGCCCAATCGAGGGGAATGCGAGTATGAACCGTGGGATCAGCGATCGAGACCGCCACCACCTCGATGTGCGAGAGGATGGCATTTCCATTCGATGCTCGTCCGACTCGTCCACCTGGAAGAGATGGATCCGCAATCGCATCCAACCGAATCGCGCGCAGGCTGGTCTCTTCGGTCCGAAGAACGATTGAATAGCCATCATTCGGCGCCGTCGCACCGGACGCGAGCAGTGACCCGTCTGGTTGTGGCGCAAGCGTTGCACCAGAATCAGCTGACGCGCTCAACACGGTTGGAAGAGTCCACTCCGCCTGAGCGCGCGAGCGAAGGGCGACTCCATAGGCACGCGCATCCGACCCATCTGCAGCGGTCCCAGCGTCTCGCTGGGCGGTTCGTGCCTCCATGGAAAGACGCACCTCTTCGAGCTTCGCGTCACGGACTGGATCGGGAAGCGACATCGCTGGCTCGAACGCGCGCGTTGGATCGGGAAGCTGCGAATACAGCCCAGGCTCATCGACATTATTGAAGTACGCAAGCAATCCATAAAACTCTTGCGCCGACACAGGATCGAACTTGTGATCATGACACCTCGCGCAACCAATCGTGAGTCCGAGAAACGCTGTGCCAACCGTTGCCGTTCGATCGACCGCGTACTCAAAGAGGTACTCCTCCGAAATCGCGCCACCTTCATCGGTGACGACATGCTGCCGATTGAATCCGCTCGCGACAACCTGTGATGAAGTTGCCCCTGGGATCAGGTCTCCTGCAAGTTGTTCGACCACAAAACGATCAAAGGGCATATCCGTACGAAACGCCTGAATCACCCAGTCGCGCCAAGGCCATGCATTGCGTCCAGCATCGGTGTGAAGCCCAATCGTGTCGGCGTACCGAGCAAGATCCAGCCAAGGCACACTCATCCGCTCTCCCACTCGCGTCGCGTAGGGCTCTTCGTACAACAACTGATGCACGAGCCTTTCATAGGCGTCACATCGCGGATCACTCTCGAACGCAACCAGTTCATCCACATTCGGCGGAAGTCCCGTCAGATCGAGAAAGAGTCGACGACAGAGTGTCGCCCGATCAGCTTCGTTCGACGGAGTTTGACCACGAACCATCGCGTTCCCTTCGACCAGATCGTCGATCGGACCACGACTCCACACACTTCTTTTGACCGTCGCTGTCTCTTGAACATGTTTTGGAGGAACGAACGCCCAGTGCGATGCATACACCGCGCCCTCGTCGATCCACTGTCGAATACGCGCGCGCTCGTCCTCGCTCAACGGACGACGACCGCTGTCACTCGGTGGCATCTGTTCATCAAGATCATGCGCATTGATGCGCTGCCACAACAAGCTGGACTCGGCATCTCCTGGAACGATCGCCGCGCCGTTCTCTCGCGCGAGCACTGCGAACTCCGCGGCATCAAGGCGCAACTTCCCCTTTCGCTTCCCTGCGTCGGGTCCATGACAGATGAAGCATCGGTCTGAAAGAAGTGGACGAATGTCCCGTCCAAAGACGATTGGCGACCGAACCACCTCGCCTCCACTCTCACTTGCCTCACTCACCCCACACAAGGCGATCGCTGCAAGCATCATGGAGACGAGAGATCTTGCCATCGATCTAAGGTAGCACCTGAGCCACAAGTATTCCACCGAAAACAAGACGATTCAGGGCGAAATGTCAGCAGGAAGAGACTGGCGCGCAAGGTCCTGAAGCGATGTCGCATCGGATACGGGGCGACCCATCAATGCGGCGACCTCGTGAGCACATTCATCCACGGCGCGCGCGTCAAGAAAGAGCGCTCGCGTGCGGCGCGCCAAGACATCCTCTGCAGAGATTGCCATCTCTTGTTCCATAGCCCACAGAACGCACGCCTTTGGCCATGGCAATCGATGATGAATCGGTGCGGCCAATGCAGGCGAAGCCACCATCATCGACTCAATGGCATCCCAATCCGTGCCATAGGCAAGTCTCCAGTCGTTGCGTCCACCATCACGGTCGATGGGACCTGTTGGAGCACCATGCACACGAAGGGTTGCGGTGCGGCACAGTGAGGATGGAACCAACTTCGCATGAATCGCGGCATCGACCGCATCTTCAGCCATCTTGCGATAGGTCGTCCACTTGCCACCCGTGACAGACACAAGTCCAGATTCAGCAACCTCAACCTTGTGTGACCTCGACAATTTCTTGCTTGGAGAATCCACACCTCCCTCATGCACGAGCGGACGCATCCCTGCAAACACAGCACGCACATCGGCTCGTGTTGGATCACGCTCGAGGTACCGCGCCGCATTGCGAAGGATGAAATCAATCTCTTCAGGAAGGGCATGCGGCTCGAGCGCTGGAGCTTTCATGGGCGTGTCAGTGGTGCCCACGAGCGCTCGATCATGCCATGGAATCACAAAGAGCACCCTCCCATCGTCGGTGTGCGGCACCATGATCGCCTCGCCCGATGGAGCGAATGACCGATCGAAGACAAGATGCACTCCTTGAGCCGCCTCGATGATCGGTTTCGCGTTGGGATCGCCCTGCTTTCGAATCGTGTCAGACCAAATGCCTGTCGCATTGAACACGCATCTCGCTCGCACATCGAACGATGCGCCACTCTCGGTGTCGATACACGACGCTCCTTCGCACTTTCCATCTCGCATGAGCAACGCGTTCACGCGGCATCGATTCGCCAGCACTGCGCCGTGATCCGCAGCCGTCTGCGCCAACGAGAGTGCCATTCGCGCATCGTCAAACTGTCCATCGTGATATCGAATGCCGCCGAGGAGTCCATCTTGCGACACATTGGGCATCGCCGCAATCGTCTCCTCGCGATTCAGGAGTCGACTCGGAGCGAGGTTGCGTTTCCCAGCCAGTGCGTCATACAACTTGAGGCCGACACCATAAAACGGAGCCTCCCACCATGAGTAGCGCGGCACGATGAAGGGAAGATCATGGACGAGGTGTGGAGCGATTTCGTGCATCGTTCCACGCTCGTGCAGTGCTTCGCGCACCAGCCCAAGGTCCAGTTGTTCGAGATAGCGCACTCCACCGTGGACCAGCTTGGTGCTACGACTGCTTGTGCCCTTGGCGAAGTCAACGCCCTCGACGAGTGCGGTGGTGTATCCACGACTCGCCGCATCCACTGCGATCCCAAGACCTGTCGCACCTCCGCCGATGACGAGGACATCGAAAGTGCGAACGGCCAACTCAGCCATCGCTGCATCACGATCGAGTCTGCGCCTTGATGTCTTCATGTGGGATTCCATTCCTTCGACCGCTCCACCGCTCGACTCCAACGTGCGCGCTCAGTGGCTCTCCACGTTGCGTCGTGTTGAGGAACGAACACTCGGTCCACCTTTCGAAACCCTAATAATTCATCGGTGGATCTCCACACTCCAGTCGCGAGTCCCGCCATGCAGGCAGCACCAAGCGCAGTTGATTCCAACACCGCGGGACGATTGACTGCAACGCCCGACACATCGGATTGGATCTGCATCAACAAATCACTTGCGGCGGCTCCTCCATCGACGCGCAAGTCAACGACTGCTTGTCCATCGTTCGCCGCAAACGCCGTGAGAAGATCTGCACATTGAAATGCAATGCCCTCGAGTGCGGCCCGTGCAATGTGCGATTTCGTCGAACCGCGAGTCAAACCTCCGATGAGCGCGCGCGCTGCTGGGTCCCAGTGTGGCGCACCAAGACCCGCAAAGGCAGGCACGAGCGTGACTCCTCCACTGTCGGACACTTGCGCGGCAAGGGTGTTGACTTCTGCGCTCGACGAGATCATCCCGAGTCCATCGCGCAGCCATTGAATGGTGGCTCCACCCATGAAGACGCTTCCCTCGAGTGCGTAGACGGCTCTCTCGTTACCGATGCGCCACGCCACAGTCGAAAGGAGGCCATTGAATGTGATGATCGGACGATGTCCCGTGTTCGCAAGCAAGAAACAGCCAGTTCCGTAGGTGCACTTGGCTTGTCCTGGATTGAGACACTGTTGCCCGAAGAGTGCGGCTTGTTGATCGCCAATCAATCCAGCGATGGGAATCTCTGCGCCGAATACTTTCCTGGATGTGCGCGCCACCTCGCCAGACGATGCAACGATCTGCGCCATCATTGGAGCGGGGATACCGAAGAGTTCGAGCAAACGCGCATCCCATGCCAACGTGTCAATCCCCATCAACATGGTTCGGCTCGCATTCGAAACATCGGTGACATGACGAGCGCCATCGGTGAGTTGCCACACGAGCCATGAGTCCATCGTGCCTGCGCAAATCTCTCCCGCCTGTGCGCGTGCTTGCAGTGCGGGACCTCCATCGCGCAGCATCCACGCGATCTTGCTCGCTGAGAAATAGGAATCGAGGACAAGTCCAGTCGCTCGGTGAATCATCTCCTCGTGACCCGCCTGAGCCAACTCACGCATCATGTCGGCGGTTCGGCGGTCCTGCCACACAATCGCTCGGCCAATGGGATTACCAGTCGAACGCTCCCAGAGCATCACGGTCTCGCGTTGATTCGTAATTCCAATCGCTGTGATCTCTTGGGGAGTCACCCCCGCTGAGTGAAGCGCTGCGCGAATCGCGCGCATCTGCCCGTCCCACAATTCGAGGGGGTCATGCTCAACGAGTGCCGGCGCTGGGAAATACTGTGAAAACTCGAATTGCCCGACCCCGCGGATGGTGGCATTCGCATCGATGACGAGAGCGCGCGATGAAGTCGTTCCCTGATCGAGCGCCAAGATCAGTGGAGACATATAAGAAAGCGTAACCGCAACGAAGGGTGCGCGAGCGCGACTCAGGACGCCCGCTCGAGCCATTCCTGCTCGAGGTCAGCGACCGACTTGAGAAGCGATTCGTGTTCCGCGAGAAGTTTTGAGGACCGAGCGCGCTCTTTGAACACACTTGGATCGGCGAGCAATGCCTCAACTTCTTTGAGGCGAGCCGAACCAACGGCAAGCCGTTTCTCGATTTCTCCATCCGCCACTCGAACAAGTGGACCCTTCCGCGCAACTTTCACCGCGGCCTTTTTCACGGCAGCAGCGGCGACCTTTGCATCTTCAGAGGCCTTCGTGCGCGCCTGCTTGTCTTCGGCGGCGATTCGAGCTCGCTCGGATGCTTCGCGATCGCTCGTTGCCTTTGACTTCTCGCGCTCCTCCCAATCGCTCCAGGTGCCCTGAAAATCGATGACACCTCCTTCTCCATCCATGACGAGGAGTCGATCACACGTTGCATCCAAGAGGGCGCGATCATGGGTAATCATCAACAGCGTGCCATCGAATCCACCCTGATCTGGATCAAGAGAGAGTGCATCTTCAAGCCGCTCAGCGCTCGGAATATCGAGGTGATTCGTTGGTTCATCCAACACCAAGAGGTTCTTGGCACTCGCGACGAGTCCAGCGATGACGAGTCGGGTTCGCTCACCGCCTGAGAGTGTCCCGAGCAGTTTGTCTTGATCGGCACCGCTGAAGAGGAATGCGCCCGCGAGATTGCGTGCCTCTTGTTCATTCAACGAGAGTCCATTCTCGCGCGCGGGCACGGTGCGCTGGAGGTACTCCCAAGTGCACAACATTGGATCAAGATGCTCATGCGTCTGGCGGAACCATCCTGTCACCAATCTCGGCGCACGTTTCACGATTCCGCTATCGGCTTCCAGTTCGCCCAGCAGCACTTTGACGAGCGTCGTCTTTCCAGCACCGTTTGGACCAACGACTCCGATGCGCTCGCCGGGCTTGATTCGCACATCCAGTGATTCAAAGAGCAACTTGTTGTCGTACCGCTTCGACAGACCTTGCGCATCCATCGCCACATCGCCTAGCCGAGGTGCACGCGGAAGCGCGATGCGTATCAACTCGAGTTCCATCGGACGTTCGACCATCTCGTCTCGGCAATACCGCTCGAGTCGAGTCGCACGACCTCTTGCTTGCTTCGCGCGCTGACCCGCCTTGTACCGGCGGATGTACGCCTCTTCCGCGCGGATCTTTCCCTGCTGCTTGTCGTGTTCGCGCAGTTGAAGATTGAGACGCTCTTCACGAAGTGCCACAAAGTCCGCGTAGTTGCCTGGATAATCGCGAATGGCACCACGGTGGATTTCGATGATGCGGTGAACAACCTTATCGAGCAACCATCGGTCATGGCTCACCAGAATGACGGAGCCAGGAAACTCATCGGCCAAAAATGTTTCAAGCCAACGACGACCAACAATGTCAAGATGGTTCGTTGGTTCGTCCAACATCAAGAGTTCAGGAGACTCGAGCAGGAGTCTTGCCAACCCCAGTCGTGCGCGCTGTCCACCTGACAATGCGGTAACAGGCAGCATGAACTGCGAGTCATCGAATCCAAGTCCGTGCAGCACCGCATCAACCTTGTGATCGGTCGCGTGACCACCTGCGCGATCAAACTCGTCTTCCAGTCGTCCCTGTTGCCGCAGAAGAGAGTCGAGCACATCTGGTGCGAGTTCTGGATGCGACATCTTTTCGTACAACTTGTCGAGTTCGGCGCGCAGATCCCCTAATCGTCCGAAGGCTCGCGCCGCGGCTCCGTGCAGCGTGTCTGATGGATCGAGTTTAGGTTCTTGTTCAAGGTATCCAATGCGAACACCACGCTGCATCGTGATTGATCCGCTATCAGGATTCATCCGGCCCGCGATGAGTTTGAGAAGCGTGCTCTTTCCGCAGCCATTTCGACCGACCAACCCGATTCGTTCACCCGGTTCAATGGCGCACGTCGCACTCTCGAGAAGAATGTTGGTGCCGTGTCCAAACCGAACTTGACTGACCGTGACGAGTGACATTGGGGGGGCGGGAATGATACGGGTTTCTGCGCCGTCCGAGTGTGTTCGCTCGCCCGTGAGTAGGCTCCTTGCATGGATGCGGTTCTGGTCAATGTCATCCCCCGCGCATCGGTTGAGGCGCGAGCATTGCATTGGTGGACTGCGCTCACCACCGCACACGACACGGATGTTGGACCAGTGCCCGCCGTTCGATTCTCAAAGCGCATGCGCACCACCGCTGGCACAGCATGCAATCGCACTCATACGGTGCGATTCTCCACGCGCATCCTTCATCGAGTCGGAATGGAGGCGTTTGATGTGACGATCGCCCACGAGGTCGCGCACATCTACTGCGATCGCCTTCACTCAACTCGCTGCGGACACGACCGCCGATGGAAATCCGTCATGCAACGCATCGGACTTCCATCCCACCGATGCCACAACTATTCAGTTGAACGGCAACCGAGACGGACGAATCGAACGGCGCGACTTCTTTCTCGACTCAGGGCGTTCCTGCGGTTCCCCATAGCGTAAGGACCAGTGTGAGATCTGCGCCGTCCACGATGCCGTCACTGCGAAGTAGTACTCACCGACCTCGAGAGTCGGCAGCATGGCGGATGAAACGAAGACTGAATCATTGGACCCTGAAACATTGTCAATCGCCGCGAGTGGCAAGTAATAGTGGCAAAACCTTTGCCTTCAGGATGCCGCGTATTCCACTGCGAGTGGCGCTTACATCGAAAACGGCTAGGTTTGTCAAGAACACGACAAGAATGCCGCCACTCGAGTCCTTATCCTGAAGTTCCCCAGGCGCCGATGATGATCGCGAGGTCGGCTCCGTTCACGATGCCATCGCCAGTAATGTCGGCAGGCGACGCGGATTGTCCCCATCCTGCAACGAAGATGGCAAGGTCAGACCCATTCACGATGCCGTCGCCGGTGATGTCAGCGGATGCGGGTTGAATGCACAAGTCAGCCCAACCATCAAGGTCTGTGTCGGTGCAATCCCCCGCGAGAGTCCAAGGACGTAACAAGGCCTGCGCATCGGACTGGATGAGTTCACGACACGGAAAATCAACCTGGCACGAAACGCCGTAGGGGAAAAATGTTTCGCGCCAAGTCGATCCCGCCTCACACCCGCTCATCGTGATTCCAATCGAGTCGAACAACATTCCAACGGCGGCGTAAGCGAGCGATCGTTGTCCGTGCGATTGGTAATGCACGATGTCTGCCAACCCAGGATTGAATGATTGGTCCCAGAGGAACGCTTCTTCAGCACCGCGTCGCAAGTTAATCGCAATGACTCGAGGATCAAGCGCCGCGATGTCGGCTGCGACTGCGGGAAAAAAGTGAAATGCTGAAGTCGCCACGAGGCTCTTCATCGGAGGATCCGTCACGATGATGACAGGAAGCAGTGGATCTCCAACAGAGAGACGAACCCACTCGAGCACGCTGATGATCGAGTGCCTCCACTCCGCAATGCCAGTTTGCGTAGTGTCATTCGCGCCGTAATGCAAAACTACAACCGAGGGATCGAGTGCGCGCAGATTCGCACCTGCACGACTATGTTCTAAGAGGAAATCTTCAAGTTTCATCCCGCCTTGTGCGCAGGAGTGCACGATGACTCCACGAGAGATGTTTTGGGCACGAAACCGCAGCCCGATGAGATCCACCGGCGCATCGGATGACCCTTCAATGAGTATCTGCACCTGCTCATTGGGCGCATGGTCAAGCACGGGAGTACTGAGCCAACCCATTCGTTCGTCGGCGCTCGGAGGGACACCACTCAAAGTTCCTTGTTGAAGAATCGGCGTCCAGATGTCAGGAATGAATCCGAGCGTTGGCGCATTCTTCCAACTCAATGTGCCAGCATCCGCTCGATTGCCGACGAGGACGTCGCACACAATGGGTTCATTCGGAACGAACCACTCTTGATTGGCGAGTTCAGATGAAACCGACAGCTGACCACGTGGAAGAAACACGGCAGAAAATGGATTCAATCCATCCGCTGGACCAGTCATCGTGCGCGCCGAGACTCCAGGAAGGAACTCATCAGCATCGATGTCGATTGCAGGGAGGTCCGGTCGGTCATAACTCGCCGTCGTCGCGAGCCAAGCAGGGAGTCCCCACCACCACGCTTGCTGCAAGAGGTGTGTCTCGCTGCAGGGACCGAACTGCTTTCCCATGAGCGCGTTCCAGTGGGCGATATAGGTGCGTCCCCAATCCGCTGGAAATGTCTCTTGCGAATCTCCTAGCACCACCATTCGCACAATGGACTTCGATGAACCCTCGAACAACGATTTGAAGAACTCGGGATCGACCGCGGTCACCAGAGGCACCTCGGTATACGAAGCCCAGTTTTGTGCTATGGAAGTCGATGCAACACCCATCACCGAGCAGATCCCAGTAATGAGACAACAATGACTCTTCATTCCGCCGTTCGTTCGCATTGGTATCTTGGAATGATGCCCCGACTTGGTTCAAATGCAAGTGAAAACCGCAGCGATTCCCGTCGAGGAAACGCCCGATAGGCTCTGTGTGTTATGAGCGCACTCCCTCTTCTTGCACGCCTCGTCGCCGCCGACTCGACGAGCCATCTTTCGACGCGTGAAGTCGAAGTGCCGATTCTTGAGGCTCTTGACCATCCAGCGATTCGCACCCATCGATTTGACTGCGACAACGAAAAGTCCAACTTGGTCTTTGAAGTCGGGCGACCATCGAAGAGTGGCGAAGGACTCACCCTCGCTGGTCATATGGACTGTGTTCCCGCTCATGAACCTGATTGGATTACTCCCGCTCGCGAACTCTCGGTGCGAAACGGTCGCGCTTACGGACGCGGAGCGTGCGATATGAAGGGGTTCGATGCCATCGCCATCAGGCTCGTTCGCGAGGCGGCGGAGCGCGGAGTGAGTGCCCCACTCGCCCTCATTCTCACCTGCGATGAAGAGCAGGGAGCGCAGGGAGCTCCCCGCTTGGCGGCGCAGTGGTCGAACAAGAACCCTCTCCCGCGCCGCACGATCGTAGGAGAGCCCACGATGCTTCGGCCCATTCGCGGTCACAAGGGATTTGCGTGGTATCGACTCACGGTGGCGGGACGACCCGCGCACACGAGTTGTCCCACCGTCGGCGACAGTGCGATTCGCCGCGCGATGCCTCTTCTTGCAGAACTCGATCGACTGCGACAAGAGTTGTCTTCAGTGCATTGCATCGACTCATCGCTGTTTGAAGAGTCCGCCTTTCCCATCTTGACCGTCGGAATGATTCAAGGTGGTGTGGCCATCAACGTTGAACCTCCATCATGCACGATCAATGTTGGAATCCGTTGTTTGCCTGAGCAGCATCCGAAGGACTGCACACAGTGGATCGTGGATGTGACTGAGAGAGCACAACTCATTCCCGTCTTCGAATCGCCCGCTGTGCATCATGCACCTGGATTCTGTGCAGTCGAATCGATCTGCCTCGCACCGGGTTTCCATCTCGCCCAAGAACATCCATGGACTCGAGAGATGTGCGAGTTGACAGGTGTTTCTCGCGCTATTGGCGCACCGTATGCAACCGATGCTGGTGCGCTGACGGCAATGGGTCTTGATTGCATCGTGTGTGGACCCGGCGACATTCTGCAGGCGCATCGAGCGAATGAGTTCGTTGAACTCGAGCAGCTTGACCGCTGTGAGGCACTTCTACGACGACTCATCCAGTGGAATCAATAAAAAACCCTTGAGCGAGTCGACGTGGGGACGACTCAGCTCAAGGGCTGTGGGGGTTCGGTAACAACCAACACGATCAGCGGCGACGCCGACCGAAAAGTCCAACGGCTGCACACAGTGCGAGCGCACTCGGCGCCGGCACAGGCACCACATTCCAATGTCCTGTGAACGAAACTGAATCCCCTGCGCTCAACGTGAACGACAACTGAACTCCGAGCTCGCTGGCGTAGCCGCCGAGACCAGATCCAGAACCGCTCTCCGGACCGATCGCTGTCGATCCACCTGCCGCTGCCGAATACGCGAATGGCGCATTGAAGAGGGACAGGAGTTGGGTGCCATCGACTTGACCTGCGTAGAGCGAAGCACCTCCGAAATTCGAGAGGCTGGCTCCGTTTCCATTCAGGTCATTGAGAACGGCCGACAAAGCGCCGTCAAAGGCGACCGGACCATCCCAATTGTCGATATCACTCAGGCTGAAATGAAACGTGTACGACTGCATCGCACTCGAGGTATTGGTCCAGATGAAATTGAAATCAAGTCGAGGATCAACAATAGCTGACACCTCGTACGACTGACCCCATGTCGACCCTACGCAATCTCCTTCGAACACCCAGCTGCCAGGCAAGAACCCTGGACGACCTTGGTTGTCATACGTAAACTCGCCGTTGCATGAAAAACTAAGCGTCGGTGAATCGGCTAAATCCCCGCTTGCCGTAGATACAGCAAGGCAACTCCCCATCAATGCCATGAAGGCATAGCCACGAATAAAGAACATCCGATTCCTCTCTCTCTTTAGATTTCCAAACCCTTTTCGTGCTTGGTAAAATCCCCCAAGCCCTTTCAGTCTGCACCGACTCCGAAGGAATGCAAGAACATTCGCAAAATTATAGAAACACTTTCCTTCCAATCTAGTCCGATAACAGATCCACCGATGCCAAATCAGACCACCATTCCACCCACCGCGAAAAACAGTTCAACCTGGGTGACGATGACTGCGGTGGCGGTCGCTTTGGGCTCTGGCCTTTACCTTGTGAATCCAGGATTCGGACTCTTCGAGTTCCTTCCCGACAACCTCCCCGTCATCGGCAACATCGATGAAGTCGTCATGACCACCGCTTTCTTGTGGTCGCTTGCCACGCTTGGATTCAAACTTCCCGGTCCGCTCGCGCGGATTTTCCCGCGGCGAAACTGACTAGCGCTGTTCGTCAAAAACGACCACCACCTCATCGACTCCCGATCCCGCGGGGAGAAGTCCGCGAATCAGTGACTCCAAGACTGGAATCGCCGCCGCTCTCGCCTCGCTGCGCGCCGAAGGCTGACTCGCTGCATGAACGACCGCGTTTCGCATCGCGCGACGCCCCTCGTCAATTCGATCATCACCAACGATGAAATGATGGATCCAATCGTTGTCAACGAAAAACGCGTACTTCGAGGGATCGCTTTGCACATCCACCATGTCCGCATCCACGATGGGCGAAGGGAAGCGAAACACAAGTTCGCGACCACCGTTTCCAACCACGCAGCGAGCGGGATCCAGATCCTGCAAATCCACGATGTACTGCACGCGATTCTCGAGCGCTCGAACGCGAGTCACAGTCTGTCCAATCTTGACCCCAAACCATGATGTCGTCACCGTGTCTTCAGTTTCAGCATCAAGCAATCGTGTTCCCACCACGAACCGAGGCGATACCGTGAACTCACCCAGGCGCGTCGTGATGCGCTGGATCACAGAAGTCGTCGGACCCGCAGATTGGAACCAGTTGGTACATCCACGAACAACAAAATAGGGAACCGAGAGAGCAAGAATCGCGAGAATCACGAAGCAACCGCCACAACCACAGCCTGGAGGCACACACGACTTCCGATGCGCTTGGCGCGTTCCCCACTGAAACACGCGACCTCGAAACGGAGTCGGACCGGTGGCATTCTCTGCTTCAATTCGACGAGCCATGGGCGGTTCGTCCTGCGTGTCTTCCATAGTGTGAACGATAGGCGATCGCGGCCGATGGACACTACACTCAATTCGAACGCGCCGAGACAGCACGATGCCCACCATGACCGCTTCTCATACCACCGAACTCACTACCTCCACTCGCACCGAAACTGATGCCTTCGGCCCGATCGCTGTTCGTGCCGATCGGTACTGGGGAGCGCAGACCGAGCGATCGCTTCATCACTTTCCTTTCGGTGCAAGGATGCCGATCGCCCTCGTCCATGCGTTTGGACAATTGAAGGCTGCGTGCGCACTGGTCAACGGCGAACTCGGAAAGATCTCAACGACTGAACGGGACCTCATCGTGCGCGCTGCGACCGAAGTGTCATCTGGAGCACTCGATGATCACTTTCCTCTCAAAGTCTGGCAGACAGGATCTGGAACGCAGTCCAATATGAACGCGAACGAGGTGATCTCGAATCGCGCGATCGAACTGGCGGGTGGAACGCTGGGAACGAAGAAGCCAATCCACCCCAACGATCATGTGAATATGTGCCAGTCGAGCAATGACACATTCCCAACCGCGATGCACATTGCCACGGCTACTGAGATCGAGCGAACGCTGCTTCCTGCTCTTGAACGGCTGCGCAACGCACTCGACGAGAAGGCGCGCGCGTTCAGCTCCATTGTCAAGATTGGACGAACACACCTTCAAGACGCGGTGCCGTTGACTCTCGGGCAGGAGTTCTCTGGCTATGTGGCGCAAATCGATTTGTCGATCGATGCCATTCGTGCGACCCTTCCAGCGGTTCGTTCACTTGCGATCGGAGGAACCGCTGTCGGTACTGGTCTCAATGCTCCTGCGGGTTTTGGCGAGGCGGTTGCCAAGGTGCTCGCACTGCGCACATCGATCGCGTTCACGAGTGCCCCGAACAAGTTCGCGGCACTCGCTGGACATGAAGCGGTGGCGCATGCTTCTGGATCACTCGCAGTGGTGGCAGGTGCGCTCATGAAAATCGCGAACGACATTCGTTGGCTTTCGAGCGGACCTCGGTGTGGCATCGGTGAGATTGTGATTCCAGAGAACGAGCCTGGCTCGAGCATCATGCCTGGAAAAGTCAATCCCACACAGAGCGAGAGCATGACGATGGTGTGCGTCCAAGTGTTTGGAAACAACACCGCCGTGCAATTCGGTGCGAGTCAGGGCAACTTTGAACTCAATGTGTTCAAGCCGGTGATTGCCGTCAATGTGCTTCAATCGATTGAATTGCTCGCTGGAACATGCGAGGCATTCCGTGAGTTCTGCGTGGCAGGCATCGAAGCCAATGAACAGCGCATTGCACAACTCGTCGGAGAGAGTCTGATGCTTGTCACCGCGCTGGCTCCTGTCATTGGATACGACAAGGCGAGTGCCATCGCGAAGCATGCCCATCACAAGGGGATGACTCTCCGCGAGGCGGCTCTTGCCCTTGGACATGTCGATGGCGCAACATTCGACCGCGTTGTTCGACCTGAGACGATGACTCGACCAGAAGCCTAGAGGGCTTGGGTAGGCACATACACGAGACCCCTGCGGCAAGGGTGGCTGGCATCACTCCATCCTGCGACTCGCGAGCGTTTTAAAGGAATTTAATATGTTTGCTGGAAGGAGGATGTCCCAGTTCGGTCCCCTTTGAGACAATACCCGTTGATGCGGAGCGAAGACTTTTTTGAAATCCTTGTCCGTCAGCATGCTTCCATGTTGACCGCCTATCTTCGTTCGTTGGCATTCGATGAAACGCTCGTCGATGATGCCTTTCAAGAGACGCTGATCACCGCGTGGCGACGCATAGACGAGTTTGACCGCGAGCGCCCGTTTGGACCGTGGATGAGAGGCATCGCTCGCAACACACTTCTCGCACTCGCACGCAAGAAGAGGCGATACAAGACGCATCTGGTGGCACTGCTTGAAGAACGCGTTGCGGCGCAAATGAACCATATCGATGCTCGTTCTGGAGACACCTTCGCCGAGCGGATGGAAACACTCCGCGATTGCATTGCATCACTCAACGAGGAACATCGCGACGCGGTCGATCTGGTGTATGTCCGCGGCATGGACTCGCGCACAGCCGCCACCGCCGCTGGGCTCACCGACGAAACATTCCGCAAGCGCCTGTACCGAGCACGACTCGCACTCGCCGACTGCTTACGAACCAAGGGAGCATTTATCGACGAGGTCTCAGCATGAACAACATTCCAGACGATCTTCTGCATGACGAGTTTGAGCTGGTCTCTGAGAATCCCAAGCGTGCGGCGGATAGTGCCGCGGTCCACGGTCTCTTGTCGCTGCTTGGCCCTGATGAAAACACGTGCACGAAACTGCGCGTTCGCCGCGCCATGGACGCGATTCGCAATGACGGAACTGCTCTTCGTCGTTGGCGCATTGGATCATGGTCGAAGTCCGCTCGGGCTGCCGTGGTGCTCGCCGCAGCATCGCTCGCGCTTGTGTTCCTCGTGCTTCAGGTTGAAGAGAGTAATGCCGAAGATGTCCTCGCGAAACTCGTGGATGCAACACAGCGCATGACGAATCGTTCGTACACCGTTTCGACTCGCCAATTCAGTCAGCAGTACGGATTCGAGACTCGCGCCACGCTCGACCTCGGGTCTGATGGACGTTTTCTTTTTTCGTTTTTGGATTCTCCGCAGCGCCCTGATTCCAGCGGACGCGCGATGAGAAACCCCATGATGGATGACTTCCGTCCGATGTTTGGATTTGATGGCGATTCATTCTGGATGGCCGCCCCTCGCAACCGCTACGTGCAAGGGAAAGACCCTGGTGTCATGCGTCAACTGCTCTTCACTGAAGAGTCGACTGATTCCACAGTGATGACACTCGAGCCGATTCTTGAATTGCTCCAGGATGGTTACGAAGTTCGCATGAATCGACCGAAGCGTGATGCGACGGGGCGACTCATCGTCGTGGTGGATGCGCATCGGCATCCGAGGGAGGCATCGCCACGTCCAATCAACAGCGGAAAGGTGCCTCATGGAAAGGCGAAAGGTGATCCACGCGGCGGTCGTTTCCACAGGGACATGTGGCACGATGCCCCACCGAGAGACGTGCGAATCATCGTCGACGGATCGAACTACGAGATCATCTCTCTTGACGCGCGATGGACAGGCAATGACAAGCAAGTCAACCGGCAAGTGGTCATCGAGGAGGGAACTCCGCATGCGTATGACAGCAGTTGGTTCGATGCGTCGGGGCACGGACTTGAAGAGACTCAATTCCTTGAGCGAGAAGACGGAATGGGTGGTCCCATGCGTGGAGTTGGAGATCCATCACGCGGGAAGCGACCTCGCCCTCGACCCGATCAGGGTTGATGTGGACCGAGCCATCCGTTCCAGACATCTTCAGCGTGACCGAAAGCAAGCGTCATCCCTGAATTCCCTGCGCCGATCAAGACTCGGCAACCTGGTTGAGGTTCTTCGCACACGATGACTCGTTGTCGATTTCGCACCTGCCGTCCGACCCATCGATACTCAATCGTGAAATCACGCAGTCGCGCGTAGCGGCGAAACTCGCGCATGATCATCTCGTTGACAATCTCCTTATCGAATGGATCCTCCGCGGCATCGGCGAACTCGTGACTGTCGCCAATGCAGACGGATCCATCAGCATGCTGTGCCGCGAGCACATGTATGCCATAGCGATCAAGTTCAGGAGCGCGCGCAGCCACCTCGCCCCGCAGTTGATCGATTGTTGGAAGCCCTTGCATCGAGTCGTAGTGGCGAAGTGAAAGTCCAGTCGCCATCATCGGTCCAAAGTCCCAGGCGCGCGGTTGTTCGACCGTCTGCATCATCTGCATCTTGCATGTCTCGATGTGCTGCGCCTCGAACACCTCTGGGAAGAGGCTGTGCGATTGATCTCCCGTTGCAACGATGACTCGAGGAGCGGTGAACCGAGATCCATCGGTGCAACACACCAGTGGCATTTCAATCGATCCGACTTGCGTTCGGAAACGGAAGTCAACACCGTAGGTGTCTCGAAGCCAGATCGGAAGTCGGCGCATCGTTTCTGGTGGATCGACGCACATTTCCAAATCGCTCGAAAAACCGCCCAGCACGCTCTCTGGGTTGGCGCTCGGCGATCGCTCAAGGACCTGCGCTTTCTCGAGCCACTTCACGCTGTACCCGCGCTCGGGGGCAACGGCGACGAACTCGCGCATCACTTGGAGTTCGCATTCGCTCGCCGCAAGATAAATGCATCCATCGGTGCGAGTCCAGAGGTGCGCCGCCGTTGCAACAGATTTCCATGTCGCGACCGATCGCTTCGCTAAGGGCAACACTTCGGCGGTGAGTCCTGTCGGCCAGATCATGCCGAAGTTTCGAATCGATGCGCCGCGCGCCTCCTTGTCACGCTCAAGGACGGTCACGCGCAGACCGCGCTTGGCAGCTTCATAGGCGCACGCAATACCAAGAATGCCAGCACCGACGATGATTACATCACTTTGATTCGTTTTCATTCGAGAGTTCTCGTCGGCGCGTCAGGTTCGCGAGCATCGGGTCTTCGGTCGGTGATTTGCGGAAGGTCAATCGATCCTCCACCAAGGTCGAATCCTAGGGTTTGCAGGTAAAGATCGAAACTCTGGTGGATTTTGAATCGACGCGGTTCGATCGCGGCGAGAAGGAACAACGTCATCAACCGCATGAGTCCAGTCGCGACGAAGATTGCGACAAATCCAGTGCGATCGACTCCGACCTCTCGAAGAATAGTCGCCCCGAGGAGCGATCCTCCCACCATCGCGGCGGCGTTCGCAATGTTGTACAGGGTCAACACACTCGTGCGTCGCTCGCTCGGAATCACATCGAATACCAGCAGGAATGTGGCCGTTTCCCAGCAAGCCCACGCGATACCAACGGCGAATTGAATGGCGCAAAGCCAATAGATGCTGTCCGACACAAGCCAGAGCGTCGTCATCGGAACGATGCCGATGCCTCCGAGCCAGAGAGGTACACCGGGACCGTATCGCTTGGCGAGTCGACCGACGCCGGGCATGGCAATGACCTTCGCGATGAAGGTAATGGCGAAGACCAACATGAGTTGCCAATACTCGAATCCCAGTTGCTCGAGCATGTAGGGAGTAAAGAACGCTCCCGACACCTGCACTGAAAAGACCACTGCGATCATGTAGAGCAAAAGCGATCGCGTCGAACGATCTGAAAAGTCGCGCTGTAAGACGCGTGGAGACGGTGGCTCAATCGCTCGCGCGAGTTCCGGTTGCGGTTCGCCATGTTTCGAAAGAAGCCAAGTGGAGATACTCCGCGCCACGAATGCAATGGCGAAGACGAATGCGAACGCATCCATCACTTGATTGGTGCGCTACCCCCACTGCAAAATGAGTCCGCCACATAATCCAATGCCAAGAAAGACTTGGACTGTTCGATTGCGACTGGTGAAAAAGTGCGTCGAAATCATTCGGGGCACGAGCGTTGGCACCCAAGCTTGCCAAGGTGGAGCGGTCGCGAATCCGGCACCCCAGTACAGCGTCACGAGGCCGTAAAGAACGGCGGGATGAATCGATCCACTCCATGCGCATGCGGTCAGCACTCCGAGTGAAATGGCTTGAATCCCTGCATTGAGCGTGACCCATGCGCGGAGACTTCCGAGCCAACGCACTCCCCAAGGTGTTGCTCCGTGCAAGAGCGCGCCAAAGAGAACTGGCACTGTCCCGACGAGTGCTGCATCAACTTGTGAGAGTCCAGCAGCGAGCGCGAACGCAACGAAATATGCCTCCGTAACGCCCACCATGAGCGCGAATGCTGCTCCATCCAGTTGGAGCAGTCGCAGGTTTCGATGCAATTCCTTGATTCTGAGTGCGGCGCGCACGAGAGTGGAAGGCTATACGCGAACAAGTGCGGCGATTCGAGCGGCAAGGATTGCCCAACCGATGTATGGGTTTATAGTTCTTGGGTCTGGAGGATTTCTATGGCGGGTCAACAATTGAATCAATCGGGTTGTATATTCGTCACCGCATGCGCGTCGGCACTTTGTTCGGCATCGTCGTGGGGCACAAATCGTCATGTCGGCAGTGGGCAGGCGTACACCACTGTTCAGGCAGCGGTCAATGCCGCGGCCAACGGTGATGTGATTCTCGTTCATCCAGGCACCTACATGGTGTTGGGAGGAGCGAGTCGAGGTGCGACGGGGCGCACGAGCGAAGCGAAGTCCGCCACGGCGCGCCGATGATGAGCACGCCATTCGCCAATGCATGCCATCGGCATGCGTTGGCGAATACAGCCGGACTCAAACGAGAAAAACGGAAGGCGTTTTGGCCTTCCGTTTTTCGAGTAACGAGTCGGGCTGGCGGGATTTGAACCCACGACCTTTTGACCCCCAGTCAAACGCGCTACCAAACTGCGCTACAACCCGCGTCATGGAGCGGACCACATGGTCCGAACGGACAGGGGGAGATTCGAACTCCCGATACGGTTACCCGTACACAGCATTTCCAATGCTGCTCCTTCAACCACTCGGACACCTGTCCTCGAGTCGCGTAGTGTAGCGGCAATCCGATGAATGATCCGCTCAATGGACTCCTCGTCCTCGACAAACCGATCGGTATGACAAGCATGCGCGCAGTCGAAATCGTGCGACATCGTGCGGGAAAAGCACGAACTGGACACGCTGGAACCCTTGATCCTCTCGCCACGGGAGTCCTGATTCTTGCAATCGGGCGCGCGACGAAATCCATCGAATCCCTCATGGCGACCGAGAAGCGATACGAGACCACAATCGATCTCTCGGCATTCACTGAAACAGACGACGCCGAGGCGGATCGCATCGAGGTCGACATCAAGTGCGCGCCGTCGGAGTCGGATATTCGACAGGCACTGGACGCGATGACTGGGAATGTGATGCAGACTCCTCCCCGATTCAGTGCGATCAAGTTGGGAGGGCATCGCTCATACGACCTTGCTCGACGCGGTGTGAGTGATGCCCCCACTCCAGCCGCGCGGATGATCAAGATCCATTCGATTGTGGTGACGGCGTTCGACTATCCGCGCATCGCGCTTTCGATTCACTGCGACAAGGGAACCTATGTGCGTTCAATTGCGCGCGAACTTGGAGTGCGCCTTGGCACCGGAGGACACTGCCTCTCGATTCGCCGCACCGCCGTTGGAGAGTACGGACTCGACCGCGCTGTGACGATCGAAGCACTTCCGGTATGCATCACACAAGAGGCGTTACTTCCGCTGCCTTCTCTGCCAGTTCACTAGCTCTGCGCTGATCTTCGCGGCGCGAATAGATGATGAGAATGGTCATCCCTGCGAGCAACAGCATGTCTGCCACGTTGAAAATCCAAGGGAACACTTCGGGTCCTGCGTTCGGCCATGACCAACCGAAGGGCAGATTCCATCTTGGCATCAGATACAAGAAGTCACGCACAGCGCCAACGAAGAGTCGGTCATACAGATTGCCGAGTCCACCCGCGAGCACGAGTCCGAGTCCAATGTGCGCGAGAGTCGAACGCCTCGTGGTCCATGTGCCAAAAATCCAGAGCCCCACTGCCACAGCGGCGCATGTGAAGAGGACAAAGACGGATCGTTGCTGTTGTCCGATGCCGAAGATTGCGCCGTGATTCAGGACGAGGCGAAAATCGAGCAGATCACCAGGCAATACTTGGACTCCATCATGCCACGGCAATCGAAAGGCTGCGTTTCCGACGATTTCGGGAGAGGGTAGGTCGATGGGATCTGGAGCGACGAACTCGAATGCCAACCGCTTGGTGGTGAGGTCAGCGAAGAGTCCAAGCGTGAGTGTGATGAGCAACACCGCCCACGCGGAGGGACAGCGCCACGCTAGTGTTCCAGAGAGTGAATCCATGGATCAACTCGGATGCGTTGCGCTGATCTGTTCCATCCTGCGCGCGGCTTCAATGGTGTATCGAGCCCACGGCTTCGCGGCGAGTCGTCCCTTCGGAATCGGTTTGCCTGTGAGCATGCAAACTCCAAAGGATTTGTTCTCGATGCGTTCTAGTGCCTCATCGATTTCCATGACGAGGACGCGATCCGTTTCAGCCATTCCCAGCGCAAAATCCTGGTCGAATGCGTCGGTGCCGATATCCGCCATATGAAGCGGCATCGTCGAGAGGTTGCCCACATTGGACCGCAGAGCGTCTTCTTCAATGCCCTGCACGCGCGCGAACAACTCAGCTCGAAGTCGTAGAAGAATCTTCTTGTACTCGTCGAGTTCCTTCTTCAGCATCTTGGACTTCACGACTTTGACGTGATCGGCGAGACCATCTTGCGTGCGCGCTGCAACCTCTGCCACAACCCGTTGTTTGTGCAATTCGGCGCGTGTGTAGTTGCGGGAACCGAGCGGCTCAAACTTGGCGATCTTCTTGCCAGCCTTGCGCTCAGCCTTCTTCACAGCTTTCACAGAGATCGAGGAAATCACGCGAATGCGACGTCCACTGATCACGATGTACCCCTCGTTGTCGGCTTCGCTCGCCTGCGACTTGGCAGCAGCGGTGACCGTCATCGCAGTGGAGTAATCAATTTTCTTGCGAGGTTTCTCGTCCTTGAAATAGGACTTGGGCTTGGGCTTCGGTTTCGGCTTCGCAATGACTGGCGGCGGAGCACCCTTCGATCGCGGCTTGGCTGGACGCATCGGAATGGCTGACTCGACTCGAATCGGACCATTGCGGCGCGTGGGATCGACGAGCAATTCTGTGCGACGATCCTCGGCTGACATCGTTGGAGCGAAGGTCACTCCGACCACCTTCGTCCCAGTTTTGACAGGTGCCACCTTCGCCAGAGCCTTCGCTCGGGCCTTCGCCAGAGCCTTCGCTCGGGCCTTCGCCAGAGCCTTCGCCGAGGCCTTCGCCAGAGCCTTCGCCGAGGCCTTCACAGCAACAACCCTTTTTGTCTTGACGACAGCGACCCTCTTCGAGAGTTTTCGCGATGCCTTCTTCGCGGCAGTTTTCACAGCAGCTGAGGGCTTTCGCGAACTCTTCTTTTTCTGGTTGGACGACTTCTTGGGGGCTACTTTTGCTTTCATGCGATGACCTCGCTACGCGGTGCGGATCCGAACGATTTTCCAAGCAGCCGACTCGAAGTCGAACGGCGTTCGTGCGCAAAAAATGGATGCGCTCAAGTTATCAGACCTCTTTTTCGCCGACTGCCCCCTATTTCCTCGCGAATTATAGCGATTCTCGTCGATTTGTCAAGATTCGGTCGACGGCTCGCCTGCCGCTGGCGGCCGCGTCGGCGTGGTGCGGTGCGCAATCGCGCCGATCTTGCGAAACTTCTCAAAGCGCAATCGAACGAGTGTCTCTGGATCGATGCGAGTCAATTCCTGCAAGTTGGAGACGATCCACTGCTGCATCCGATCGGCGGCGGCGCTCGGATCTCGGTGTGCGCCGCCATTGGGTTCGCTGATGGCCGTATCGACGAGTCCGTTCTTGACGTTGTCTTGCGCCGTGAGTGCCAAGGCATTTGCAGCGTCATTGATTGTCTTCTCGTTCGCTTCGCGCCACAGGATCGCCGCGCACCCCTCAGGACTAATGACGCTGTACCACGCGTACTCCATCATGGCGATGCGATCACCGACGCCGATCCCGAGCGCGCCTCCGGATCCACCCTCACCAATCACGATGCAGACGATGGGCACGCGAAGACGGCTCATTTCGCGCAGGTTGTAGGCGATCGCTTCTGCTTGTCCGCGCTGTTCGCTTCCCACTCCTGGATAGGCACCAGGCGTATCAATGAACGTCACAATGGGGACGCCGTACTTCTCGGCGAGGCGCATCTTCAAGAGCGCTTTTCGATATCCCTCAGGATGCGCGCATCCGAAGTGGCACGCAATGCGCTCCTGCGTTGTTCGTCCCTTTTGATGTCCAACCACCATCACTTTGAATGGACCAATGCGGCAGAATCCTGAGACGATCGCAGGATCATCGCCGAATCGTCGATCGCCATGCAGTTGGCAGAAGTCGCGGCACATCAGGTCGATGTAGTCGAGTGTTTGTGGTCTGCGTGGATGTCTCGCAACGCGCACCGTTTGCCATGGTGTCAGATTGGCGTACGTCTTGCGGAGAAGGCTGTCCCTCGTGGCGCGAAGGGCGTCGAGCTCTTCGGTCCACTTTTCAGCCTCAGCGCGAGCCGCCATCGTCTCGATCTGCTTTTCGATCTCGAGGATCGGTTGCTCAAAGTCCAGTTGCAACATGAGCTGCGGATTCTATCGACCGCCACGCAGGAGTAATCTCCCTCGTATGGGAACTACTGCGTGGATCGGTTTTGGAACTATGGGCACTGCGGTGCTTCGCGAGGCACTTCGAGCAGGCGTGTTCGATGCGAAACGGGTGGTGGTGTGCGATCCAAACCCCACTCGCCTCGATGCAGCGCGTGAACTAGGGTGCCAAACCGCGACGACGACCGAGGCGCTCAATGTTTCACAACTCGATCTCGTTTTCCTTGCCGTGAAACCGCAAGTTTGGGCAAGTGTTTCATCTGAACTGTCTAAGCGAAATGATCGTGAGTCGCACCCTCTGCTCGTGATCTCGGTAATGGGAGGAGTGACAGCAAAGGACATCGAGGACGCCGCTGGAACACACTCGCGAGCCGTGCGGTGCATGCCCAACACTCCAGTGCAGATTCAAGTTGGACTGACCGCCATCGCTTCTGGTCCGAGGGCGACCTCGGGCGACCTCGCATTCGCCCGAAGACTCTTTGAGACATGTGGCCAAGTCGTGGATCTCGACGAATCGTTGATCGATGCAGCGACCGCTGTTTCTGGTTCTGGCCCTGCTTATGTTTTTCTTCTGGCGGGGGCGATGCGTGATGCTGCGATCGAACTTGGAATCAGCGCGGACAAAGCCGATGAGATGGTTCGACAGACATTGATCGGGGCGTCAACCCTTCTCTCGCGCAGTCCAGAGTCTGCTGAAGCACTTCGCGCAGCCGTGACCAGTCAAGGTGGAACCACGCACGCGGCGATCACCGAAATGGAATCGCTTGGGTTTCGGAAGATGATTCAGCGTGGAATCACCGCAGCCCGCGACCGAGGACGCAGCCTCGGGAGCGGACACTAGAAGTCTCGTCGGCGAAAGATCCAGCAGGCGAGTGTCAGTATCGCCGCCTCAAACAAGAGACTTGTTCCAATGACATACCAACCGCTTCGAGACAGCCTCTCCTCGGCGAGTGCGGTCTGGAGATCTCGCCTGGACACGCGGGCGGATCCACCGAAAATATCTGAGCCTGGCTCATCCCCACGATCACGATTTCGATCAGGGCCGAATCGATCGGGCATCGCCGCGACATCGTCCATCCACCGCTCGAGCAATTCGAGTGTCTCTCCCGTCTTGGGAAGAATCGTGCTCACGGCATGCACTGGCGCATAGACCGTTTTCCAAGTCGCGTCGTCGCTCATCTGCGCTGTGAGTTCCCCTTCAAGCCGCTCGATCTCGACCGGTTCAGCGTCTGAGCCGAGTGCGCGTTCAGTCTCGAGTGCGCGTTCGATTGCTTTGACTTCCATCTCGCTTGCGACGCGGCCCATGTCGATAATTTGCTCTCCTGATTGCACTCCAAAGACGAGGAACCAGAAGATCATGGTGAGCAGGAGACTCGCCACGGTGCTTCGCGTGACCAGTCCCACCAGCGCGCACACGCAGAAGAGGTAACTGTAGAAGAGGATCACGATCGGCACGGCGATCAAGAGGCCGAACTCCCATGAGTTGCCTCGAATGCCGATGATGATGATGCACGCCACCGTGAAGACGGTGACTTGAAGTGCCGAGAAAAGAAGCCCCGTTGCGTATTTCGTGAGAAACAACCGACTGCGACTGATGGGTTTTGAAACCATCATGTCAATCGTTCCCGCCCCCACAAGATCAGGAATGATGCCAGCGGTCGACACAAGTGCGAGGATGGTGGCACCGAGTCCAAGCCACCATGAAACGCCGAGATTCGTAAAGAGCAGCTTGTAAAAAGTCTCGTCCGCGATCACGCTACTGTTGAAGAATGGACTTTCAAGCGTCCACCAGAAAATCGAGATGCCCTCCTCATTGACACCGAGCGCTCCGATGGAAGCGACGACCAATCCAGAGAGACCAATGGAAAGCCAGAACAGTTTTCGAGCGTTGAGTTCTCGGTACGCCGCCACCATGAGCGACCATGTTTGAATCGTCTTCAGTCGCATCAGCGTGCTGCTCCTGGTGCGAATGCTTTTCCTGTTTCTGGATCTTTAACCGCGCGAATGAAGAGATCTTCGAGTGATTCACGCATCGGCGTCACGGCAACGATTTCAAAGCATTCGTTTCGAAGTCGGTCCAACACTCCTTGAAGTTCGATCGAACCCAGTTGCGGAAGGACGAGCCGAAAGAGTGATGGAGTCCCCTCGGCGCTCGCTTGCTCGGCTGAATTGGCATGAATCCCAGCACCGTTCTCAACGCGCGCTCCGAGGGACACTTCGAGTGTCCACGCGGGAGGTTGCTGACGCAAGAGCACCTCGTACCTTGCGCTGTCACGAGTCAATGCTTCGACTGTGCCTCGTTGCACAACGCGTCCCTGCACCATGATCGCGACCTGTGTGCAAATCAATTCGACTTCACTCAAGAGGTGGCTATTGATCAGGACTGTTCGACCTTCGTCGCGTATGCGCGCGAGCACATCGCGAATCTCGCGTCGTCCGACTGGATCCACTCCATCGGTTGGTTCATCAAGCACAACGAGGGCAGGATCATTGATCAGTGCGGCGGCAAGCCCGATGCGTTGCTGCATTCCCTTTGAATAGGTGCCAAGTTTGCGCGAAGACCAACCGCCCATGCCAACAGTGTCGAGCAACTCAGCAGCTCTTCGGCGGCGCGGCGCACGATCCATCCCAGCGAGTGCTCCGAACAACTCAACGACTTGACGGCCCGTCAGATACGGCGGAAATCGATGATGCTCTGGCAGATATCCGATCCGCCCGAGTGTGGCCTGATGTCCGACAGGTTCACCGAGCACTGTGCCAGTCACGCATGTGGGACGCACGACTGTCAGCATCACTTTGACAAGCGTGCTCTTTCCAGCTCCGTTTGGACCCAGAAGTCCGAAGACTTCGCCCGTGCCGACAAAAAGATCCACGCCGCGCAGAGCTTGCACTCCTCCTGCGTAGGTTTTCTGAAGATTCTGGAGATCAATAGCTGGGGCGAGGGACACGGCGCGAGAGTGTAGGCGGCAAAAAGAAAGCCGCCCATTTCTGAGCGGCTTTCGCACAACGCCTTTCACTTCGCAAGGCCCTTCCCAACCTGCGCCCCCACGAGTCGATGTCCCGTTCGACCCGAGGTTTATTGACCGCTTGAAGATCGCACAGCAGTCGATGCAGTCGTCTTCTTTGCGGGGAGTGGATATTGCGAAACGTAATCTGGTTTCAGAAGGAGGTAGTACATCGTTCCCTCTGCATACTGTGATCCTGCAAGAATCTCTGCGCCTGGACCGATGCCCATGAAAATGTCAGCGCGACCAGGAGCGACGATGGCGCCGCCCGTGTCTTGGTCGAGCATGAATCGACGGAAGGACTCTTTCGTATTGCTGAAGTTGATCGCCTTCGTGTCCACAAAGACGAGTCCACCCCTCGGATAAATCTTCTTGTCAGTCGCAAGTGTTTCCTTTTCAGTCACACGCACACCGAGCGATCCTGCAGGCCAGTTGTTGCCGTTGTACTGCGTGAAGAAGACGAAGCAGTTGTTGCGATCGATGAAGTTGTTGACAGTGGTTGGATCCTTCTCATAGAAGTTTTCAATCGCTTGCAGACTGAGTTCCTTCTCGGTGAGGAGACCCGCATCGAGCATGCTCTGACCGAGTCCCACATACGCGCCGTCGGTCTTCCCTGCGTAACCGATGTGCATCGTCGTGCCATCGGTCATTTCCAACTTCGCGCTTCCATTCACTTGAATGATGTATGTGTCGAGCGCACTCGGCAAATACACGAGTTCTGTGCCTTTGAGCATGCCACTCGAGAGAATCTCACTCCGAGTGGGCCAAGGAGCGAGTGATCCGTCCGACATCCTTCGACCTTGTGGCTCTCCTGTCATTGGCTCAGTGACAAGATCAGCAGGACGCTTGAAGAGTGGGTATTTGAAGGTCGAATCAGCCGTGAGACTCGCTTTGAAGATGGGCGAGTAATAGCCAGTGAAGAGGACGGTGCCCTGGCGGTCGTATCCCTTCGTCTGCCAGAGATCAAACATCTGATGCACCGCTCCCATGAATGCAGTTTCATCTTGATGTTCACGGAGCAATTGTTGGAATGCGACCACACTCGCTGCAGCTTGTTCGTGTGTCAGGACATCATGAAATGGAAAGCACAACTTGCTTCCCGGCTTTTGAAACCACGAGATGCTCTGATCAATGGCATCGCGCAGATTTGGATCACGCACACGCCACGCGGCTGCGAGATCAGGCCACGCTTCATCGGGTCCAACCTTGCGAAGGGCATGCTCACCCGGAGCGAGAGGCTGCGCATAATTCGGCTCCGCAACAACGGGTGCAGGTTCAGTCTTGCAACCTGCTGCACCGAGAATCCACGCCGCACTCATCACGAGTATCGATGCGCGAAAAGCGGCGAAGCCGATTGAAATGTTGCGAGTGGACTCGGAGCAACGTGGCTCCACGAGTAGATTCATGCGTCCCTGCATGGGGATCGAGTGTAACGCCAATTCAGGGGAAACTGGGAAATTTCAACGTTTGCGGAGAGATTTCTCCGATGCAGCGCTCTGTGGCTATCATCCAGATCCGCAAAGGCATGCGTCTTTGCGCGACACGAGCCCAGTCAGGAGCCATCCGATGATCGATGTTTCAACGCCTCAAATTGCCCTCATCCCCGGTATCTCTGGATACGAGTGGATCATCCTTCTCGTCCTCGGATTGCTGATTTTTGGAAACCGACTCCCAGCCTTGGGCAAGAGCCTCGGCAAGACCATTGTGGAGTTCAAGCGTGGTCTGAAGGATGTGGAAGGCGATATCGAGAACGAGGCGAATCAACCGCAGGCTCCAGCGAATCAGAACCGTCCGCAACAAGGGCAAATCGGCCACCAACACAGCGGCGGCGGCGAGGTTCCGCAGCAACAAGGTCAAGGCCAAGGCGCGACGACACAGCCCGGCGACCACACAGGCGCGTGATAGAATCATCGATGTCGGGCGATTAGCTCAGCTGGCTAGAGCACACGCATCACACGCGTGGGGTCGCTGGTTCGAATCCAG
Source organism: Planctomycetota bacterium (assembly GCA_027622195.1). Classification (GTDB taxonomy): domain Bacteria; phylum Planctomycetota; class Phycisphaerae; order Phycisphaerales; family SM1A02; genus SXOD01. The sequence continues at coordinate 52,881 of JAQBZO010000010.1, forward strand.
TATCGCCCATTGATTGGTTTCGCAGGTTTGTGCATGCAACCGCAAGGTCTCGCACAACTTCGCAAGTCGTAGGTGCTTGCATTTGATTTTGCGAGTTGGTGCGAAGGGGTGCGGCTGTCCGACAAGGCAGCCGCCTGGCGAAGCGGCGAGCGGCAGGTTCCTCGCAGCAAGGCTAGAAGCGTTCGAATGGAACTGCGCCTATTCGTCTTTCTATACGGGGCATTCGGCTCGTGGACGACTCGAATCACTGCACGAACTCGGCTCGACCCAAGCAGAATTCGGAAGTCTCGAAATGGCACGGCGTATCGCACTGCTTGATCGGCGTGTTCCAATGGCTACCCGTTCCTGACGGTTGGAGTCACCTGAGCGCTGTACTGTAGACTTCCCAACGCTAGTTCGCAGAACCCCGCACGCCACCAAAGGAGGTCTCATGTACGGACTTGTCAACATGGCAATCGAAGATCTTGTCACGATCAATTTTGGAGCTGACAAGTGGGCAGCGGTCAAGAAAAAGGCGGGGGTGGAGGTCGATAGGTTCAATGTAAATGAGGGTTATCCCGATTGCATCACCTATGGATTGGTCAAGGCTGCATCTGAAGTTTTGGAATTGCCTGTCGAAAAGATCCTCTTCGCCTTCGGTGAATTCTGGGTACTGCACACCGCGCAGAAGGGTTACGGCGACATGCTGAGCGCAGCGGGAAGGGACCTTCCGGAATTCCTCGAATATCTCCCAACGTTTCATGTCCGTGTGGCACTGATGTTCCCGCACTTGCAACCGCCCCGCTTCGAGTGCAGCGACAGAGAGGCGAACAAAATCACGATGCACTACTACAGCCATCGTGCTGGGCTCTCGGTGTTTGTTGAAGGACTGCTCCACGGAGTTGCGAAGCTCTACAACACCCCTGCTTCCGTCGAACAGACCAAGTTCAAGGACAAGGGCGATGACCACGACGAGTTCCTCGTCTGCTGGGGCGATGCAATCAAGAAGTAATGGATCGCCGCAGATGATCACGCTCGGGCAGTCCAAAACCCTTTTCCCATTCTATTTCCAGCTCGACGTCGAACTAAGGGTTGTTTCGGCAGGGCCAGTTCTCACTCGAATCTGCCCGGCGCTCGTGGCAGGCATCAAAATCGACGAGGCACTTCGATTCTCGCGGTTCGGCGTGGGCCCGAATGAACCGCTCTCACGCGAATTCATCCTCGCGCAGCGTGAAACACTCTTCATTTTCAAGTCCACACAAACACCGCTCGTCCTCCGGATGCAGGTGGTCGTGCTTGAGGGCGAGAGCGGCTTTTTATTCGTTGGCTCACCGTGGGTTCGAGAACTCAAAGAAATGCGAGAGTTGCAACTTGTCCTGCACGACTTCGCGCCGCACGATACGACGGTCGATTTGCTTCAGCTGACGCAGTCGATCGGGCGGTCGCTGGCCGATGCCAAGCGGCTCTCAGCGAGTTCGGAGGTTCAGCGAAACGAACTCAGGACTCTCATTGAGACCGCAAACGCGCCCATCCTTGCCGTCAACACCGAGGGGCAGGTGGTGGACTGGAACCTAATGACTGAGCGCCTCACGGGATTCACGAAAGCAGAGGCTGTCCAGTGCTCATTCGTCAAAACGTTTGTCGCAGCCGAATCCCGTTCCCGCGCCAGCGGAATGATCGAGGCCGCGCTGAGAGACTCTTCGACTGCGCAGTTGGAACTTGAACTTCAATCCAAGGACGGAGTCCCTAGCCTCATTATTTTCAGCGCTTCTCCCCGCCACGATGCGACGGGTGCGGTGCTCGGAGCCACTTTGGTCGGACAGGACATCACGGAACTTGGGGAGTATCGAAAGGTGCTTGAACAGCGAGTGGCAGAGCGCACATCTCAGCTCTCGCTGGCAAACGCAGAGCTCTCGCGTGCTATGCGTGCGAAGGACGAGTTCCTTTCCGCGATGAGTCACGAGCTTCGGACGCCGCTGACCGCCATTCTGGGGCTCTCGGAATTGCTCCTCTCCGATACATACGGCGGATTAGCTGAGAAGCAGATCAAGCCCATCAAGACCATCGAAGAGAGCGGTCAACACCTGCTCTCACTCATCAATGACCTGCTGGATGTTGCAAAGATCGGGGCAGGAAAGGTCGACCTTGACCGGCGCCTGATCGATGTGCAATCCATGTGCCTCGCGAGCATTCGATTCATCGCAGAGATGGCGCAGAAAAAGCACCTCACCATCCGAACGCAATTTGACCCCCGCGCAACTACGCTCGATTGCGACGAGCGCCGTATCAAACAAATCCTCGTCAATCTGCTGACAAACGCAGTCAAGTTTACTCATGACAACGGGGAACTTTCGCTCACGACGACCGCCAATCCTCAAACGCGAACAATCACGTTTGCCGTCCAAGACAATGGCATCGGAATCAAGCCCGAGGATCTCAAACGGCTCTTCACCCCCTTCACCCAGTTGGATTCGAAATTCGCGCGCCAATATGAAGGTACCGGACTCGGGCTCACGCTGGTCATGGCTCTGGCTGAGTTGCACGGAGGAAGCGTGGCCGTCGAGTCTGAACCAGACAAAGGAAGTTGCTTCCGAGTGACGCTGCCATGGCACGAAGCCACCGATGAATCCGTGACAGTTCTTTCCACTGCCTCGGTTTCAAATCCAACCGCGTTGGGAACTGCTCCAGACCGCGAAGTGTTCGCCGAAGCACCTCTTGTCATCAATGCGGATGACAACGAGGCGAACCGCATGACGATCCACGATCAACTCATCAAACATGGATTCCGGGTCATTGACGCTCACGACGGGACGCAGGCAGTGGCTGCTGTCTTCCAGCACAATCCTGCATTGGTTGTGATGGACCTTCAGATGCCGGTCATGGACGGGCTCACGGCTATCAGGCTTCTCCGTTCGAACCCGACCTGTGCGCGGCTTCCGATCATCGCCTTGACCTCGCGCGCCATGATGGGAGATCGCGAAATGTGCCTCGAAGCTGGCGCGAGCGACTATGCGAGCAAGCCCGTGGACATCGGCGCACTCGTCGACACAATGCGGCGATTGATCCGCGAGAGCAGTGCAAAGTGAGCGACTCGAGAATCATTCTCATTGTGGACGATGACAATGTCTCGCGAGAGACGCTTGAAGCGATGCTCCAGGGATGCGGGCACACCTTCGAACGCGCCTCATGCGGCACCGAGGCGCTCGAGCGGTTCGCCCAGCAACCGCCAGATCTCGTGCTTCTCGACGTGATGATGCCCGGGATGGACGGATACGAAGTGTGCCGACGCATGCGTGCGGTTCCCCTGCTTGGTGATGTTCCGATCCTTATGACGACCGCGCTCGATGACCGTGCCTCTCGGGTGAAAGGGATCGAAGCAGGTGCAGATGACTTCATTTCGAAGCCAATCGATTCACTCGAACTTCGAACGCGCGTGACGACCATCCTGCGGCTGAACCGTTTCCGAAGGTTGCAGAGCCAGCACATGCAACTTCTCGAGGCCCACTTGGTGCTCCAGCAGTCGTACGAAAGCACGCTCGATGGCTGGGTCCGCGCATTGGACTTGCGCGACCATGAAACGGATCTGCACTCTCAGCGAGTGGCAGCAATGGCGATTGCGCTCGGCCGTGCACTGGGGCTCTCGCAAGAGGATCTGGTGCAGATTGGGCGTTCCGCCCTCCTGCATGACATTGGAAAGATCGGCATTCCTGATGGAATCTTGCTGAAGACCAGCCCGCTGACGAGCGAAGAGCGGTGCACCATGCAGACACACCCGCAGTTGGGTTATGACATGCTTGCGCAAATTGAATTCTTGCGCCCAGCACTTGAGATACCACTCTGTCACCATGAAAGATGGGACGGCACCGGCTATCCGCGCAGACTCAAGGGGCTTGAGATCCCGCTCTTCGCGCGGATCTTTGCGCCGATCGATGTCTGGGACGCGCTGGCATCCGATCGCCCCTACCGACAGGCATGGGAGCGCGATCGAATCATCGCACACATCCGCGCAGGTTCAGGATCACACTTCGATCCAACCATCGTCGACCCATTCCTCGCACTTGCGACGATGCCTCCGACAATGCCCGATTGATCGTGCACCTAAACGATTGACTACGCGGACCCTGCTCCTGGGCATCATCGCTTAGTTGCCTATCACGCTGATCCTTTTCGAACCTCTAACCAGCTTCGATGCGCTGGCCCGTGTCAGCTTGGCATGGTTGGTCGCAAACATAATGTTCGGGCTCGTGTGCCTCGGCATCCGGCAGGCGGTATCGCGTCGGTACGTCGAACGATCACCGTCGATGTGCTCAAGGAAATGAACCTGAGCGGCGGAGTGACCTCGCCCACGGCGAGCGCGGCGGCGGACTGCTACACGTCAGCGCTTGATCAGCCCCAACTCAACTCCAACTCAACCCCAGTTGCCAAGCATGGCCGCCAGATCCGCGCCATTCTCAGCCACGATGCGTTCGACCAAGGGTCCAAGATGGCCTGGCGCCAAACTTCATTGAGCGTGCACGAATTGAGGTCGATCACGATGGCAGTCTAGAAGCGCACCGAAACTCGGATGTGCAAGCAATCCGGTCGTTCACTCAGGTCAAATTGCTCAGGCGCGTCGACGCCGGGTTACCAATCCCGCGACCACCAAGAGAGCAATCGCGCCAGGCGCCGGGACAACACCGAATGACATCGACGAGACGGCGGAAAACGCCGCCGTACCAGAGGAGCCAAACGGGGCCACGGTGATCGATTGGATCGCCTCTGTGGTGCTGATAAAACCTGAGAAAGTCTCCTGTGATCCAACGTAGTGGATGTACGAAGCGCCGCTTGAGACGGTCACGCGAATGATGCTTGGGAGCACTTCGAACGAACTGTCTCTGTTGAAGAAGTTGCCACCCACTGCGAAAACATCTGCTGTCGCAAAGGTGAAGGTGATCGGGTCGGCGGCGCCAAGCGTAGAGAAGATTCCGTTCTGTGCAACAAAGCCGGTTTGATTCGTTGCAGTCCACGCGGTCGATCCAAACCCGCCCGTCATACCCGACGAATAGCC
>JAQBZO010000011.1 GCA_027622195.1 Planctomycetota bacterium
CGTGATCGCGGAGTGATCGCACGAGCAAGTCGCCTTCGGTGTAGAGCTCGCTTGGGCCACCTGTCGCTCGAATGCGTCTTTGCATCGCAGTCCACAATCGCTCGAGGTAAGCCGCATCGCGCTGCAACTCGCTGCGGCTTCGGTCAAACCCAGCGGTTCGAAGAATGAAACCGCATCCCTCCGGCAACTCGAGCGAATCGAGAATTGTGCGCATGGCGCGCCGTTGATCCTCATCGGCGACCTTGCGACTGACGCCGACCTTGTCCATGTCGGGCATCATCACGAGCAATCGGCCGGGGATCGAAATGTACGAAGTGATCGTTGGCCCCTTGGTGCCGATGCCTTCCTTGATGACCTGCACGATGATCTCTTGACCCTTCTTCAGAGAATCTTGAATCATCGGCCGATCGCGTCTGGGAATTTTCATCCCCACGCGCTCAGTCACTTCACCGCCTGGGAAATACTTCGGATGAAGATCAGAGACATGCAAGAAACCGTTTTGCCCCTGTCCGAAATCCACGAACGCAGCTTGGATTGCCGGCTCGATATTCGAAACACGACCCTTGTAAATGCTGCCGACATTGGTGCTGTTCGACTCGCGCTCCGCAAAGTAGTGGCTCAGCCGTCCTTCTTCGAGGATGGCGATGCGGCACTCGTCGCCGATTGATTCCTCGACGAGCATGATGCTCGGGCCCGTCGGAGGCGGCTCCATCGCCGTTTGTACGCCGACGCGTTCACGGCGGAACACTTCCTTCCGCTCACGCTTGCGCTTGCGTCCACCCTTGGATTCAGAGGTCTCAGTCGACTCTTCGTCTGAATCGGATTCGCCATCCGCTTCATCCTCTGATTCACCTTCATCCGATTCATCTTCCGAGTCGGTGCTCGCTTCATCCGACTCGATCACCGCTTTGGTGATCGGCGCAGATGCTTCGGCTTCGATTGGAACTTCTGCCACAACGCGCGGTGAAGCTTTCGCCTTCTTCGGCTCGTTGCGCGTTCGGCGCGCTCGCTTTTTCGGCGCAACATCCTCCGCAGAGGATTCAATGGTCGAGGCGATCACCTCGCCAGGAGTGGCCGTCTCAGCGGTCGGTGTCTCTTTGGTGTCGATCGTGGGAGGAGTCGTTTCCTCGGCGTCTGTCTGTTCTTTCATCGGTCAATCCTGCCGCGCTTATGCGGCGAGTCTTGACAGGAGTCTCATGCCAAACGCACAACAACGCGCAGCAGAGTTGCTGCGGATCGAGTGGTAAATGGATGTGTCCGGAATACGGATGCATCATATGGCTGAGTCCTGTCCGCGTGTCCATTCACGATCAATCAAGCCGAGCGACCGAAGCCGCCTCGATGCGCTTGATGTCTGTGCGTGGATGGCACGCCTGTTGTTCAAAAGAGCGCGTTAGTTGAGTTGTCCAACCAACGCCTCTGGGTCGATTCTCCGAAGTTCGTCTCGCAAGTAGGTCACGACCTGCCTGTCCGACTCGAATGAGCCGACGCGACGCGCGACCCATTCACAATGTCCGATATCCATCGACCGAACCAATTTCTTGATCGCAGGGATCTGGCTCGGCGACATGGAGAGTGTACGCAGCCCCAGCCCTGCCAGCAACATGGTAAAAAGTGGATCTCCACCCATCTCTCCACACAAACTCACCCCAATTTGGGCGTGGCGGGCGGTGCGAATCACGTTTTTGACGAGTTGGATGACCGCGGGGTGTGCCGGCGTGTACAGGGAGGCCACCTTTTCGTTGCCTCGGTCGACCGCCAGCGTGTATTGGATGAGGTCGTTGGTGCCGATCGAGAAGAAATCCGCCTCGCCCGCAAAACTGCGTGCCATGATGGCGGCACTTGGCACTTCAATCATGATGCCAATGGGAACGGTGGCGTCGAATGGGATGCCACCCTCTTCCAATTCCTCAGACACATCGCGGAGCAACATCTTCGCCTGACGAAGTTCCATCACGGTCGAGACGAGTGGAAACATCACGCGAATGGGACCGAGCGCGCTCGCCCTCATCAACGCGCGAAGTTGCACCTTGAACATCGCTGGTCGATCGAGGCAATACCGAATGCTGCGAAGTCCAAGGAATGGATTTCGCTCAGGGTCTTCGAGATGCTCCTGTGTGTACTTGTCTGCACCGAGGTCAAGCGTGCGGATCGTGAGTGTCTTCCCCTTCGAATGCTCAATCGCACTCGCGTACGCCTCGAAGTGATCCTGTTCCGTCGGGACACGAGGACTCGTCAAGTGCAGAAACTCGGTGCGGTAGAGACCGACTCCGTCTCCGCCATGATCGAATATGCGAGGGATCTCTTCAGGCAACTCAATGTTGCCCAGCAATTCAATGCGCACACCGTCGCGGGTGATCGCTTCGAGAGATGCCGATTCCTTGAGGATCTTTCGTCGAGCAGCGGTGCGCCTTGCTTCGATTGCGTAGTGACGCCTCGCCTCATCGTTCGGGCGAACGATGACGGATCCTGTGTCACCATCGACGATGACTTCATCGCCTTCCTCGGTCAATTCGGTGGCATTCACGCATCCGCTCACGGCGGGAATACCGAGCGCCCGCGCGAAAATCGAGGTGTGACTCGTGAGTCCGCCGCCATCGGTCGCAAATCCGACGACTCGCAATCGGTGAAGTTCAGCCGCTTGGGTTGGTGTCAATTCTCGTGCGATCACGACCACGGGACCATCCAGCCTTCGCAGCCGTTCGTCACTCGCGCCCATCAGTTTTCCGACGAGTCGACGCTCCACGTCTACGACATCGGCAGCCTTCATCTGGAAGACTTCGTCTTCAACGGCGCGCAGTGTGGCTGCGAACTTGCGCAGCGCTTCACTCGCCGCGTACTCGGCCACGACATGTTCGCGCTGGATGTCATCTCGCATCATCCGCAGCAGCGCTTCGTCCGACAAGAGTCCGAGATGGAATTGAAAAATTTTGGCAGGCTCTTCACCGAGTCGATCGCGCGTGACCGCGATCAGTGATTCGAGGTCAGTCCTGGTCCCCTCGATTGCATGTTGAAGTCGCACCAACTCGGCAGCCACCAAGTCTGCTGCGACGGTTTGGTACTCGACATGATCGACGGTGGATGAAAGAGTGAGGGCACGCCCGAAGGCAATGCCTGGACTCACTGCGATGCCGCGAATCGCATGCATAGGACTCTCCAAGAAACAGTTGTTGCGAATTGGCCACGCACCAATTCAGGAACGACGGTCTTGCAGTGAAGATCCTAGTGGCACATCGCGACTTGGCAAGCGGTTACTTGCCGTCTTTCACTTCGAACTCAGCATCGATGACATCATCGTTGGCCGGCTTCGATGCTTTTGGAGCCGCGCCTCCTGCAGCACTCTGTGCCGAGGTGGCGTCGTACTGAGCCTTATTGAGGTCAGCGGCAGACTCCTGAAGCGTTCGAAGGGCGGCTTCAATGGCGGCCTTGTCCTCGGTTTTTGCAGCACGCTCGAGTCCATCGAGCGAACTCTCGATCTTTCCGCATGCCTCTTGAGAGAGCTTTCCGCCGTGTTCGGCGAGTTGCTTCCGAGTGGTGTAGACAGCCTGATCAGCCTGATTCTTGAGGTCGATGACTTCGCGCCGAACCTTGTCGGATGAGGCGTTGTCGTCGGCATCCTTCTTCATGCGATCGATCTCTTCGCGCGACAATCCGCTCGAGCCAGTGATCTTGATCTCTTGCTTCTTGCCGTTCGCCTTGTCGGTGGCAGTCACGCTCAGAATGCCGTTCGCATCGATGGCGAACTCCACTTCGACTTGTGGCATCCCACGAGGGGCAGACGCGATGCCGGTGAGATCGAATCGACCGAGTGGACGATTGTCCTTGGCAAACTCGCGCTCTCCCTGCAGCACATGAATGGTCACCGAGGTCTGGTTGTCGGAAGCCGTTGAAAAAGTTTCCTTCTTGCTTGTGGGGATCGTGGTGTTGCGCTCGATGAGTTTGGTCATGACCCCACCGAGAGTTTCAACGCCGAGCGAAAGGGGAGTGACATCCAAGAGGAGCACGTCCTTCACCTCGCCCATCAGCACTCCGCCCTGAATCGCTGCACCAATCGCAACCACTTCGTCAGGGTTGATGGTCATGTCCAACTTGTCAGTCTTGAAGATCTCGCGAGCGATCTCTTGCACCTTGGGGATGCGGATCGATCCACCCACCATCACCACTTCTTGAATGTCACCTGCAGAAAGTTTCGCGTCATTGAGACACTGCGTGCAAGGTCCACGAAGGCGATCGAAGAGGTCGGCGGAGACCGACTCGAATGAGGCGCGCGAAATCGTGACCTGGAGATGCTTCGGACCTGTGGCATCAGCGGTAATAAACGGCAGATTGACCGTCGTTTCACGCTGTGTTGACAATTCGATCTTTGCTTTTTCGGCAGCTTCCTTGAGGCGTTGAAGTGCCATCGCATCCTTGCGGACATCGATCCCTTCGCGCTTGCGGAAATCCTCTGCGATGAAGTCGATCAGTCGTTGATCAAAGTCGTCGCCACCGAGGTGTCCGTCTCCGTTCGAGGCGAGGACTTCAAAGACACCGTCGCCGACATCGAGGATCGACACATCGAATGTGCCGCCTCCCAGATCGAACACGGCGATGCGCGCATTCTTCTTCTTTTCGAGTCCGTAAGCCAATGCGGCAGCGGTGGGCTCATTGATGATGCGTTCCACTTTGAGTCCCGCGACTTCGCCAGCATCCTTGGTGGCTTGGCGTTGACTGTCATTGAAATAGGCAGGGACGGTGATGACGGCTCGGTCGACCTTCTCGCCCAAATAATCCTCAGCAATTTTCTTCAACTCTTGAAGCACCATCGCGCTGATTTCAGGCGGTGTGTAACTCCTGCCGCGAATCTCGACATTGACCAGATCCTCAGCGGCACCAGTAACCGTGTAGGGAACGGTCTTCTGCTCAGACACCACTTCGCCCATTCGGCGGCCCATGAATCGCTTGATGCTGAAGACGGTGTTCTTGGGATTGGTCACCTGCTGATGACGAGCTGGTTGACCAACAAGGCGTTCACCCTTTTCAGTGAAGCCGACGACCGATGGCGTCGTTCGATTGCCTTGAGCGTTGATGAGCACTTTGGGCTGTCCGCCCTCCATGATCGAGACGCAGGAGTTGGTGGTTCCGAGATCGATTCCGATGATTTTCGACATAGTGTGTTCCTCTTCTGCTCCAACTCCGCCCCTTCGGTTCGCGAGAACCGCCGGGGCAGAGGGGAGCGTTCTGTTGGTGCAAAAGGCGTGCCAATGGCGATCGGCCGGGGTTTCTATCCTTGCCCCATGCCCCTCGACGCCGCCACCCTAGCCCGCTGCGAAACAACGCTCGTCGACCTCCTCTTGGTGGCAGGACGGGTTTCAGGATTGCTCGCGCGTGATCCTCCTTATAGAGCGTCCGCGGCGAAGGCAGACGGCAGTCCCATTACGGCAGCGGATGTGGCGATCCAGATCGTCCTCCTGGATCACCTCGCCCGTGCCAATGTGCCACAGCGTGTGATTGCCGAAGAATCCGATGCGAGTCTTCGGGGTGCAGACCCCGGCGCGTGGGGACTCGTCGAGCGGGCAGTGCGCCACGAACTCAAGTCTGAACTTCACGGACGAGATGTGCGTGAACTCGTGAATACTTTGGCTAGTGAGAAGGATGGTCCTTACTGGTCGATCGATCCAATCGATGGTACGAGTGGATGGGTCGCCGGTCGCACCTTTTGCACATGCATCGCATTGATTGATCAAGGTCAAGCGATTCTCGGAGGCGTCGTCATGCCGCGTGTGCCGGACGATTGGACGACCGATGCACGCATTCGAGATGGCCTGATGCTGCGCGCGACTTTCGGTCAAGGAGCGTTCGCATCGAATGGAACGGGGTGGTCTCGACTCCATCGCACGCCGCTCACGAATCCTCCAGTGTGGCTTTGCTCCGCGCGTAAAGGCAATCGCACCGAACGCGGGCGCCGTGTTCTTGAGCGCGCTGCGCCGAACAACATTCCATTTCCCATCGATAGTCAGTGCAAGTACGCGCTCGTGGCGCAGAGTATTGGTGACATCGCTTTTCGCCTTTCGATGCCGGGTTCGTCCGCGGAACAGGCATGGGATCACGCGGCAGGACTCTTACTCGTTTCAGAATCAGGCGGCATGGCCTCTGATATTCGCGGTCAATCGATTCACTACGCTGATGATGGTCGGATGTCCAACTCACTCGGTGCGATTGGATGCGCAGCGGAACTCCACCGTCCCATCATCGATTCCCTCGCAGCGCTCGGAATGACATGATCCACCGACGCCTTCAAGGTCGCTGCCGAATCACGCTCTTCAGTATGTGCGGCGCCATTTGGGTGATGTGTGTCGTCGGCGCACTTGGTGGACAACGCACATTGCTTCTTCAGGGGGTTGCATGGATTCCCCCAGTCGTCGCGGTCATCGCTGCGATCGCCTTGGCTGCGATGGCTCGTCAGCGTTTTTCGCGCTTCGCGAGTGTGGGTGCGCTCATCGTCGCGGCAACGATCATGTCGAGGACCCAGTGGACAGCTGGATGGTTCGCTGCATCGGCCGAGGAAGCATCCGCACAAGGAAACCTCGTCCTTGTTCACCTTAATGCGCGTCATCCAGGCGAAGCTTCGGATCAATTCGCCGATGCACTTGCGAAGGTGGATGGAGACATTCTTGTGATCTCAGAAGCCGGGCAATTGATGAGAGCTCATCGCGTTGCCGAGTGGAAGCGCGAGGGACGATTCGTCCACCAAGCGAACAATGTCCTCGTCATTTCAAAGGTCGAGATTCTCGCGGCAACGCCTCTGCTTGTTGAGCCATCCATTCGCGCGGTGGCCATTCGAGTCGCAGCGAGCACCAAGTGTGCTCATCCATGGTCGATGATCGTGGTGGATCTCCCCTCATCTTGGAACACACTGCGAGCAGAGTCGATGGATCTGCTCAACGACAGAGTCCATCAGACTCAGTTGGGAGTCGTCGACCTGATGATCGGCGATTTCAATACCACCCCGGGCTTCACAGAAAACATCATGCCAGCCGGGACAATCGAAGCCTTTGCCGCCGCAGGATCTGGAATGGGTGCGACATTTCCAAGAGCATTTCCGATGTGGAGGATTGATCAAGCGCTTGTTGGTCCGAGTCTGTCAGTCGTTCGCGCCGAAACATTTGACCCGTCCATCGGAGGACACCGTGGGCAGCGAATATGGTTCGCCCCCGCGCAGTGAGTTCGCTGGATGGATTACTGCCCTCGAGCGAGTTCGAGCCAAATGGGTGTCCAAGGCTCGAAACTATTCAGATCCCAGACGAAATCATCAGTGAGTTGTGTCGCCTCGCCGTTGTTCGGAAGGGTGGCGAGGTCCTCGCGGACATCCTTCCACCAACGCACCGAAAGATCTCCGCGAACCATGTTCGCTCCATTTTTGTGGTTGACATCGGATTGTGATCTGAATCCATCGGCGATGATGACATCACGATCGGAAAGATCGGAGAAGAGTCGAGGATTGCCTGCAGCATCGACTGATCCGATGTACTGGTAATTCGTGTAGACGCGGTGGTTCGGATCATCGGCCGGACGGAATCGATACGCGAATGCTTCTGACTCAAGTCCGTGGTCTCCGTGGTGGCAAGGGCAATAGAGCGCTTCGTGTGAATCGAGGCACGCCGATCCTGCATAGGCCAGAATGCCCAGTCCATCCCATCGCTGCCCATCGGCTGACGGAGCGGGCATTTCTTCTGTTCCAAGCGATCCCGAATAACTGCCAATGGTTGCGGCCATTGTTTCAGCGTGCTTGTGCCGCATTGAGAACCAGCTCGGAACGAGTCGATTGTTGTGCTGATCTGCATACAGTGCCAACCCAACCCCAACATGATGCTGATTCACTGCGCAGACCAAGCGGCAAGCACGATCACGTGCCACAGCAAGACCTGGCATCAGCAGGCTGAGCAGGATGGTCACAATGGCAAAAGTCACCAAGAGCTCGACCAGCGTGAGTCCACGCCGATGCTGAAACTTGGGAACCCCACACATTGGGACCGAAGATCGATTGGGCGATTCTTTGGTCAAGAGCACGAACCTCCGATTCAATCGGTAGACCCATTCCCCTCAATCCAGACGATGTAGTGTGGCACGGAAACCGCCGCCTTTGAAGAAAAACTCTCAAAAAACCATTATTCCGTCACTTTTTCTTCCCTTCATTTCATTTCAGCGAACCCGGATTTGGAACTCCCCAAAAGCGGGCTAGACTGACTTGCGGAGATTTCCATTACCTAGGTTGTTCTCTGGTAATGGTATGGAGGAAAAGGACGAATGAGAATTTTGACTCTTCAGGATGAATGGGCTTTGATGCAAGGGGTGGCTCGCGCCGATGAAAATTCGGTGTCTGGTCTCTATGACCAGTTCGGCTCACTTGTCTTCAAACATTGCATTCAAACCCTGGGTTCGCGGGCCGAAGCGGAAGACGCGGTTCAAGAGATTTTCCTTCAACTTTGGCAGACTGCCGAGCGATTTGATCCACAAAAAGCGCGACTTGTCACCTGGGTGATGCTGTTGACTCGGCGTCATCTCATCGATCGACTTCGTCGTCGGCAGTCTCGTCCGAAACTGGTCTCCATCGGAGACGAAGCCATCGAGAGCCGTGCGCAGGCGCCTGCTCAACAGCACAAAGCGTCCGAATCAGAACAAGAGATTGCCGCTCGGATGGCTGGCTTGCCAGTCACACAGCGAATCATCCTCGAGCGCGTGTACCTGCAGGGCTATACGCTTCGGGAAGTTGCAGAGCAATTAGAGGTCCCCATCGGAACAGTCAAATCGGCTCTCAGCCGTGGTTTGACGAGAATTCGAGGGGCGGCCTCAAGAGAAAAGATCGGCTGACCGGTCTCGTTGGTGGAACCTCCCTGCGAATAGAGCAGTGGAGAGAAGTTTTGTCGGTTGGAGGTAGAGAGGGTTTCGCGTTGTGTGAAGCCCCAGAAGATGATGAGGGAAATCGAAGCGGACTAGGGACCGTTTCGATGGATGCGAGGGATAGAGATGTCACCCATTGACCGCGACGAATTGATCGAGTTAGCTCAACTCGAGGTGCTTGGTGTTCTGGACGAGTCAGATTTGGCTCGGCTCGATCGGCTGAAGCGGCAAGCGCCTCCGGCGCTGCACGCGGAGTTGGTCGGTCTTCAGGCATCGCTCTCCTCGGATGTCTCGTTGTTGCCAACGGCTGAGCCAGATCTCGCACTCAAGTATCGAGTTCTTGCGCGAGTCGCCGACGCCGTCGAGGCGCGCGATTCGACCCTTGTTCCCATCGCTTCGATTGGGCGCAACCATGAGGCCGCGACGAACGATCGCAGTATGAAGGCGAACCGTGCTGCGATGGTTCGCGAAGAAAACGCAGAAGTGGTTCGAGCGCTCGCTTCGGCTGCGCGCGATTCCGGCACCGATGCCTTGGTGATTCGATGGCGTCGCAGCGCGTTCTTGTGGCGCGCGGCAACCATTGCGATCGCTGGTGGACTCTTGGCCACACTCGTCGCGAACCATTCGCTCTCTCAGCGAGCCGCCACGATTAGTGAACTCGCCTTGTCGAATTCTGTGCACGAGAAATTGTCGGCGCTCGTCGGACCAAGTTTCGATGAGTATGTTCAGGGCGACGGCAGCGTGCGCTCGATGGTCGGAGTGGGAACCAACTCGAATTCGGCAGCGTTCTTTGTGAAGAGTGCGCTTGCGCAACGCGCCGTGCTCGTTGCTGTGAATCTCACGCCGAAGACGACCTACGAGGTCATCGTCAAGACAGGCAGTGATTCGTGGACGGTTCACACATTCACCGCATCTGCCTCGATTATGGGCGTGCAGGTCGATCTTGCCGACGCACTCCTGGGCGCGGGCAGTCTCGTTCAGGTTGTTGAACAAGATTCACAACAAGTGGTCTTGAGCGCGACGATCTGATCGTTGATTCAATCGAGCGCGCGGCAATATCCCACAGGGGTGAGTTGTTCGCTCTGGTCGTTTTCTCTGAGCCACAGTACGAAGCACGCCGTGGTGGATCGTCGAAACTCGATGCCGATCTGCGCTGACTCTGGCGGAGGACACGCCATGGCAAGCGGTTCACTCGGGCTGACGACTTGAAAAACAAGTGGAGTCGTTGCATCGGATGCCCCGCAGTCTCGAAGCGCGTCGACCGCGGCGTCGCGCAGCATCGGAATGGCGCGCGCGAGCATCGAAGGCACTTGGTCTGGGGAAGTTGAAAACTCTTGAATCAATCGAGTCGCCTCGGACTCAGCGCGCTCGATACGGTTCGTTGACTTTTGTCTTGCGTCCATCTCGAAGAGCAAACCAATGGTGACCGCGATGATGGCGTACAGAACCGGACGAATCCACCGTCGTCGGGTGGCCACTGGGCGGAGTGAGATCGAGGGTTGCTGGTTCATCAGAATCCTCCGAGTGTACTTGGGGCGATGGCTGATTCGGGTCTCGGCAACCTAGTATGCAACCCCTATGGATGTGTGGCTCAATGGCGCGTTTGTATCGCTCGACACGGCGCATGTGTCTCTCTTCGATGCTGGGTTGCAGCACGGCGTTGGACTCTTTGAAACGATGCGTGCATCAGGAGGAAGAGTCATCCATCTTGAAGAGCATCTTCAATTGCTCGCGGAATCGGCGCGCGCCCTTTCATTGACACAGCGACTGCACACCGAGCCGCTCGCGGATGCTGTACGCATGACGCTGGAGCGGTCACGACTGGATGATGCGCGCATTCGTGTCACGGTGACCGGCGGAGATCTGAATCTGCTCTCGCGCGCCAAACAAGCATCGGCTGGGACTGGTGGCGCCAAGGGGCTGCATGATCCAACGATTGGGATTGTGGCGCAGCCCGCGTCGTTGTATCCACCCGAATTGATCGAGAGCGGCATTGCGGTCACCGTTGCCGATGATCGCATCAGCGCGGTGGATTCGATGCAAGGACACAAAACCTTGAACTACTGGGGTCGACTTCGCGCCCTTCAAGATGCAGCACACCAAGGTTGTAGTGAAGCGCTGTGGCTCTCGACGACGGGGCATGTGGTGGGAGGATCCACGAGCAATGCGATCCTTGTTCGGGATGGAACACTCATCGCACCAGTTGCACGAGGAGAGAGTGACGACGAGAAGTCTCCTATTCGACCGGGGACAGTGCGATCTTTCATTCTGTCCTGGGCGGCGGGGCTCGGCATCCCGGTTGAGCGAAGGGCGGTCGGTGGAGGCGAACTCGTCCAAGCGGACGAACTCGTGTTGACTAATTCGAGTTGGGGAGTCATGCCCGTAGTCAAAATCGAAAGTCACCAAGTCGGCTCGGGGCGTCCTGGCGCGCTGGCCGCGGCGATGATCGAGGCGTGGCACAAGGAGTTGGCAGGAATTGGGCTGCGTCTCGGGGATTGAGTTCGTATCGTGGTCGTGTCATGTCGAAAGTAGTGATGAAAGACGCAGCTTCGAATCCTCTTGCAACCCACTCGGCTGCGAAGCAGTTCGTGCATCTTCATCTGCACTCTGAGTATTCATTGCTCGACGGCGGCAACAAGTTGAAGTCGTTGGTGGATCAGGTGAAGGCTCTCGGTATGGATTCGGTCGCATTGACCGATCACGGCAACCTTCACGGCGCGATGGAGTTTTACACCGCAGCGAACGCCGCGGGCATCAAGCCGATTCTTGGGATCGAGGCTTACGTCGCGCAGACGAAAGAGTGGATGCCCGTTTCTCGTCACGACCGTGGCCCACACATTGGTCAGGGTGGCGCGCACTTGGTCTTGCTCGCGATGAACCTCCAAGGTTGGAAAAACCTTGTGCGACTTTCGAGCGATGCATTTGCGAATGGCTTTTACGGGCGACCTCGAATGGATCGCGAGACATTGGCGGCGCACTCCGATGGACTCATCGCCATCAATGGACATCTCTCGTCCTCAATTGCGAACCATCTCTCTCGTTCTTCGCAGTCGGAATCAGCAGAAAACTGGAATGCAGCCATTGAGGAGGCGAAGTGGCATGCGAAGACGTTTGGTCCTGATGAGCACGGCCAACCCCGCTTCTACATCGAACTGCAACGCCACAGTGAGGATCAGGATCGACTCGTTCCTCTGCTGATCAAGTTGGCTCGTGAACTGAATCTTCCTCTGGTCTGCGATAATGACGCGCACTTCCTGCGCGCTGAAGACCACGATGTGCACGACACATTGTGTTGCATCAGCATGGGGAAAACCAAGAGTGATGCAGCGCGGCTGAAATATCCCACATCGTTGTATGTCAAGAGCCCAGAGGAGATGTGGGAACTCTTCGCCGATGTGCCAGAAGCACTCCTGAATACAGTTCGCATCGCGGACCGTTGTAATGTGACATTGCCTAAGGGAGAGAGCCACGCTCCACTTGTGCGGATGATGGGTCCAACGGAAGATCCTGTCTATAACGGGGGGGATCTCACGCAGTGGTTCGAGAAGTACTGCAGTCAGTTTGAGACCCATGCGTTCGACGGGAACGAGAAGGATCTCGCGCAAGTTCAGGCAGGATGTGTCCACGCCCTTCGACAATTGTGTGAGGCAGGCGCCATCTGGCGTTATGGCAAGGATGGAGCACAGGGAACACGACGAGCGCGACTCGAGCGCGAACTGGCGATCTTGGGATCGAAGGGAATCACCCCATACTTCCTCATTGTGTGGGACTTCGTGAACTGGGCTCGGCAGAATGACATTCCCGCAATGGCTCGTGGATCAGGAGTCGGCACGATGGTGGGATTTGTGCTTGGATTGTCGAATGCTGATCCTGAAGAGTTCGGATTGCTCTTCGAGCGATTCGCTGATCCTGATCGGTCTGAGTACCCCGATATCGACATTGATTTTTGTCAAGATGGGCGCGCGCGCGTCATTGACTATGTTCGAGCCAAGTATGGATATGTCGCGCAGATCATTACCTTCGGACGATTGAAGGCGCGTGCCGCGATCAAGGATGTGGGTCGCGTGATGGGATTCCCTCCGCACGAAACACAGCGGTTGTCGAATCTGGTTCCAGACGATTTTCGGATTCGCCTCTCGAAGGCGATCGAACAAACTCCACAACTCAAGCACGAGCGCGACAGCAATCCTTCGATTCGGAATCTGCTCGAGCATGCTGAGGCACTCGAGGATCACGCTCGAAATGCGGGCGTGCATGCAGCGGGCGTCATCATCGCAACTCAACCACTCGAGAACATTGTTCCTCTGTGCCGAGCGTCTAAGGATGACGGTGGTCAAACGATTACACAGTGGGACGGACCGACCTGCGAAAAGGTCGGACTTCTCAAGATGGACTTCTTGGGACTCCGCACGCTGTCGACCATCACACTGGCCAAGAAGTTGATTCGCGAGTCATTGCCTGATGAGGCCATCTGGCGCGCCGTCTCGCGAGAGAGCGAGCGAACCGTCGCGGGGGCGCATCATCCGCTCGATCTCGATCGCATTCGATTCGATGATCAGCGCATCTTTGAGGAGTTTCGACGGGGGCACACAGCGGGCATTTTTCAATTCGAATCGGGCGGGATGAAACGAACGCTTCAGCAGATCCAACCCGATCGACTTGAGGATCTCATCGCGGCGAACGCCTTGTTTCGCCCTGGTCCGATGGAGAACATCCCCTCTTATGCGCAGCGCAAGGGAGGAAAGGACGCGGTCCCGAAGGTGCATCCAACCTTTGATGCGGTGGTCGCCGAAACATTCGGCATCATGGTGTATCAAGAACAGGTGATGCTGGTCCTGCATCATCTCGGCGGCATTTCGCTGCGACATGCGTACACCATCATCAAGGCGATTTCAAAAAAGAATGTGGCGCTCATCGCCTCGTCGCGAGAGGACTTTGTCAAAGGATCGGGAGAGCGTGGTGTTTCAAAGGTTGTTGCCGAAGAGCTGTTCGCACTCATTCAGCGGTTTGCTGATTATGGTTTCAACAAGAGCCATGCGGCTGGATACGCCATCCTCGCCTATCAAACGGCGTATCTGAAGACCTACTTTCCCGCATCGTTTCTCTCGGCGGTATTGACCTTTGAAAGCCTGGCCGGCAAGGTTGAGGATTGGCGGATGTATCTCGATGAGGCGCGCACGATCGTGTGGCCGACGATCGATGGGAAGTCTTCATCAGGTCGCGTGGGAATCACAGTGGCTCCTCCTGACATCAATGAATCGAGCGAAGATTTTTCAGTTCGGTTCGCGAGTGGCGAAGCCAAGTCGAACGTGTCGGGACATATCCGGTTTGGACTTCGTGCGATCAAGGGAGCGGGAACAAGCGCGATTCGTGCAGCACTTGAGGCACGAGCCACGACGCCATTCAAAGACTTCATGGATTTCTGCGAGAGGGTGGATCCTCGTGCCGTGAATAAGAGTTCGATTGAGGCACTGGTGAAGGCAGGAGCATTCGACTCGCTCCACGGACTCGACTCGCGCGCAAGTCTTGCTGCGAGTATCGAGGATGTCCTTCGATCCTCGTCTCGAGCCGCTCGCGATCGAGCGACAGGTCAGATGGATATGTTCGGTGCGCTTGTAGAAGTCGCGTCGGACCCGAAGCACAATGCGAATGATTCGGCGACGACCGCGTGGCTTCGAAAGGTCAAGCCGTGGGACTCTCTTCAAGCACTCAGTTTTGAGAAGGAGTCGCTGGGGATGCATGTGTCCGGACATCCACTCGATGCACACCGCCCTGTCATCCGTGCATTCTGCAATGCGACATCGGCGACGATAGGCGCTCTCTCGGAAGACGCGCCCGTCGTTATTGGAGGGATTCTGTCGGGTGTGCGCACCTTGATCACGAAGAAGGGGAAGCATGCTGGACAGGCCATGGCACTCTTTGACCTTCTCGATGTGGAAGGCAAGGTCGGGGGCGTGGTGTTCGCCGAGGACTACGCACGATTTGGCGCGCTGCTGCAGCAGGATGCGGTCGTCGCACTCGTTGGACATGTGGACCGCTCTCGCGAAACCGTTGGAGTCAGGGTATCGCGAGTATTGCCGTTGAGCGCGGCCGCGGAGCATCTCGCAACGAGAGTCGACATCGTCCTCGATCCCGTGCACGCCACCGATGAGCAGGCCATGCTGGTTTCGATGCGCATGGTTGCGGGAACGCTGCGACAACTCTCGAACAGTGTTGAAGTCGTTCGCGGAGGACGACCTGTCGAGGTGCATATTGAGATCGATCACCACGGGCGTACTGTGCGGTTGATGCCTGGATCTGTTCGCATCGTGCCGAGCGCCGATGTGGTGGCGCGACTCAGTACCGCGTGCGATGGGCGTGCCAAGATTGTGGTGCGCGGTGGATGGACTCCGCCCGCCGCCAGAGTTCCGGACTGGAAACTGCGTCAGGATCGAGTCGGGCAGCGGGATGATTCGTAATCACGGACGCTTTGGCTCGTCGCTGATCCCAAACTCATCCAGCCACTCTTGCACTTGTGTCTCAGAGAGGGGCCCTGTTGGTTTTCCTGGAAACTTTGAAACCGGCGGGATGCGCCAATCGTGAGCGAGTTGGGCGAGGAATGTTTCAGAGTCAATGATCCTGCATCCGCGCGATTTTGCTTGCCGCTGCACCGCATGGTCGCTCGTCACCACGATGAACTTTCTTGGAGTCGACGAGCGATTGACCAATTCGCTGATGTGAGCATCTGCGGATGCTTTTCCACCAGAAAAATGAAGCGTTGCATGGCCGTATGAAATAGGTTCAGGCAGTTGGCCAGGAACATGCTTCCACATGCCTGCGACGCCGCGCGGTGGAGCTCCGTCACAGACCACGATGAGCGGCGTTCGAGCCCAGCGGCTGATCGCTATGAGGTCAACGAGTCCACAGATATCGATCCCCGCGATGGGCGGCGGGAGTACGCCAGAAATGTGCAGGACATTCCATCCGTCAACGATCAAAGACATGGACGAAGGCTACGAGGACGATCGATCGAGCCGACGCGAAGCGGTGGCGCGTCTTGTGAGTCCTATAACTACCTTTCGGCATGAAGTCTCTTGCGTTTTGAGCTCTTTTCGCTTCTAATGCCGTGTTCGCCCCAGAACCCGTTTAGGAACCAGAGGAACTATGCCCATCCGCGTCAAGACACGAGGTCACGAGTCCATCGAACAAATGCTTCGCCGCTTCAAAAAGAGTTGCGAGCGTGAAGGTTTGACCAAAGAGGTCAAGGCTCGTCAGAACTTTGTCAAGCCGTCTGAAGTCAAGCGCCTCGCTCGGAAGCGTCGTCTTGCGCCGCGACCGCTGATCAGCAAGTTTGACAAGCTAACTGGTCCAGGAGCGCGCGCTGGTGGCGCACGAACTGGCGGAGCTCGTCCGTCTGCTTCACGCACGATGGGTTCGCGACCTTCAGGTCCGCGGTCTCGGTGAGCCCTGTGAATCGACAAGAAAAGTCTGACCTCGATCGGAGGCGTTTGTTCGCGTCAACGCTTGCGCGTTTGGCAGCGGACTCGAAATGTTCCGACATCGTTGTGCTTGAGATGGTGGGACTCTCTCAAGTGTGCGATTTCTTCGTCATCGCGTCGGGTACGAGTTCTCGTCAAATGCGCAGTGTCGCTGATGCGATGGATGAGCTCGGCGAAGGGCAAGGATTTCCTCGTTGGCGTTTGAGCCGCGACGGTGGAAGTAGCTGGATTCTCGCTGATTTTGTTCACATCGTGGTGCATCTCTTTGAGCCGGGACAGCGGTCGTATTACGACATTGAAGGTCTCTGGGGAGATGCACGTCGAGTGGATTGGTCGTCGCTCGCTCCTGCGCGAAAGCCAGTCGCGAATTCGTAACTCGAAATCGAAAGGATCCATCATGTGGACTCGGACCGTTTGCTGCTCGATCGCACTCGTCCTCGGTATGGTTTCGTCTCTCGTTACCGCCGATGATGCGGTCACGCCACCAACACAAGTGTCCGCTGATGCGAGCCCGCTCATCGGTCGTTGGATGGGCAATGTGGCAGGCGGACCGAATGGTCGTGAGCTCTTTGTATCGCTCGACATTGTGGCTGCGCCGCCGGGTCAAACGGGAGTTCCAACAGTCAAGGCAACACTGCTTCAAGCGGGAGTCATCGGACAAGAGTGCAGTGCGGTGCGGATTGATGGACGATCCGTCTCCTGCACACTGGACGCGCGTGGAGTGCCAGGCACATTCGATGGAACAGTTTCTGCAGACGGGAAAAAACTCGATGGCCTCCTTGCGCTGCGTGCGCCCGGTGTCGAACCAATCAAGTTGCCATTCTCAATCGATCGATCTTCTTCTGCCCGCGAAGTGGGTGGTGCGCGCGCGTGGACTGGATCCATTGCTGTTGCGAAGCGCAGCATCGAACTCGTTCTCGTCCTCGCCGACGCGGGAGTCGCAGGCGGAGAGTGGTGCGGTTCAATCGATATCCCCGAGCAGGGGTTGTTGGATTGTCCACTCATCGTGAAGCGAATCGCTTCAGTGGTGGATGGTCAACCAGATCAGTTCTCCCTTCGACTTCCAGTGGGACAAGATGCTGTATTCACATTGAGCGAGGATGCTGCGACCCACGGGCTCAGTGGAGAGTTTCGACAAGGGACCTTTTCGACACCGATCGTTTTTGTTCCCTCCGAGTCGATCGCCATCGCGCAGACTGAGCGTGCGCAAACGCCAAAGGCTCCATTCCCCTATGAAACGCGCGACCTCGAGTTTCGCAATCTCGCGCAGGGGCATGTCCTTCGCGGCACGCTGACCATCCCTGTTCACGCGGTGGGCGAACGAGTTCCGGTGTTGGTCTTTAGCACGGGAAGTGGTCCACAGGATCGTGACGAAACACTCTTCGGTCACAAACCATTCGCGGTCCTCGCTGATGCACTCACCCGCGGAGGCATCGCGACATTCCGTTTCGATGATCGGGGTACAGGCGCTTCAGAAGGCAACTTTGCCTCAGCCACATCATCAGCACTCGCCACGGATCTTGATTCAGCAACGATGCTCATGAAGACACTGCCCGAGATCGACCCCGTCCGCGTGGGTGTGCTCGGACATAGTGAAGGGGCGACCCATGCAATGCAAGTTGCTGCATGGCAGCGAGGTGCTGCGGGCGAGAAAGTTCCCGCATCGCCCGTGGTCTTGCTTGCTCCACCAGGTGTGACGGGTCGTGACATTCTCATTCATCAGCACCGACTCATTGGAGCCGCGACTGGTTTTTCAGCCGAGGCACTCGACGCTACGGCGACGGCGCAAGCGAGCGTGCTCGATGCTGCCGCGCGCGATGCATCGGATGCCGAGATGACACAACTCGTGGAAACGTTGATGCGAACACAAATGGTGGCGGCTGGAATTCCCGTGGATGAAGCGACCCTGCGGGGAGCGGTTCCCGGAGTCGTTGCCGAGTTGAAGGGTCCATGGATGCGTGAGTTCATCGTGCTGAATCCTGCATCGCTTCTGGCGCAGGTGTCGGGCCCCGTTCTTGCCGTGTGGGGATCGAAGGATCTCCAAGTGGATCCAGAGCAGAACCGACCTGGATTGATGGCGGCGGCGCATGAAGGGCTCGCCCTCGAGACGGTGGTATTGCCAGGGTTGAACCACTTGTTCCAACCTTCGCAAACTGGTTCTCCAGATGAGTACGCCGTGATCAAGATCACGATGGATCCCGCTGCGCTCGCTTTGATCGTCGAGTGGACTCGATCGAAGATGTTGCCAGATGCGGCCGACAAGAAGGATCCTGCGAAAGGAACCGTAGCGCCGTGAGCTTTGGACTTGGTCGTGGGAAGCCGCTTCTGCCAGGGACTTTTGGTTTCGACCGAGATGACTTGCCATCGACAGAAGGTGGAAAGATTGGCCCTGCGTTTTTCTTTGGTGAGCGCGATGAATCTCGACCGTTTGACCTTGAGATTGGTTCAGGAAAGGGGACATTCCTGTTGCAGCAGGCCATCCTCGAGCCAGAGATTGATTTTCTCGGAATCGAATACGCGGGCGAGTTCTATCGATATGCCGCGGACCGTGTGCGCCGACACGCGCTGCCGAATGTGCGACTGCTCTACGCTGATGCAGGAGAGTTCGTCCGAGGATGGCTCAAGGATGGATGCGTGCGTGTGCTGCATCTCTATTTCAGTGATCCCTGGCCGAAGAAGCGCCACCACAAGCGCCGAGTCGTGCAGGATGGTTCGTTGATCGAGTTTCACCGCATCCTGCGCAAGGGAGGCGAACTTCGCATCGTGACCGATCACGACGCGCTCTGGTTGTGGATGGAGGAGCACGCGCAGCGTTCGTTGCACCTCTTCGAGCGAGTGCCATTTGTTCGTCCACCGAGTGCTGGCGAAGGCGAGTTCGTCGGCACCAACTTTGAACGAAAGTACGCGCGCGAAAGCCGCCCCTTCCATGCGATGACACTGGTGAGACGCGAACCAACGACTTAGTCGTCGGTCTCGTCAACGACATCCGGTTCGGCGGCCATAAGGCGCGCACTGCGCCGGATACATCCTCGACAAGCAGAGGCTGAACTGGGGTCTTGACCCTTCCAGATTGGGTTTCGATCCGTTCGAAGGCAAAGCACGCACTGAGCCACCTCAGGGATGAGGCGTTCTTGAACGAGTGCCAGCGAAGCACTGCTCAAACAGTCGCCGCAGATACAACTGCCGCGGTGCCCTTCGATCATGGGGAACTCTCCATCCCAAGGTCGCGTGCAGAAGTCGCAGAGCAAGTCAGTCGGAAGAACGGCGTCGAGGTTGATGCCAGGGCGGTGCACGGAAAGAGTCTAGTGGCGGATCTCTTGCGATTGGTTGTGTAGAGTGAACGCGTGCGCGGCCTCTCACTTGCGAACAAGAGCCAACTCCTTTTTGGACTCGCTATTGCGGGGATTCTTGCTGCAACGCTCGTGGTGCCTTGGGAGCGCATGCGCACAACGGTCGAAGAGAGTCAAGTTGAAATGGCGCGTCAGCTGGCCGACACATGGCTCGCCAACGGAATCGAGATTCAACGGTCAGAGGGTGTGCCGATTCCTGTGCGCATTATCGAAGCGGCAGAAGCGCGTGAGAGTCCTGATCCATTCATCTCGGATGCGTGGGATCGGTTTGAGAGCGATGGCAAGACGAACGAAGTGATGCAGGCGAGCGAGCGGGCAGGGTCGATGTGGTACGGCTATGCGCGAGCGATTCACGAGAGTCAATGGCGCATGATTGGGGATCGACTTCACGCCGATTTTGCACCGCGAGGAGTCGACACGGCGATTGATGATCCTCTGCGAGCGATGATTGTGGTGGAACGACCGAGCGCATTCGGGAGCAGTTTGAACCTGAGCAATCAGGTTTACACAGTCGTGGCGGGAGGCATCGGACTTGCACTCGCGATCACTGTCTTTTGGTTTATCCAGCGCAGGCTCGTGTTTCGTCCCATGCGTGCGCTGCGCTCGACCGCGGAGCGTGCACAGCGCGGAGATCTTGCTGCTCGTTGCGCCCTTCACACGCACGATGAGTTTGAAGATCTTTCTGATGCATTCGATGCGATGCTTGAGTCGCTTCATGCGACGCACATGAGACTCGAGGCCGTCAATCGAAATCTTGATCTCAAGGTGGGAGAACTGGCCGAGGCGAATGTCGGATTGTCTGAATCGAATCGGCTCAAGAGCGAGTTTCTTGCGAATGTGAGCCACGAATTGAGAACGCCGCTGAACTCGATCATCGGATTTGCGGAACTCTTGGAAGAAATCGCGCGCGCGGATGGAAATGCTGACCCGAAGCGAATCCGCTACATCAACAACATTCTTCGGAGCGGTCGGATGTTGCTTGAGATGATCAATGAATTGCTCGATATGGCGAAGATCGAGGCTGGAAGAATGGAAGTCTCGCTGAGTCTGGTCTCGATCCCCGATGTGGCCGAGGGACTCGTCGCGATCATGCAGGGACTCGCTGAGGGGAAGCAGGTGCGACTCGACCAGCGTTGTCCGAGTGATCTTCCGAGCATTGAGACGGATCCTGGAAAACTGCAACAGATCTTGTACAACTTCGTATCCAACGCGATCAAGTTTTCTCCCGAAGGGGCGAGCGTCGTGATCTCTGCAGAGCACCTTCGAGCGGATCAACATTCCTCGGCGGTCAGAATCTCGATCATCGATCACGGGCCGGGAGTGCCGTGGGATATGCAAGAAACTGTTTTCGAGAAGTTCAGACAGGCCGATGCATCCCATACGCGCAAACATCAGGGGACAGGACTTGGACTTGCGATTTGCAAAGAACTCAGCAAGATGTTGGGTGCCACGGTTGGACTCTCATCGACTCCAGGACTCGGTGCCACATTCTGGGTTGAGATTCCAGTTGTGTTTGCAGGTCGCGCGTTGGCGCCGCTGATGGCTGATGTGGAAGAGGAGCCCGCTCCATCAACCCAGTGATCGACCAGAGAGGCGACGACGCACCATCTCGTCTGATCCGCGAAAGAGTCGCCGAATCACACTCGCATCGAATCGTTCTGGAAGTGGCGTCGAAGGGTCGTTGTCAGCCCAGCACTCGGCCACGGCGAGTCCAACCGTTGAAGGCTCGAGCGCGCCGTCAGGACTCCACCAGTCGTAGTCGGGCCACGCGAGATTGAGAAGATGCGTGCGCATGATCCCGGCATCGTCAACCGATTGGAGTGTGAACTGCCAAGATCCTTGCGTCTCAAGTTCGTGGGTGACTTCAATGACAGCCATAATGTCGATCGTATCGGTGGCAGCGACTATCGGCGAAGTGCGCGGCCAGTGCGGCGGAAGACGAGCACATCACCTTTGCCCCAGTCGACCCATCCTGCCCAAACGCGCTGAGCGATGTAGCCGCGGTAGGTGAGTTCACGCAATGTTTCAGGAGGCATCGCGTAGGGATAGATCAGGATGATCCACTGCGGTTGATCGCGGTCAAGAACCTCTTCCAGTCGCTCGCCGCGTGTTCCAGTGTGGACGATGTCGAGATCGACCGCATTGCCGTAATACGAGAGCACATCGTCGCGCAGTCCGATCCCAGCCACGCGGTCGAGAGGATGGGCCATTTCGGAGACATGAACCACCGCCTCTCTCAAAGGCTGCTTCGGAGTCATCGAAAGAAGCGAGAAACTCCACAAGAGCCCAACGGCAGCGACCGAGGGAATGAGGATTGAGCGATATCTCGAATGAGGATCAACGCTCGCCGCGATGGCGATGACCGAGAGCGGCATCGCAAAGAGACCGAACCGTGCGTACACCCAACTCCCGCTTGTGGCGATGGCGACCAGCATGATGACGAGAGCGAGGAGTGCGATGGAAAGAATTGGCGCGCAATACGCCCATCGTTCGCGCGTGCGCCAGATCGATGCGATGCCTGCGACCGCGAGCATGATTCCAGGGAGCGCGGACCACCAGATCCATGAACCTCCGAGTTGAAGTCCGACGCGTATCCCTTCTGGTCCGAGCAAAGACGGTTCATCTCCATCCAACGAGAAGAACTCGCTCTTCGTTCGGATGAAGTCTGGGATGAGTGGAGCCACCAGCGTGAAGAGGACGATTGCACCAAACAAGGATGACACTGAGAGGATTCGGCTCCACGCACGCGAGTGGGGAAGTGAGCGGCACAATGTGAATGTTGCCGATGCGATGAAGAACGCGATGATCATGCATCCCGCAACGAGGTGGCTCCATGCGGCAAGCGCGAGGGCGAGTCCCGCAAGAATGGCAGCGAGGCGGCCAGTGTGTCCTTGCACACGATGTCGAACTCCCCACGCGGCGCAGAGCAGTGCAAGGGTCGAGAAGAGCGCCGCCATCGCGTACCCACGCGCTTCGACACTTTCGAGGACTGCAACAGGCATCAGCGCAGTCGTCGCGGCAGCACTCCAACCGAGCGTTCTTCCACCCACGAATCGACCGAGTCCACCCATGGCGAGGACGGTGCAAAGTCCTGCGATCAGGCTCGGCGCGCGCACGATGACTTCGTTGACAAGACCTGTGGTGGCGACCGCGTACCACGTCGCGAGCGATTGTGCGACATGATTGCTTGAAACGAAGTAATTGCCGACGATCGCTCCTGGTCCATGCACCACATGGGCACGGAGTGACGCGATTTCGTCGTACCACAAGCTTTCATCGATCCGTTGGATGCGAAGCGCTACCCCTGCAACGATCGCAAGTATCGAAAAGAGGATGAAGGTTCTGCTCGGTTGGTCGAGCGATGGCGTGGTCACCGACGCGAGTTGTGCATCACCCAGAGGGGGAGCGCGCAGGAGGAGTGGCATCAATCCTGCGGTCAGGGCGAGGGAGATGAGTCCCATTCGCAACCACGATGCTCCTTCGAGATGTTGCGGAAGGACGGCACCATTGGCGAGAAGAGGATGGACGAACCACGTTGCGACTGATTCAACAGAAAAGTTTGCGACGCTCCACAACGCGGCGACCATGAGCGAGTAGCACGCCGCTGTTCCAATCCAATCGAGTGCCGAGGAGTTGCCGCGTCCGTTGCGGTTCAAGTGTGATCCAGTGTTCTTGGCGAATCAGGGATTGGTGGTGCCGCCCACTGCACCAGTCACAGGCACCGATTCGAATCTCACGATCTCAGAGATTCCAATGGGCGCAGTGAGTGCCACATACCGACCACCTGTTGGTGCAGGCGGGGGAGGCTTCGGCGCAAACGGGTATCCGCCGAGTTTGCGTTGGACAAAATCAGGCGCTGTCACGATGAACATGCCTTCGAAATACCGAATCGTTGCCCAGTCACCGCCGTTGTCCTCCCACGCCTCAGGTTCGCAGGTCGCCACAATGACTGCTTGCAAGTCCTCGGCGAGTTCTTTCTTGGGTCGTCGTTCTGGATCGGCGCCCGAATCTCCGAAGACAGTTCCGCCGCCGCTTCCACCGCCACCACTTCCACCGCCTCCCATTCCGCCGCCTCCTCCTCCACCAAATCCACCGCCGCCACCACCACCCATTCCGCCGCCGCCGCCGCCGCCTCCTCCACCTGATGATCCATTCCCTTGCTGAATAGAACTGTTGAGGTTGAAGTCAGGGGCATTGTCGTAGCGGGGTGCTTCGTAGAGCAAGTCGAGAATGGGATAGATCTTGGTCACGCGAGCGGAGCGCACGGAGAGTCTGGACTTGGTGCCGACTTCGAGGAATCCATCGCGCAGTTGCCAAGTGCAAGGATCGTCCACGCTGCATTGTTCAAGAATCTGCTCGAGTGTGGCGAGCGCTGAAACACCAGTCGAGTCGAGGGTGATGAGCAGCTCTGGGTCGATGCCATCGGTGTTGCGATCATCTTGGTACCGCACCACCATCTTGATTTGCAGCGATGTGCGAAAATACTCAAAGACCGCTTTGACCGGTTCATTCTCGAACTGAACAGGGACACTCGTGAGGAGGAGCGCTCCCAAGATCGCCGACTTGTTGGTGGCATCGCGTTGTGCCTGCTGAGCAGACTGCGCGAGTTGTGCCTGCTTCAGCCGTTCAGAGAGCGACTGCGCGGACGCTGCGGTCACGAGAGCAAGGATGGCGAGGGCTGAGACGGTCGAATGCTTGATCATGAGATGCAATGCTCCTAGGTTTCTCACACGACGAAGTGTAACCCGCTCGTCCCTTGAAAGGACAGGATTTACGGCGTTTCGTCAGTCCGAGGCGAGGATGTTGGAAGCAATTGAGCCTGTTCCGCGAGTGCGCGAAGAACAAGTGCTGTGGCTCCAAGCGAGGTCCGTGCAGACCAAGGAGTCGTTCGAACGGCGCCGAGCGCGCGACGGGCATTCGCACTCAGCGCTGCTCCGATGTCGTCGGTGACGAGTCCTTCAAGGAATGTCGCCATCGCTCTGCTTGTTGCAATCAGTATCGGGCTCGATCCAGCCTGATGGGAATCGTTCAATTGAATCGCAACGCCCCATGCGGGAAGTGCGCTGTCGACTCCGACTGCGGGACTCTGTCGATCGGTCGATGGAGCGCCGCGCAGGCAGAGTCCGCCCAACACATCGATTTGGCGAGAGCCAACTCCTGGATCAGTGCACATCGTCGACACGATGACTCCAATGGCTTTAGCCGCGAGTTCTGGTCGAAGGGGGCGGTCGAGTGAAAGCGCACGCTCAGCAGCAAGAAGCCAAGGCATTGCTGCTGCAATCCGTTCTTCTGGCATCTCATCCCATGTGCGCGCGATCAGCGCACGAGCCGCATCGCGCGTGATCGATGCGTTTTTGGATGAGGCAATCATGGCGAACGCATACACCTCAACGGGACGCACGGGGTCTGTCGGTGGAAGAACCTGTTCAGCACTCAAAAGCAGAGACGCACGCACATCGGCGAGCCACTGCACGAGTTTGATGTCGGTGTCTGTTTCGCTTGGAAGAAGAAGTGCACTCGAGGCGGCGATCAATGCGACTGAGAATCGATCCGACATCGGATCTGGTTCAAGGGGCGCGCGCTGTCGCAAACTGCTGAGCACACGAAGGGCAATTCGGCGCGATTGTGCGCGGAGAGGTTCCTCCATTTGGCCTGAGCCATCGAGTAAAGCCCAAGCGATCAGAGACTGCGCACTCGAACTGGCGACGGGCGTTTCGACCCGATCTCGTGGAAGAACGTATTCGTCGGGAAGTCCCTGTGCTTCGAGGTCACTGCGAATGGCAGGCTCAGTGGCGAGGTGAGATGGAGGGAATTGCCTCTCGAGGAAGACAAGAATTCTGCCGATCGCATCGGCATGCATTGACCTTGTCGCGACCTTGGGTTCTCCTCCCCAGCGCAAGACCGCGTTGGGCACGCCCTCGGGAGTGAGTTGAAACAATCGAACCACCTCGGCAGATGCAATGCTGATGGATCCATTCGCACGGAGGTCGGGAAGGTCTGTGGCTGGCAAATGAAGTGCCGCTGTGAGAGAGAGCATCGTTGGAAGTGGATTGGATGCGTCGCCCGCGAGCATCTGTGACGGGAATGTCCACTTCGACTTCGTATCGGTCGAGAGTCGAATGGCATCGAGGCCAGGCGCGTACTGATCGCGCATCTCGTCCATCTTCGCGATGACAATAGGTTCAGGAGATCCAGCGACTTCAAGTTCGAGCGTGCACTGCGGGCCTCCGAGCGTGGCATTCGTTTGGATCACAGCGGCGAATGCGGGATCGTCTTCCGCGCGAGCGAGCGCAGTCCGTGTGGCATCGATCGCCATCAAGGGTGAAACAGAGTCGACCGTGGTCGCTCCGACGATGCGACCTTGCCACCGAAGAGTCACGCGCACCGCACCGACTGCTTTGAGCGAAGGCAACTCAGCGGATTCTTCCGCCGCGGGAATGACCCCCGAATCGAGAAAGACACGCGATTGAGTCCACAAAACAGCCACAGAATTGGGGTGCGGAGGCTCAGCGAAGCAACGAAATGATAAAAGAATCGCAAAAAGAGTGGACAGACCTCTGAAACGCGGCATCGTGAGAGTGTAGATCAGCGTCCGTACATCTGACCGAGTGGTTCGGTGGAGTGCGTTCGCCCAGCTGAAGAGATGACGCATGAGCGCTGTGTTTGCCAAAGTCGTTTCCATCGAAACATTTCGTCGCAGACTTGTGGTGCTTTCGATTCTCAGTTATCTCGCGATCTGCTGACTCAGTCGACAACTTTTTCGCCGCGCGCAGTGTTTTTCTATTGCTGTGGAGTAGAGAAAAGAAAACCGGCTCTCACCATGTGTGGTGAAAGCCGGTGATGTGTTCAACAGTATGTCGCGAGTTGTTTAGAACTCGATACGGTCACTTCCGAGCGATCCGTGGTCGTCCATACCGCCGCGTGTTGGCTTCGGACGCGACTTCTTGGGAGCCATGAATGCATCGTCACCGGAAGCAGCCTCGCGTGGTGCTTCCGCGGTCGCGCCCCACTGAGCACGCTTGAGCGAGAGTCCGATCTTGCGATCTTCGGTATCGACGCGCAGGATCTTGACATCCACCTCGGTACCAGGCTTGACCACATCGGTTGGGTTCTCGACCTTTTGGTCGGAGAGTTCGCTGATGTGGAGCAATCCTTCGAGTCCTTCTTCGAGTTCGACGAACACGCCGAAGTTGGTGACCTTGGTGATGCGTCCCTTGACGATCATGCCTGGGCGATACGCGGTTGGAATCGCTTCGATCCACGGATCTTCCTGTAGCTGCTTGAGTCCCAGTCCGACACGCTGCTTCTCTTGGTCGACTTCGATGATGACGCACGAAACCGTATCGCCCTTCTTGACGAGTTCGGATGGATGTGAAATCTTCTTCGTCCAACTCATGTCGGAGATATGCAGAAGTCCATCGATGCCTGCCTCGATCTCGACGAATGCGCCGTAGTTGGCGATGTTTCGCACCTTGCCCTCGATCACGGTGCCGAGCGGATATCGCTCTGCAACGAGGTCCCAAGGGTTGACCGTGGTCTGCTTCATTCCCAAACTGATTTCGAGCTTATCGCGGTTGAAGTTAAGGACAACGACTTCCACTGAGTCATTGACTTGGACCAGCTCGCTTGGATGATTCACGCGGCGAGTCCATGACATTTCAGAGACATGGACCAGTCCTTCAATGCCATCTTCGAGTCGCACGAATGCGCCGTAGGACATGAGGCTGACGACGCTGCCTTGGATGCGGCATCCAACGGGATAACGCTTCTCGATCTCGTCCCATGGGCTAGCTTCGGTCTGCTTGAGTCCCAAGGCGATCTTCTCGCGCTCGCGGTCGATGTTGAGGATCTTGACCTTGATTTCCTGTCCAGGGCGAACCACTTCGCTTGGATGTCCAACGCGTCCCCACGACATGTCGGTGATGTGGAGGAGTCCATCGATTCCGCCCAGATCAACGAATGCGCCGAAGTCAGCGATGTTCGTGACATGACCAGTCACGATGTCGCCTTCCTTGACGTCGTTCATGAGTCGGTCACGGGCCGAGGCGCGCTCTTCTTCGATCAGCTTGCGACGGCTGATGACGATGTTGCGACGCTCAAGATCGATTTTGAGAATCGATGCCCGCACCATGCGTCCGATGAGATCGCCCACATCTTGTGGACGACGAACATCGACCTGGCTTGCGGGAAGGAAGACCGGCACACCGATATCGACGAGCAGTCCGCCCTTGATCTTGCGGAGGCACTTGCCTTCAACGACATCGCCTTCCTTGTGGGTGAGGAGGATTTGCTCCCAGCCGCGAATGCGATCAGCCTTGCGCTTCGAAAGGATGACTGCGCCTTCTGCGCCGTCGAGACTCTCGAGGAGTACATCGACAACATCACCGATGGCGACGCCTCCGATGTCTTCGAATTCAGCCTTGTCGATTTGTCCTTCGCTCTTGTAGCCGATGTCCACAATGACATAGTCGCCGCTGAGTGCGATGACCTTGCCCTTGAGAATCGCGTTGAGCGAATACTGCTGAGATGCTTCGTCGGAAAAAATTGCCGCTGTATCACCCTTCGTCGCGGAGGCAGCGAGTGCTTCGGCGAGGGTGGATGGATCGAGGCAAATATCCTCGATCAAGTTGTAATCAACCATGTGGTACCTAATTGTGGCAGTCACTTGGGCGCCTCGCACACGCGGGGCTGAAGATCCAAGAGATTGCACGGTTGCGAAACCCGCAAGGAACGTCCTCGCAGAGAGTCGAGAAGTGTATCAGGGACGATGGTGGGTCGGAACCGTTCCAGAGGTGCTCATTGTGCGTGCGAGACGCACAAAACCCAGCAACCCGATGATGCTGACCACGACACAGGCGAGAAAAGTCCACGCCGCGCCGGAAACACCCCAGCGGTGGTCGAGCGATTCGTAGATCCATACGGCAAGGAATGGAGCAATCATGGCGCGGAGGCCGTTCAATGTGACATGGACCCCCATGTACTGCGCATCGCGATTGCGTGGAGCAAAATCGTGGTGCCCGAGATTCCATGCGAGTACGCCTCCTGAGTATCCGATGCCAAGCAGCACTGAACTCATATAAAACAGAGGAAGCGACTCAAAGACCGTTGCACCCAACATGGCAGCCGCGGCCGATACGAATGACCAGCCATGCACGGCTCGAAACTCAATGGTGTGGACGCGGTCCATGTACTTTGCCCACAGAGGAATCGCGATGGGCATGATCGAAAGGGGAATGACCGTCGTAATCAGAATCGAGTCGAAATAGTTCGCCTTGAACTGCTGCTCGAGAATCAGAATCTGCGGAGGAGTCATCATGAGATTTCCAATACCGAAGATGAACATGTAAATCATGAACGACCGGTAGTGGGCATCTTCGCGAAGGACTTTCACAATGGCTGCTGGATTGAGACTCGGTCGTCCATCCTCGTGGCCGTTGAGTTCCGCTTGAACAATGGCCTCTTCGTCAGTGAGTGTCACACCTCGATAAATGGCGTTGCCGATGAGTCCAAGAACAGCAAGAACAGGAAAGAGATAGTGGTATGCCTGCGGACTAAAATCCATCGATTGACCGATGGCGAGTCCAGACACGGCGAGGACCATCGACTGCACAATGGCCATTTTTCCCGCGATTCGTGCTCGATTGGCGCGTGGATAGTTATGTCGCCAGACCGAAGTGCGAATCGTGATGACTCCCGTCCACAATGTTCGCGCGGCGAGGACGAGTCCCACGATGGCCCAGATGCCCCACGGAGTCACGGGGACAAACGCGATCGCCGCTGAGAGAATGCATGTGCCGACTTGGAGAGTCGCGATGAAGGGAACTTTTCGTCGTCCATGCGCGAGGGCAGCCCACATGAAGCTCGCAAGGTTGGCGACATTGGGCGCAGCCGTGACACAGGCGACGGCGATATTGAGTTGCCCTTGGTCGATCCCTTCGGTGCCAGAAAAAACTTTGTTGACCACAACGCCGAGCGCGCCGCCCTCCATCGCTCCCAACATGAAAGGGAGGAAGAGCCAACTGAGGAGTTCACGAGCGTAATTGCGCTGCAAGTCAATCGGCAGTGCAGAGGGACTAAAACTGGAAATGAACTGCTCAACAAGGCGAATTGGCAGCATCAATCGGTGGCGCATGAATGAGGCGGAAGAATAGGCGGTTCAGGGGATCGCGACTGTTCCACCGCTACACTTCTCTTGCGCTGGAGTCCTCCAGGCGTTGTTGGATAGGCCATGTGTCTGAGCCGATACGCGAACCCTTGGGATCGCCGATTCCGCGACGATGATCATGCCTCACACCTTCGGGTGGCGTGGAAGATCTGGATCGTCGGACGTCGAACCCACTTGAAAGCAGGGTTTGGACCGCTGCCTGTCGACTCGTCGTCCTCGTGACGACACCGCCTGGGGGACTCTGGCGTGTTTCATTCTCGATTCGATCCAAAGACCGAAGATCCGCGGTAGTCCCACATCCGTGGTCCGAGTGGATGGTCGAATTGCTCGATGTGGAGCGGAATGGCGAATTCACCGTTCCACCACTTGGTTTTGTTGGACTTCGGGTCAGAGTTCACTGCGCGTTGCGCGAGTTCGACAGACCCGCGGATGCGAACCGTCCAATGGGTCGGATCGATCGTCGCTCGGGCGAGCGCCGCGAGGTCTTCGCGCGGTATCTCAAACCCGATGGAGCCAGATGGGGCTTCATCCAACCACGCGTGCGTGGTGCGTCGCACTGCATCGCCTTCCATCACATCGATGACGATTCCAATGGCGATGGCGTCGAACTCATCACCGCTCGTTGCTGCGCGATTGAGGCGAAATCCGAATCGGTGTCCGTCGAGAGATGTGCTCGGCCAGAACCCGAGTCCTTCAGAAATAGTCTCTTCGACCGCTCGTCGAATCTCTGGCGAATCAATGCCAACGAGTGACTGTGGTTGCGAACGAGCCTTGAGAGTGTGAGTCTGTTCTTTGAGTGCGACCCATGCTGAGTCTGGTGTGCTCCTCGAGCGACCGCGGATGGTGATCGTCTGGTCCGAGGAGTTTATGTTTTGGGTTGTTGTGCCTTGGATCGGCACGACCACAGTTGCGGATCCGATGCCGTTCGCTCTCCAAATGAAGTGCTCCTCCCATTGGCCGTGGTGGTTAATGCAATCGACTTCGACGACTCCCTTGCACGATGGGATCACCGACCAGAGCGCATCCACGCGAAGGAGGCACACGGATGACTCCTCAACGAACTGAACAGTCGGTGCGATGGCAAGCACACGGGAATACATCAAGTCAGCGGCACTGTCACCGACTCGAGCTGGATCTTCGGACGCAATGCGTTCAGCGTCGCGTTGAAACCACACCGCAAGGACCGCGCGAAGGGAGTCATCATGACTCGATGCAGCGAGATCGACGCAGTCAGGAAGCCAACTGGACGCCGCGTCAAGATCGATTCCACCGTGTGTGATGCGATAGGCAAGTGCGCGTGAAAAAGAATCTCTCATCGAATCGGCAGGAAGCGATGTCGCGCCGATTGCAAGGACGCGAGTGGGAACGATGCTCCATCCGTTCAAGGAGTCGAAATGGTTCGCGCGAACGATGATGAAGAGTGGAAGCGCGACTGCAGCCGCACCGAGAAAAAGCGCGCGAATGCGTTGAGGTGGATGTCGGTAGGGAAAAGAACTCCTCGGCGCGTGTCCGCACTCTGGGCAACGAACCGTCGTGGGTTCAGGGGCTTGATATCCGCATTGTGGACAACGAGGCTCGCGCGATTTGACACCCCGAGCCGAGATGAATGCACCGATTGCGAGCGACGAAGTTCCAACTGCCAGTACGAAGTACCAGAGCGCGAGCAGCAGCATGGACTAGCGGGCGCGCGCCCAGCGAAGGAGTTCCATCGGAGTTGGTGTCTTTCCTTGCATGAGCACTCCAACGCGGAAGATGCGCGCCGCGATCCAGATAAACATCACACTCGAAAGTGCACTGAGTAGAAGTGTCACAGGAACCTGCCAGACGGGGAGTGGCTCCATCGTGCCTGTTGATCGCAGAATCATCACGAATGGAATGAGCGGCGGGACGAAACTCGTTACGGTCGCGAGCGCGCCGTTTGGATTCTCACTGATCGGTAGCCACAGAATGAGTGGAATCATCACCACCATCATGACGGGCGTGACGAGTGACTGTGCTTCCTTAAGATCATTGACGGCACTTCCCACGGCGGCCATCATGGCGGCGATCATCAGATACGCCGTGACGCTATAGGCCAAGAGGAGCAGCAGTGATTGCCACGAGATGAGATCGCCCATCGTAGCCGCCACCAGTCCAACGATGCCGAGTCCGCCGTAGATGAGAAGGAGCAATGCGCTGACCAGTCCCTGTCCAAGTATTTTTCCAGCGAGCAGTTCAAACGGACTCGCAGCGGCAAGCAGCACTTCAATGACCTTGTTGGATTTCTCTTCGATCGTCGACGTCAAGAGTTGATTCGCGCTCGTGAAGACCGCCATCCACATCAGCATCATGAATCCCATCGGCACCATCATGCGACCCGCGAGGTTTTCTGGAGCCTCACCACCTTCGCGAGAGAGTCGCACGGTCTTTGATTCAGGATCAGCGAGCATGTCGGAAAGGACGGCATAGTCCTGCCCCGAAGCTTCGATGCGCGCACGAACGATGCCAGTGCGAAGGGCTTTCGTAAAGAGTCCGGTATGGCTTGGACTTGTAAAGTTGGCGACGCCAATCGAGAACGAAGCATCACTTGCGGGAGGAGACTGAAGCAATTCAGCAGGCACGACCGCATACGCCAAGACGGATCCCTCGCGCACCGCGTTCTTGAGTTCTTCTTCGCTTCGAGTCGTGGTTTGAAAGGTGACTTGAATGTTCTCGTTTGTAGCACTGACTCGCGAGGTGAGTGATTCAAGATCATCGTTGTGCCCAGTGGTGCTCGATTCTGGCGTTTCGGCGAGTCGCTCGTCGAGCACGGTTTGCGACTGCGCAGCCACCGTGTTGGATGGGTCGATGATGAGAATCGTCCCTTCCACCGCGTGTTGCCCATCGGACATCATGAATGGAAGAAGGATCACTCCAAACAGGATGATGACTGGAAGAACCAGAATCCCAAGAATGAATCCCTTCGTCAGCACCACGGAAAGAAACTCGCGAGAGGCGATCGCGTGGATGCGTCGAATCGTGTCACGGTGACGAGGTCGGTTGGATCTAACCATGAGCGACCTCGCTCACTGTTGGATTGCCTTGATCGACCAGATGGACGAAGACATCGTCGAGTGTCGCACGCGATTCACGAACCGATGTGAGAGGAGTGCATTCAAGCGCCTGGATCATCGCCTCTCGCAACGCAATCTCTGGCGAGATGTCGAGTCGAATCGTGCGCGATTCTTCAGAGACCGCAGCGTGTTTGACGCATGGCAAGGCTATGAGCGCTCGTCGAGCCTCATCGAGTGCGCCCAATGGTTCAGCTTCGATCGCGTGGACTCCGGGCGATCGAAGTGCATCGGCGAGCGAAGCGTCGAGCAACTTTCGTCCATGATGGACCAAGATGACGCGGTCGCACAGCCGTTCTGCTTGTTCCATCTGGTGTGTTGAAAAAATGATCGTCTTCCCGCGCTGGCGCAGCGACTCGATCTCGACTTGAAGCGTTCGGCGGTTGACTGGATCAAGTCCAGAGAATGGTTCATCGAGCACAAGGAGTTCAGGCTCATGAAGGATCGAAGAGACAAACTGCACTTTCTGTTGTTGTCCCTTGGATAAGTCAGAGCAGCGTCGGTCGAGAATCCCAGGAAGTTCGAGCCGTTCGAGTGCCTCGCCTGCGCGTCGACGGGCATCACGGGCAGTAAGTCCCTTGAGCCGACCGATGTAGGAAAGGAAAGTCCCAACCTTCATCTTTCGATACAACCCGCGCTCCTCGGGCAAGTACCCAACACGATCCTTCACATCGACGGGATCGCCATCGAGAACGGTGAGTTCACCTGAATCTTGGCGGATGATCGCCATGATCATGCGGATCAGCGTGCTCTTGCCCGCCCCGTTTGGCCCGAGGAATCCGCACACTTCACCGCGCGCAAGTCGAAAATCAACACCAGCCACGGCACGGACACTCCCGAACGACTTGCGGACATCGATCAGCACGACGGCGTCGCTCATGGAGTTGGTCTCTGCCGCCTGGATTGAATGAGTTCTCGAATCTGAATCGGCGGCTCGAAGTCGGTCTTCGTCAGTGTGTCCACCGCGACATCTGTATAGACATACTCGCGTATGTCCGATCCGCGTGTTGCAGTAATCCGTGTGGGCAAGAAGAATCCCGCGGTGCCGCCCACTTGAAGCCATTGGGTCCAACGGACTATTTCGTTGATCGACTCCGTGTTGGGATCAAAGGTTCGCATGGCGACGGGCATGTGGTTCGCAGTGGAGATGAGGATCTCATTCCACTTTCCAGCGGTGCGGTGAATGCGAACGACTTCGCATGGAGTTCCGTCAAATGTCTCTGGCGTGCGAATCTCCCATGCGAGCCCGGGCATCGTCATGATGGGAGAAAAGACATCGGGGACAAACCGCATGATCTCATGGCGTCGCACAAAAGACTCTGGGACAACTCTCCATTCACGCAAGTTTGGGTCGTAGTTCCACGATGTCTTGCCGTCGAATCCTTTTTCGGTCGCCACCTCGAGATCGGCAAACCGTTGTCGAATAAGCAATTCGCGGTCGGGTCCACACTTCACATCGATGGTGACGCGGCCGCTCGATGCCACCGTCGTCAGTGTGTATTGAATCGACTTCAGCTTGGTGATCGGATCGATTCCTCCAACAGCATCGAGAGAGCGTTCGAGAACGGCACGCACGAGAACGGGCATGTCAGCGGGGAACTCAACCGCAGGGCGGGGAGGCATGACAAAATCGCCCGCCGCAGTCGTATCGGATCCTGAAATGATTCGACCTGGATCGGTGGGCGGTGCAGTGTCCTGCGGCGCAATGGTGATCGCGATCGCAACGATGAACTGAGCGAGCATGGTCATCACGGCTTCGTGGTGGGAGCGGCAGGGGCTGTCGGTTGCTTGGCAGATCGCTGCGCCGCAAGCGTCTGAATCTCTGGAGGAAGGACGAACACCGAGTCGAGAATCGGATCAAACTGAACAGCGGTGATCGACACCACTTGTGACTGCCCCATCACCTTGATGGTGGTCTTGACTGGAACTTGGATCCCCTCGAATGGTTTGTACTCATTCATCACTGTCACAGATTCGACCTCGCCCATCATGCTCTTGACGCGATCGATCTGCCCGACCTGAAGGAAAGTGGATGGATCGAAGAACTTGCGAGAGGTGGACTCTCCGCGAACACAGACGAGCTCGATCGCAGTTGCACCCTCGAATGGTTGAAGACCATTGCTCGTGACGGTGTCGTAGATCGAACGAAGATCTGGAGCAAAACTCTGAATCGTGTCGAGCTTCAATGTATCGAGATCGGCGTCATCCATGAGCGTCGGTCCCATCATCGGATTCATTGACCACCCCACCGTGCCGTCGCAACCCGTCGAGACCTTCCCGATTCCAGGAAGGTCGAGGTTGAGAAGCAGTTTTCCTGGCAATTGAATCTGCTGAGTGAGCGCGCCCGTCATGCCCGCTCCGCCCATGGACATGGTTCCTGTCATGGTGATGTTCTTGATGGCATTGAGTTTGTCGGATCCACCCATTG
Source organism: Planctomycetota bacterium (assembly GCA_027622195.1). Taxonomy (GTDB): domain Bacteria; phylum Planctomycetota; class Phycisphaerae; order Phycisphaerales; family SM1A02; genus SXOD01. Next base: position 35,391 of record JAQBZO010000011.1, read on the forward strand.
CGATGGCATTGAGTTTCAGCAATTCGTCCAAGGTGGGAGCGGGTGCAGTCGCTTTGACAGTTGGAATCGTGGCGGGCGCAGTGTCTTGTCCATGAGCGGACAACGATGCGAGGGCGGCGAATGCGATCGCAGCGATTCGGATTCCGCAGCATGTCCGAAGGACGAGCAATAGGTACGTGATATTCATGGATTGGGTGTGGTTGAAGGAAGAGTCTTGTCGATCCACTCCAGCGCCTGTCGAAGCGTCGGATCAGAGGAAGAACGATAGTCGAGCAGGGTGGGTGATGGGATTACTGTGGGGTGGACGCCGCATCCTTCAAGCGACTTGCCACTTGGAACGCGAAAGTCGGCGATGGCATAGATGAGGATGTCACCGTCTTGCAATGTGAGGAGCACTGCGGGGAGCGCCGCTCCAGCACTTGGTCCACCAAAAACCTCTGCGCGGTGCACGTCAACCATGCCGCCTGCGAAGACTTCGCTTGTGCTCGCCGTTTGTGAATCCACCAAGATGGCGATTGGTCCAGCGAATGGATTCACTGCACGACCGCCCGCCGCAACGGTGCGAGGTTGTGCAAGGAAATGGAGTGTGCCCGATCGTGCGGTCATGTCTCCGAGATTGGTTGGTTCGACAAAGAAGTGCCCCGCAAATCCTGCAGCCATGAACCCAACGCCTCCGGGATTTCCACGCAAGTCAATGACGAGCGCGTCAACCGAGCGGAGTTCGTCGACGGCGCGGTCAAGGTCTTGCGCGATGACTGGAAACCAAGAAGAAAACCGAATGTATCCCACGCGATGGATCGATTCGCCTGCAAGGGGCGCGGCCACAGCGCGCCACGAATCAGGGGAAAGTTCGCGCCACTCAATATCGCTTTCGATGGGGGGGAGAGTTCCGAAAGTAATGCGCGGCACCGAGTCCGGTTCAGTGGTCACCTCGCAATAACGGTTGACTTCCGTCCGATCGGTGAATTCAAGTCGAAGTGTCGTTCCGGGCCGCGCCTGGAGCGCTTGGGCTGCCTCTCGTTCACGCACCATGGTGTGCAGATGCGCTGGGACATCGCTCAGATGTGGCGTGCTGAGCGGATTGCCGTTGATGGTTCGGAGAATCCATCCCGTCTCGATTGATGCTCGTGCGGCGGGTGAATCGGAATCAACACAGGTCACTGTCATGTCGCCACCAATCGATCGAATCGTCAATCCAATGGATGATGGAACTGAAGACGCGGCTGGACTGATGAGATCATTGCTTGGTGAACCGGGCATGACTCCAAAGTGACTCTGTCCGAGGCGGCTGAGCATGAGATTGAGAATGTCTCGAAGACTCTCTCGTGTTGTCGCGGCGCAAGCGTTCGCGCGAAACTCTTCACCCACGGCGATCCAGTCGACACCTCCGTAACTCGTATCGAAATGCTGATCTCGCACCGTCGTCCACACCAATTCAAAGGTGGATGCGGCAACTTCGCTTGTAATTGGTTCTCCACTCACAGCCGGGGCGATGGCCATGGGTTCTGTCGGCGTTGCCACAGGAGGTGTCGTCGATTGACAGGCGGGAATGAATCCCATTGATAGGAGCAAGAGCATCCAGGTTCGGCGCATAGAGGTCAGCGTAGGCGGCGTGGTGACGGCAGGGACCCAAGGCTCGAAGAACTGGAGTCACAGGTCGACATCCATCCATTTATCCGCATGAACGGTTGGATCGAGGTACGATGGCGGTGCGCTTATGGCTCGCCCCACCCTGTTGTCCTTGATGGATTCTCGCCGAGTGCTTTTCGACGGCGCGATGGGGACCTCAATTCACGCTTGCGCGGACTGCACGACTGCGGATTACCTCGGACGAGACAATTGCACCGACATTCTGGTGCGCAGCCGCCCCGACATGATTCAGCGGATTCACGAATCAATGCTCGCTGCCGGCGCGGACATCGTGGAGACCGACTCGTTCGGCTCGAATCGTCTCGTCGCTGCCGAGTTCGATGCCGAGATGGTGGGTTGGGTGAGAGAACTCAATGTGACTGCCGCGCGAATCGCTCGGGCTGCATGTGCGAAGTACGAAACTTCAAGCGCACCTCGCTTCGCAGCGGGATCGATCGGGCCAGGCACGCGACTCTTGACGCTTGGTCAAACCTCGTGGAACGACATGCTCGAGAGTTACCGAGAGCAAGCCGATGGACTCATCGAAGGCGGAGTGGACTGTCTCATGATCGAGACATGCCAAGACCTTCTGCAAATCAAGTGCGCTGTGACGGCCTGTCTTGAGGCACTCGAGCGCGCGCGTCGCAGCGTGAATGACTGCCCGATCTTTGTTTCGGTCACCGTCGAGACCACGGGCACGCTGCTGCTCGGGAGTGATGTGCATGCGATCGTGAACGCGCTCCTTCCCTTTCCGATCGCGAGTATCGGTCTGAATTGCGCCACGGGACCCGTCGAAATGGCGACTCACATCCAGGCGATCTCTCGATCGTGGGATCGCCGCATCAGCGTCATTCCCAACGCGGGACTTCCTGTCCTTGTGAATGGACAGACGCATTATCCGCTCCAGCCCGATGGATTCGCCTTGGCAATGCGTCGGTTTATTGAAGAGATTCCAGTGGATGCTGTAGGAGGATGCTGCGGCACCACTCCTGACCACATCGCGAAATTGAAATCAATGGTGGATTCGTGCACGCCTTCAGTGCGAGGTGCGGCACGACGCATTCCAGCAGTGAGCAGTCTCTACAGCACGGTGGAGTTTCGGCAGGATCAATCATTCCTCATCGTGGCCGAGCGACTCAATGCCAACGGCAGTCGAAAGTTCAAGCGACTCTTGGACGCTGAAGATTGGGATGCACTCGTCGCGATGGGGCGTGATGAGATGCGCGACGGCAGCCATGTGCTCGACATCTGCGTCGACTTTGTTGGACGAAATGGCGTGCGGGATATGCACGAGGTGGTGACGAGACTTGTTCGACAAGTCGATGCACCGCTGATGCTCGATTCGACTGATGCGCGCGTGCTCGAGGCAGGACTGCAAGTCTGTCCTGGTCGCGCGATCGTCAACAGCATCAATCTCGAGGATGGCGAAAAGCGACTCGATGAAGTGTGCCCACTCTTGACGCGTTACGGCGCGGCGGTGGTGGCGCTCACGATTGATGAAGATCCCAAGGAGGGGATGGCTCGAATCGCCAGTCGAAAACTTGAGATCGCTCAACGCCTCCACCGTCTCTGTACCGAGAAGTGGGGCGTACGAGAAGAGGACATCTTCTTTGATCCTCTCACCTTCACCATTGCCACGGGCAATGATGCGGATCGACGCCTTGGCCTCGAAACGCTGCGCGGCATTGAACTTATCAGTGAGCGGTTTCCGCGTTGCCAGACCATCTTGGGGCTGTCGAACATTTCCTTTGGACTCAAGCCGCCCGCGCGCATGGTCCTGAACAGCGTCTTCCTCGATGAAGCACTCAAGGCTGGACTCACATCGGCGATTGTGCATGCGTCGAAGATTCTTCCGCGCGATCGAATCGATCCAGCGAATTGGAATGCAGCACTGTGGTTGCTCCACGATCGCCGCGGTGATGCAAGACCCGAAGGGACACCAGCCACATTCGATCCACTCCTTCATTTTATTTCGCTCTTCCCCGATACAGAAGAAGATCAAGTGGCCAAGGGTGGACTCGCCGACCTGCCTCTCGATGAACGGTTGCAATCGCACATCATCACAGGAGACGACTCACAACTCGCAGAGTCGCTCGAAGAAGCGCTTCAGTTGTATTCGCCGCTGGACATCATCAACAATCATCTCCTTGAAGGAATGAAAGTCGTCGGCGATCGATTCGGCGCGGGACGAATGCAATTGCCCTTCGTGCTGCAGAGCGCGAGAGTGATGAAAAAGGCGGTGGATCTTCTCGAGCCGGAAATGGCTCGCTCTGGAGTCGTAGGCCCCGCCAAAGCATCCATCGTCCTTGCAACGGTGGCAGGGGATGTGCACGACATCGGCAAAAACCTGGTGGACATCATTCTGTCGAACAACGGATTCAAAGTCCACAACATCGGTATCAAACAGCCCATTGCAAAAATCCTCGAAGCCCTTCAAGAAACGGGTGCTGACGCGATTGGTCTCAGCGGACTGCTTGTCAAGAGTGTTGGAGTGATGGAAGAGAACTTGCACGCGCTCAATGCGCTCGGCATTAAAATTCCAGTGTTGCTCGGAGGCGCGGCTCTCACCCGCCACTACGCAGAGTCGCACTTGCGATCGGTGTATCAAGGTCCGCTCTTTTATGGACGCGACGCATTCGAGGGACTTGCTGTGTGCGACGCACTCGCCGAAAAGGACCTCGCACGAATCCAGCGCGAAGTGGACGCGCGACTCGTCAAACGAGCCGCCGCCGATGCGGTGGTCGCGGGGCGCGCAGCACGACAAGAGGCCGTGGCAACCGTCGATCGTCCTGCTCGAAGTCATGTGGAACGAGATCTTCCGATTCCCAATCCTCCCTTTTGGGGAGCTCGCCTCGTTGAAAACATTCCGCTCAGTGAGATTTATCCCTACATCAATCGAGTCGCTCTCTTTCGTGGTCAGTGGGGTTTCAAGCGCGGTGTGATGGAAGACAGTGCCTACGAAAAGTTCCTTGAAGAGAACGCACAGCCTGTTCTCGCTCGACTTTCGGCGCAGTGCATGAACGAACACATTCTGCGCCCCGCCGTCGTGTGGGGATATTTCCCTTGCGCCTCAGAGGGTGATTCACTTGTGGTGTTCGATCCGCAAGATCACGCACGCGAGATCGAGCGGTTTACATTCCCAAGACAAGCGGCGCGGGAGCGGTTGTGTATCAGTGATTTCTTTCGAACCATCGACCAACCGCAGCGAGATGTGCTCGCCTTGCACTGCGTCACGATGGGACCCGAGGCGAGCCGCCGCGCGCACATGCTTTTCGAGCGGGATGAATACACCGAGTATCTCTTTTTGCACGGATTCGGTGTTGAATGTGCCGAAGCGCTCGCCGAAGTGTGGCACAAGCGCATTCGCGCAGAGCTGGGTCTTTCTCAACACGATGATCCAGAAACGCGCAAACTTTTCACGCAGCACTATCAGGGCAGCCGGTATTCATTCGGATATCCAGCGTGTCCAGAGATGAGCGATCAGGAAAAACTATTCCGACTCTTGCAACCTGAGCGCATCGGTTGTGTTCTGACTGAGAATTGGCAGATCGATCCAGAGCAATCGACGAGCGCGATCATCGTCCATCATCCACAAGCGAAGTACTTCGCGGTGTGAGTCGCGTGATCCAAGGTCGGCGAATGATCCAGACACCAGCGAGTCCGAGCAATGCTCCGGTCGAGATGTCGATGAGATGATGTTCGTGCACGAAGTAGGTCGAGGCACTCACGCCAATCACCCACATCCAAAACGGAATGGTCCAACGCGGTCCCCATCGCGCCGAAAGAATCATCGCGATGAAAACGGTGTAGGCCACATGAAGGCTTGGGGCATACCCTCCAGCGCCTGGATCAGGAATACCAAGGTAAGAACCCAGTGGAGCCCATACTGCTGATCCTCCCTCGAATCCAAGGCGCATTGGAAAGAGAGCGAAGCACGCCGCGGCAATCGCGCCGAGGAACAACATCACCATGGCTACGGGGAAATACTCTCGCCAATCTCGAAAAGCGAATGGCAAGATCGCGACCGAGACATTCTGAGACAGGTAGAGGGGGATGAGCCATCCGAGGTAGGGGGCATGCACCTCGAAATCAAACCACGGTGTAGCGGGATGTTCGTGCGCGGTCGAGAGTGCACATCCTGCGAACCAGAGTGCGGCAAACACGCCCCCAAAGATGACTTGAGTGAGGCACAAGTTCAAGACTCGACATTTGGGTGTGGCCGAGGTTGTCGTGACCATAGAGGGCAGGATAGTGTTGACGCAATCGATCGCACTGGCAACTCTGCTGGTCACGCGGACTCTCGGCGTCCTCTGTGACCGTTCGCCTCGGGTACCTTCCGCCACCCTATGACACTGGCCGCACTCACTTCGTCCGGAATCGTCGATGCGTGGATGCAAGTGGTGGGTCGGTTTCACCCGCTGTTCGTTCACTTTCCACTCGCGCTCATCATGGTCGCCTTTGTGGCAGAGGCATGGCATTGGCTGACGAACCGGCAGGATGTATCTCGCTTCGCGCGCACTTGTCTCTGGATTGCAGCGGCCGTCAGTGTGTTGACCGCGAGTTCCGGTTGGATCAGTGCAGGGTATGAAGATGTCGAGGATTCGCGCACTCTCTTTCTGCACCGTTGGGTTGGTATCTCCAGTGCCGTTGCGATGGTCGCCGTGGTGTGGATGTGCGCAAGAGTGGGTCCACGGTTTCACGCGCACGCGAAGCAACGGCGAACGCAGTACCGCATTGGCTTGGTGATCGCCTCGTTGACCGTTGCCTTCACGGGGCATCTCGGTGGCGAGTTGATCTACGGCGATGGATACCTCGAAGAGGCACTCGACAAAGCGGTCCGCACGACATTTGGTTTGCAATCACGGCAAGGCGATGCGCCTCCCTCTGCGCAAGAGATTGAGGCGATTGAGTTGGGCACCATTCGTTTCGAGGACGATGTTCAACCGATTCTCACTGAGTATTGCGTGGAGTGTCACGGCAAGAAGAAGCGCAATGGTGGACTCTCGTTCACCCCCATTTCCGAAGCGCTCACACTCGTGCCCGAGGAAGATGAGCCGGCGGTGATTGTGGCAGGTCGGCCGGATGAGAGCGACATGATGCGTCGACTCACTCTGCCCTCTGATCATGATGATGTGATGCCCCCCGACGAGCGACTGTCTGCAAAAGACATCGCGATTCTCAGAGCGTGGATTGCACAAGGTGCGATCACCAATCCGTCGCCAGCGATTCAATGATCGATGCGGCTTCTGAGCGACTTCCAACCCTGCTCCAGAAAGTCGCTTCGAGATGCATCCACTGAGATCGACTGATCAGCATTTCGAGGGTGATCTCAGCCCGCTCTGAATCTTGAATCGGATTCCTCGCAACGGGCGCAGGTGGATCGAGTGCAGGCGCAGGGGCAACACTCGGCAGCGTCGAAGCGACGGAGCGCGTCTTGTTCGAGAGCGCACGCACGATGGAAGCGCCTCCGTCTGGAAGATCACCGAGACGCACTCGAACCTCGTCGACGAGTTTGGATCGGTGGGTCTCGTCGTGCGTCTCCCACCTGGACTGCCACGAAACACCGTGCGATGTGCATTCGACCGAGAGGGGATCATCATCCATCGACAACTCACGACCAAACACAATGTTGTCACAGACATGACTCGCGGTGACTCGTCCGTCTTGGTATCGATCCATTCTTCTCAGTGCGCCCGATGGCATCTGATGCAGCACAACGTCGGTGGATTCTTGTTCAGTGGGAAGCCAAGCGATCGGCCGCCTCGAAGAGTCTCCCGAATCCAATGTGAATTCGGCGTCCAGTTGCTCGCGGTGCGGATGATTCGTAAACCAAGTCACGCCCAGTGGAGAATGACCGGTCGAAGCCGTTCGGTTGCCGCCGTTTCTCGCCCACGAGGCTGCAGCATCGAACGGGTCGTAGGCATCGGTCCCGCGCCGCAGCGGGAATGCACTGCGTTCTCGCCAGTCCACGGCGGGGGGTATCTCGCCATGGGCTTCGAGGACAGTGCACATCCGATCGGTCCACGCCATCGTCAGTCCCTCAGGCCACACAGGAAAGTCCAATGACGCTGCGGGGAATGGAGGGTCCGCCCACCGGATGCGTGTGGTCAGCGTCATGCCGTCCCAGGTGGCGCACCACTGAATGCGAATGGGAATGTCGCCTTGCGGTGCCGTTTCTCTCCATGTCCAGAACCAAATCGTGCGAGGCGTGGACGGTTTGTACTTCTGGCACCAATCGAGCCAGTGCATCACGCCGCCGATGTGCCAATCCGCAGATCGCTTGCGATCAACCAGAGTTGTTCGATCTTCGCTTGCGAATGCAGATTCAAGCAGCACAAACGGATCCTCAGCGACAAGCGATGATGCCGCAGCCGAAGTCGGTGTCCGATCAGGAGGCCGAGTTGCTGCGGCAGTTGACGAATGGAAACAGAGCGTCATCGTCGTCACGATGACGCCCTGAATGAAGAGGTGCGAGAAGAGTGCCATGTCGCCTCAGTTCACGTAAAGAGAGACATCGCTTCGTGCGGATGCGGCGCACGATCCATTCTCGTCGACGGACCCCGCTGCAGTCGCGCCGGCCGTGGAGTAGGACTTCCGCGTGACTGGGCGATTCGTCCACGCGCACCAAGTACGACCCGATCGCACGGAGTAACTGGCGGTTCCGCTGTGGGACCCGACTCCGTCGGTCGACCAATTCACTTGACGAGAAAAACTGCCGGTAATCGAAGGACTCTCATAATCAAGAGCTGCTCCGAAATTTCCATCGACCGAGAAGTCATCCTTGACCGCGTTGTATCCGACATGTCCAGTCATGTTGAGGTCGTGAAGTTCGGCACTTGCATTTCCCTTGCTCTCTGCGTTTCCTGCACCCGTTGCCGACGCGGATGCGGTGCAACCGAGCCGTGCGGCGCAACTCGCACTAATGAGCAGAGTCGCGCCACCCCGTGCTGAAAGGTTGACTTGGCGTGCGCAGGGAGGCCCCGTTCCAATCCAACTGTTTTCGACATTGTGTCGGAGACTGGCAAAGGCGCGAATGGAATAACTCCCCGCGTCCCAAAAATAACTTTTCCCGGTGAGTTCAATCCGCGCTTGCGCGTGCTGGTCCGCCGTACTTTCCTTCTTGACGTAGCCGAAATAGGTCATGCCAATCATGGTCCAGCTGTCTACATTGGTCGGAACCGAAGGAATGCTCTGATGAAGAATGACGCGGTCGAACCAGTCTCCAGGTCCGCAGGGACACGGTTGCTCTTCACCTTCGCCTGGTTCGCCTTCTCCCGACGCCTCGCAGGGAAGTTCGACTCGCGGACATGGCGCTGCGGATCCAGTCCCTTGTCCATACATTGTTGATGTCCAACAGAACAGGATGGCAATGATCACTGTATTGAGAATTCGCATTTTGTTTCCCCCAAGCGCAATGGGCGCAACTCGCGCGGATTGCTTCGACCCCAGCCGACATCATGCCATCGTTTTATGCGGTACCCTCAATCCTCTGCCTTTTTTCTTGCACCCGTAGCTCAGCTGGATAGAGCACCGGATTTCTAATCCGGCGGTCGCAGGTTCGAATCCTGCCGGGTGCGTTCATCGCACCTTTCCCCGCGAAAGACCGAAATCACTTCACATTCAAGGTGTCGCGCGACAGAGCGGTGTATCGCTCGCGCTCGCCTCGACCACGCAGCGGATAATCCTTGCGCAGAGGATGTGCGGGAAAATCCTTCCAGAGCAAAATGCGTCGAAGGTCGGGGTGTCCCGTGAAACGGATGCCATACATGTCGAACACTTCGCGCTCCATCCACTCTGCGCCTGCCCAAAGGTCGGTCACGGATGCAATGGAGAGGGATGGATCGTTCTCGATGCCGAGTGTGCCGATCGATGGATCAAGGTAGGACTTCAAACGGATTCGTCGATTCGTCGAGTGGCTCACCAGTTCGTAGACCACTGCGAATCGTCCGGGCTGTGTGGCGGGATAACCAAGGTAATCCACCGCGGTGAGATCGGTCAGGAAGTTGTACTGCGTTCTCGAATCGTCGCGCAGAAAACGGGCGATGTCATGCAACTGGGCGCTTGGAACGATGACCGTGGTCTGTCCACGAAATTCGGTTGCGAGCAGCCGAGTCTCTGGGAATACTGTCTTGAGTGGAGCGAGGTCGGCGTGGTCCAAGCGGGGGGTCGTCGGCATGGCGGGCATGGTACGGATTTCGACTCATCGCGCGAGCGACTACTTAATGGCGGAAATGACGCGTCCCCGTGATCAAGCAGGTCACGCCGTGTTGCTCGCACAGGTCAATGGTCTCCTGATCCCGCTTGGATCCTCCAGGATGTGCAATGCACTTGACTCCAGCGCGAATCAGCAACTCGGGTCCATCTGAGAATGGAAAGAATGCATCACTCGCCGCAACAGGAATGGAACTGCACTGTGACATCGCCGAGGTCGCCTTGTCACATGCGATTCGGCAACTCGCGACGCGATCCATTTGTCCAGCACCTGCGCCGAGCAGTCGATCTCCTGCCGCAATGCACACGGCATTGGACTTGAGATGTTTGACCACCACGCACGCGAGCAACGCCGTTTGAATCGCGGCCGCGCTTGGAGCAGGCCCCGCCACATGTTGTAGGTCAGTCGCTCGAATCGGTTTGGTGTCACGCTCTTGGACGAGCAATCCACCAGCCACGGTGCGCATCGCGAGTGGACGTCCAACAAGTGTGCGCGCTGGACCGACGGCGACCAGTCGCACATTCTTCCACCGACTCGAGATGAGGGCGCACGCATCATCATCAAACGCCGATGCGACGATCACTTCGAGAAAACGCTCGCCTTCCACAATCGCCTCAGCGCACGCACGGTCGATCGTTCCAGTCAGGGCGACAATTCCGCCGTACGCCGCGAGTGGATCTCCTGCGTATGCGGCAAGAAAAGCATCGCGCGCTGTGGCACCCATTGCTGCTCCACATGGATTGGTGTGCTTGACAATGACTCCCGCGCACTGATTCTGATTGATGTCCCGAAGATCGAGCGCCGCCTCGAGGGCGGCGGATGCATCAAGCACATTGTTGTAACTCAGTGGCTTGCCCCATAACAAAGGAGCGCCAACGATGCTCACCTCGGAGTTGGTCACATCCGCATAAATCGCAGCGAGTTGATGCGGATTCTCGCCGTATCGCAACTCTTCAATGCGCCTCCATGATCCCTGAAGTAGTTCTGGGAATGGATTCTCTTGTGCGCGATCGAACCAAGACGCAATCGCGGTGTCGTAACTCGCAGTGCGAGCAAACGCAGCACCTGCAAGGGTGCGCCGCAGTCCGAGGGAAGTCGATCCATCTTGCGCCGACATCTCTCGAGCGATGAGGTCGTACTGTTCCGGATCAGTGACCACCGTCACGCTCTCGAAGTTCTTCGAGGCGGATCGGATCATGCTCGGGCCGCCGATGTCAATTTGCTCGATCGCTTCTTCGTCGGCGATTCCCTCTTTGCGAACCGTTTGCTCGAACGGATAGAGATTGACACACACGAGATCGATCGACTCAATCCCATGATCGCGCATGGACTGCAGATGAGCGGGGTTGTTCCGCCGTGCAAGCAATCCTCCGTGAACGCGGGGATGTAAGGTCTTCACCCTTCCATCCATCATCTCTGGGAATCCAGTGAGTTCTTCGATCGGAGTGACCTTGATGCCCGCCTTCATCAACGCCGCGGCGGTGCCTCCAGTCGAAACGATCGTCACGCCGTGCGATGTCAGCATCTTTGCGAAGCCAACAAGGTCGGTCTTGTCACTGACTGAAATGAGCGCGCGCCGCACGGGGACAAGATGGTCCATCGTCATTCGCTCGCTGGCACTGTTTCTGGCGCAGTGGGGAATGCAGGTGTCAACCGTTGAAGTCGACCATCCGATCCAAGGAGATAGAGATCGCCATCGACTGCCGCGGACATCTTGACTCGAGCGAGTGCGACACGCTTCGACAGAATGATGTTGCCATCGAGTGGTTCCACAGCGGAAAGCGTTTTCGTCGCCGCATCCCAGACAATGAGCCGATTGGCGAAAAGCCCAATCACGTTGCCCGGCGCTTTCGATGTCCAGATCACTTGTCCATCAGGGCGATTGCCTCCATCGGCGCGAAGCGCGACGAGTCCCTGCCCAGGAATCTGGACATACACACGGCCACGAATGCAAACCGTATCACTTTCGATCGGCGACTCGGTGAAGTACTTCCACACGACTCGTCCCGAGCGATGATCGAACCCGTACACCGACTGATCCTTGCTCGCGCAAAAGAGGAGATTGCCGTCTGTCGAGAGAGTGCCATACACGCCTCCGCCGAGATTGAAACTCCAGATGGATTGGGAGGATTCTGCAACCCAGACTCCGACTCTTCCGCGATCACTCGCCACAGCGACGGTGCCGCCGATCAGAATCGGCGGGGTGCGGATTCCGCCCGGCAAAGTCGATCCCCACCATGGCACTGCTGAACCGATGCGTTCCCAGCCGAGCCGTCCTGTGGGATTGCCGAAAATAGCGAAGTCGTTGTAGACCACCGCGGCAGTTCCTGGGAAAAAATCGACACGAGCACGCGACTGGAAGTCGCCTGTGTCCGCAGAGGCGATGGCAATGCCCTCGCCCGAAACGAGGAAAATCCGCTCGGCCGTTTTCGTCGTCGCCGTGAACACGCTCAAGAGTTCGTCGTCTGAATCGAGCACATCGCAAATCCAGATGGCGCGTCCGTCGCCCACGAGGATCGCGTTCAGTGCATTGAATCCATCATTCACATACACACGATCTCCCAGTGGGAAAATCGCTCCTCGTGATTGGAGGTCACCTGGATTGACGCGCACTTGCCACGAGGGCTTCGCGGCGAGCGACTCGAGCAGTGTTGGTCCTGCCAAAAGTTCAACATCCAATCGCGCACGCGCAGCGATCACGGCTGCGTCATTCGGCACGATGGGAGCGTCTTCGTTCGTCACTGCGCGTTGAGGAGCAGGGGCGGGCGAGAGCATGAAAGACACGATCAGCGAAATGGATTGCCACATGGGAGAAGTCCGTGAATCCCTCGAGAATCGAGAGAAGTCGAGTATAGCTCGTGAAGTCTTTGTGAACTCGAGTGCTAGGATCGTCCAAACGATGTCTCACATGCTCTCCAGTCGAGTTCTTGGGACGGCATTGGGCATCGCGGCTTGGTTGACGGTGGCGCTGCTCACTTGGAAATCGACTCCCGTTGACGCCTCTCAAGATTCAACGAGGCAAGCGCGAGCGAGTTGGTGGGATCGCACGTCGCCCGATGCTCGCGGACCTTCCACAAGTCGCCATTATCGGATTCGCAGTGATCTTCCCGCCGAGGTCACGCAGCGATACGCGGCGCACATGGACACGATGTACGACGAGTACATGCGCCGCCTCGATTCGCTGCGCCTTCGGACTCCTCCTGCACTCGATGTGATGATGTTTGCGACGAGACAGGATTATCTTGACACGCTTCGTACACAGTTTGGGATCGATGGCTCGGGTTCAGGTGGAATGTTCTTTGTCTGCCCTCGCGGCGCAGCGCTCGCATTCTTTGCCGAAGGAGTTCCTGATCAGCGCGTCCTTCATGTGATGCAGCACGAGGGATTCCATCAGGCGGCGCACGCCTATTTCGGGAGCGATCTTCCTCCATGGTTGAACGAGGGGCTTGCCGAGTTTTTTGGTGAAGCGATTCTCCTCGACAAGAGTGTGATCCTCGGGCAATCTCGTCCGCAAGTCGTCACGGCGGTGGGGGAGGCTGCGAAGTCGGGCAATCACATTCCGTTCCTCGATCTTCTCGCGATGACCCATGATTCCTGGAATCAGAATGTGGCGAGCGGAAAAGCAGAACTGCAATACAACCAGAGTTGGAGCATGGTCCACTTTCTGGTGTACGGAGACGATGCTCGATATCAGAAGCACTTCGAGCGGCTCCTCCACCTTCTCAATGGAGGCGCGCTGCCGCTCAACGCCTTCGAGCAGGCATTTGGATTGACGAATGCGGCGGACGTCCGCATCTTTGAAGAAGCGTGGGCTCGTTTCGCACTCTCGATGCAGCCGAGTCCCTTCGCGACGGCGCTTGAGCGCGGCGAATTCCTCGCTGAGGGGATTCGTTTTCTGCATGCAAAAGATATTCGTCCCGCGACGCTCGCTGATCTCAAGAGCGCCCTCCAAAGTGATAAGTTCACCTACGAAGTTGGATCTCATGGTTACAAGCGGGTACTGAGCGCGGACGACGACACGCTCTTCGAGCTCCCCGGCATCGTGGCGGATCCAAACGAGAAGAAACCACTCAAGAAGAAGAAAATGGCCGAGGGTTTCAACCTTGTCCCTGTCGATCTCAAGAAACTCTCGAAGAAACAGCGCGCTCTGGAAGAGGCCGCCCCTTCTCCGCCCGCGATTGTGACGGTTGGGTTGAAGCCTAGCGAGTTCAAGATTGTCTGGGAACGGACCGCGGACAGTGCCATCGCTTGGCGCATCGACCTCCCGTAATCTCATCCGCTGCTACCTTGAACACCATGACGATGAAGGCCACAATTCACCCCGGTGCGCGCCTCCGCGAATGTATGTCGCGCGACATCGTCGTCGCACCTGGAGTCTTCAACGCGCTCGTCGCTCGCGCCGCTGCAAGAGCAGGGTTTCAAAGTGTGTACATCTCTGGAGCCGCAACGGCCAACTGTGCAGGATTCCCCGACATCGGACTCATCACGCTTCCCGACATGTGTCGCGCTATCCGCGCAGTCGCTGATGCGAGCGGGCTTCCAGTCATCGCCGATGCTGACACTGGATTCGGCGAAGTGGAATGTGCTGTCCGCACGATCATCGAGTACGAACGGGCTGGCGCGGCGGCGCTTCACATCGAGGATCAACTCTTTCCAAAAAGGTGTGGACATCTCGACGGCAAGGAGATCGTTTCTCCACAACAGATGGCGGACAAGGTTGCCGCGATGGCGAAGCACCGACTCAATCCCGACATGGTCATCATTGCTCGAACCGACGCGCACGCCATCGAGGGGATGGAAGGGACGATTCGGCGAGGAAATCTCTACCGCGAAGCAGGGGCGGATGTCATTTTCCCAGAGGGACTCGCGACCGAAGACGAGTTCGCCCAGTTTGCGAAGGCATCTCTTGGACACAGCCTCGCGAACATGACCGAGTTCGGCAAGACGGCGCACATTTCGGCGAGCCAATTCAAGGCGCTGGGGTACTCGATTGTGATCTATCCGCTCAGCGTCATGCGTCTCGCAATGCAATCCGTCGAAAGGGGACTTGCTCACCTGAAGGCCTCGGGCTCGATGGAAGCCACGCTCCCGCAGATGCAGACGCGCGCGGAGTTGTATTCCCTGCTTCATTACACGCCGGGGGTGCAGTGGAATGCACCCGATGGGACAAGGCGCTGAACCAAAACCACATGATTGGTACCGTTCTTGGGGAAGAAATTGTCCTCTGGTACGCCGTGAAAAGCCCATTCTCGCTACCATGAGAGACTTAGCATTTTTTAGGAACCTCACCAGATGACGACCGCGACCGCACCCGTAACTACTCCGAGCAAGCCTGTTGATACGCGAGGACTCGCAGGACAGACCGTCGGTGACACGACGATTTGCTCAGTCAACCAAACCCAGTTGATTTACCGCGGATACGAGATCGCCGATCTTGCAGCGAACGCAACATTTGAAGAGGTCTCGTACCTCTTGCTCGTTGGATCAAAGCCCACCGCCGCGCAATTGGCTGAGTTCAAGAGTGAACTCGCTTCGATGCGCGCAATTCCTGCGAGTGTGAAGAATGCGGTGATCGCGATTTCGAAAGAGTCGCCCAATGCGCATCCCATGAGCATCCTGCGATCAGGAGTGAGCCTGCTTTCGCATCTCGATCCGGACTGCGAAGACAATTCTCCTGATGCTGAACTTCGCAAGTCGAAGCGACTGCTCGCACAAATCCCCACGATCATTGGAGCGTGTCAGCAAACACTCGATGGCAAGACTCCAGTGGATCCTGATCCAACACTCTCGCATGCTGCGAATCTTCTTTGGTGCATGACTGGACGCAAGCCGAGCGAACTCGAAGCGCACATCATGGATGTCAGTCTCATCCTCTACGCAGAGCATGATTTCAACGCCAGCACCTTCTCGTGTCGAGTGATTTGCTCGACTGAAACAGACATGTATAGCGCGGTGTGCGGCGGCATCGGCGCACTCAAGGGACCGCTTCACGGCGGCGCGAACGAGATGGCCATGGAGATGCTCAAGGACATTGATCGCGACTGCGCTGGCGGTGCAATGACGGTGAATGCGTGGATGCAACGCGCCTTTGTCGAGAAGCGAAAACTTATGGGATTCGGTCACCGCGTGTACAAGAACGGTGATCATCGCGCAGGCATTCTGCGGACCTGTGGGCTCCAGTTGGCGATCCAAGGTGGTCCCAACTCGAAGAAGTGGTTCGATATGGGTGACGAGGTGCAGGCGATCATGCTCCGTGACAAGAACATCCACCCCAATGTGGACTTTCCTTGCGGCATGACCTACTTCATCATGGGAATCCCCGTGCCGCAGTACACGCCCATTTTTGTTGCGGCTCGCATCACCGGTTGGTGCGCTCACATCATGGAGCAGCACGCGAACAATCGACTCATTCGTCCACTCGCAGAATATTCGGGTCCAGCGCTGCGCTTCTGGAACAGCTGATTCAATTTTCCGACTTGTCATTCATTGTGTTTCTGACACAATGCATCGGTGGACCCAACCGCCCGCGATCGCGAGATACTCGACGCCTGTCTGAAGGGCGAAGCAGGGGGATGGGATCGATTCGTTCGTCAATACACACGCCTTGTCTATAGCGTCGCCATTCGATATCGACTGCCCGCTGAGGACGCGGATGATGTCCACCAAGCGGTGTTCCTCGCGGCGGTTTCGCACCTCAAGGAGTTGCGTGAGGTTTCGAGAGTGGCGGCGTGGCTCATCACGACGACCCATCGGGAATGTTGGAGAATCGGGAGAAAGCGCCAAAGAAACCTGAGTGTTACCGAGGACTTTGCCGACCTCGACGAGCCGAGCCAATCCACCGCTGAGACCGCCGAGCGGCTTCAGGCGATGCGTGAGGAGATGTCTTTTTTGTCTGAGAAATGCCGAGAATTGATCCACGCCCTCTATTCCGATGGGGCTGGTCCTAGTTATCGGAACATCGCTGCTCGGCTCGGAATCACCGTTGGCAGCATCGGCCCCAGCCGGATGCGGTGTCTCAGCCAGCTCACCGAGGCGCTCAGGGCGCGTGGTTTTGAGGCTCCATCCGACGAGAAACACGAGAAATAATCATCCTGACGTATCGCAGATGGCAAATCCCCCTCTCCATTGGAGTAGACCCAGAAAGCACCAACCCCCGATGACTCATCAACCCGACCAACGCCGAACCGAAGCTCTCCTGCGCTTTGTGGTTGGCATGGACGGTTCCACCGCCGCCAACTTTGCAACGGGCAACGAAATTCGATTTGTCGAAACAGTGCTCGCCGACATTGATGTCGTGGTCAGAGAACAATCTCCGCCAGAGTCTGTGATCGCTCGCGCGCTCGCACTCGCTTCAGCATTGCCACGACCCATTCCTTGGCTTGACCGCACTCGTGCCGTCATCGCCTCGCTCGTCATCGACGCGCGCATGCCCGCATTGGCCGGTGTTCGAAGTGGCGCGGGGCCACGAACGCTCACCTTCGACTCGGGTGGCTACAAGATCGATCTTGAAGTCGATGACATTGGGGACGATGGCTTCGAAGTGCATGGGCAGGTTCATGCCGACGGTCGCGAAATCAACGCGACCGCAGTAGCGCTCGTTTCGCCAGAGTCCTTTATGCCAACCAAGCAGGGAGTCGTTGATAGTCGCGGTTACTTCACTCTCTCGGCGCACCGGGGGCTCTATGAGATCGCTATTTCCATCGGCGGCGGGCTCGTGATTCTTCCAGCGACACAGTTTTCATAATGGAACATGTCAATGACCGCAGTTGACCTCAATCAATTCATGCACACCGCGTCGGCCGATCGCATCGGACTCGTCCGATCGCAATCCGACCCGCAGGCGGTGATGTCTCGGCTAGTCGACCTTGCTGAACAAGCGGCCGCTTCAACGGGAGCGCAAGCCATCACGGCACTCGAAGCTGTTCGAGATGCCGCCGATTCCATCGGAGAGAAGACCGACAGCGCGCGAGTGCGAAGGGCTCTCTGTAGCGCATTGGCTTCGGGCGGACGATTTGACGAGTCCCTCGCCGCCAGCCACGAGGCGAAGTCCATTGCCACAGCCGCAGGGGCACTCGCAGAAGCTGGTCGCGCGCTCATCACATCAATGCAACCGTTGCTCAAATTGGGCCGAGCGGATGAGGCGATCGCGGCGGGTGAGAATGCGGTTCAGGAATTCGAGGCATTGGGTGAATCTGAACTTGCTGCAAAAGGACGTGTGAATGTGGCGAATGTCCTCAAGGCCGTTGGTCGGCATGCTGAGGCGATTGCATCAATCGATGCGGCGATTCAAGAGAGCGGCCAGAGCGCAGCATTCTCAATGGTGGCATTGAACACGAGGGCTGAGTGTCAACTCGCACTGGGGCAGTTTGACCAAGCAAGGTCTGACTTTTCAACGGCACTTTCCATCGCGCAATCGGATCCCAACTCTTTCTCTGCGGCGCTGATCTTGGCCAATGTCGGAGACCTTGAAGCGCAGTGCGGTCGCGCTCAAGAAGCACTCGACGCATTCGCTCGGGCAACGATTCAACTCAAGGCACTCGGCGCGGAAGGGCACTCTGCCCGCGTGCTCGTTGAAGAGGCAGATGTCTACGCCGCGCTCGGTGATATCGCCGTCGCTGAGCGTTTGTACGCCGATGCGCTCGCCACCCTTCAGGCTCGGAAAATGAAGTTCGAAATCGCACGGGCGCTGTCAGGACTTGCGCGAATGAGCGGCCAAACTGATGCGAGCGATGGATCGACGGACCGATTTGCGAAGGCCGTTGCCGCGTGGAAGGCATGCGGTAATGAAGTCGAAGTCGCGCGCACGAGGTTGGCGCATGCATTCGTTCTTGCGAATGAGCACAATGCCGACGAGGCTGAGTTGCAATGCGAAAGAGCGCGTCCTGCGCTGGTTGGAAGTCCACTGGATGACATCGCGCTGTGGGTCGCCGAGGCGGCGATCGCGAGTGAGCGCGGGAATAATTCCGCTGCGATTGGCGTGCTCGTGAAGGCCGAAGAACAGGCGGCTCGGCTGAAACTCCGATCGGCTGCAGCCGAGATGTCTGCTCGAATCTCAGACCTGCTGCGATCCGCGGGAGAAATCGATGAATCGATCGCCGCAGGACGAAGGGCGGTCGAATATGTCGAGGCGGCGCGCTGCGCATTGCAAGCCGAACGACTTCGCGGCGCACTACTTGGTGTTCGCGTTGGTGCGTACGAGTCACTTGTCCTCGCACTTTTGCAGCGCAGAGGATCAGGCGATATTGAAGAGGCTTACGACACGGTGGCGCGAGCGAAGAGCCGATCGCTCCTCGAGCGTTTGAGTGGATCAGTGCGAGGATTCCAAGAGCAGGAATCGTCTCCAGAGGTGCAAGAGCTCTTGGATCGACTCAACAGCCTCTATCGCCGAATGTCCACTGGCGGCACACAGGGCGAGCGCGATGTCGTCGTTGAGGGAGCGGTGCGCGAGATCGCCCAAATTGAACAGCGTCTTGATGAACTCGCGTCGACGAGCGGGGAATCCGTCGGATCAAGTGCGACTCCCACTTGGAGAGAACTGCACTGTCTCCTTCGTCCAACCGATGTTCTTGTGGAAGCGTTCATTGCTCATGATCAAGTGTTGCTCTTCGTGTGCCAACCCGATGGGACGATGCAGCAGGCGGTGGTGCAGATGTCGGTCGAGCAGATTCGGCTCCACATTCGTCGTCTGCAATTCCAAGTCAGGCGCAGCATCCGGAGTGCCGCTGGAGCGCCGGGTCAGATTCGCGCACACCTCGATGAACTGGGACATTCCCTCCTTGCGCCGATTGCGCCGTGGATATCGAACGCGAGACGCGTCTTGATCGCGCCGCACGGCATTCTGCACGCCATTCCATTCGGAGCGCTCACCCTCGGTGCGAATGACGCCCCGCTGATTCAAGGGGCTGAGGTCATTGTTCTTCCGTGTGGCGCATTGCTCCCAGCTTTGTTGGAGGCTTCCACCAAGTCGACTGGTCAACCTTTGGTCATCGGAGTTGCGGATGAAGCAGCACCGGAGATTGAGGCGGAAGCTCGCGCCGTGAGCGAATTGATTGGTGGAGAGTTGCTCATCGGTGCGGAAGCCACACTCGAGCGCGTCTGCCACGAGTTAGAGCACGCTTCGGTCGCCCACTTCGCATGCCACGGGGTGTATCTCGCCGATGCCGCAAGGAGCAGTGGACTCCGTCTCGCCGATGGCTGGCTCACTGTGCGCAAGATTCAAGCGCTCGCTCGCGTTCCCGGTACGATCATTTTGAGTGCGTGCGAAACGGGTCGATCAACTATTTCGCCAGGAGATGAGCATTTGGGCCTCGTCCGCGCCTTTGTAGACCGTGGCGCAAAGACTGTGGTCGCAACGCTTTGGTCGGCAAATGATCGATCTACTCGGGCGTTAATGATGGATTTCTATCGATCTCGGGGTATAGTGAATTCTAGTACGGATGCCTCGTCTTTGCGTCACGCGCAGAACACTCTGCGATCCAATGAATGTGATCCTGCACGTTGGGCACCCTACTTTGTGACTGGAGCTCTCAGATGACTGATCCAAGACTCATTGGTTCTCTCGCTTCCGCGGCGTTGCTCAGCATTGCTGGGTCATCGTTTGGAGGCGGCGGTGGAGGCGGCGGCGACGACGACGACTTGCTCGAGTTCGAGTTCGTGATTCAGATCGGCGCCGGTCACACTCTCGGAGAGTTCATGAGCCAAATCGCTCCATACGCCCAGGACATCGAAGTCGAGCAGGAATTAGGTGGCGATACGTTCGAGGTCGAGATTGCGTTGAACCCGAATGCGTCGTTGTTAGAACTGTGGGCTGCGGTCTACGGGATGATCTTGAATGGAACGCTCACATGGGGAGAGAACAACTTCACTTGCATGGCTCCTGAGGGTCGGACAGACAGCCTCTGGTTTACTGGACTGCAAATCTCGGCATCTGCGTATGAATCGCAATACGCGAACGGTGTCCTTCACACGAACACAGCCCTTCAGCATTCATCGGGTGCTGGAATCACCATCGCGATCATCGATACCGGCTTGGACCAGACGCATCCACTCTTTGCCAGAAACATTGTCCCAGGATGGGACTTCATTGCTGGCAGTTCATCCATCAGCGACCCGGCGGACGGAATCGACAACGATCACGACGGCTTGATCGACGAGATGGTGGGCCACGGAACATTCGTCGCGAGTGTGGCGCGATTCGCTGCGCGCGATGCGTTCATCATGCCAATTCGCGCCTTGGATACAGAAGGCAACGGGAATCAGTTCACGATCGGGCTCGCCGTCAACTGGGCGATCGATCACGGAGCCGACGTCATCAACATGTCCATGGGCTCGAATGGAAACTCGACGGTTGTGACAGAAGCCATTCTTCGAGCGAAAACCCTCGGCATTCCAGTGGTGTGCGCAGGCGGCAACAAGGGCGTGCTCAATTCATCCGAGTACCCCGCGAATGACACGAACGCATTCCCTATCGCGGCGACAGATATCAACGATGTGAAGGCTCCGTTCAGCAATTGGGGATCATTCATTTATCTTTCCTGTCCAGGCGAGAGCACCATGCTGAACGGTGAGTATCAGCTGTCGCAGTCGATCATTGGAGCGAAGACCGGAGGTGGGTTCGCCATCTGGAACGGAACGAGTTTCTCAGCGGGATTCACATCGGGTGCCGTTGCAGCAGTCTTGTCACAGCATCCTGAGTGGCCATCAGCCACCGTGCCTCTCTCCCAAATGGCTGCGACCGCCATGGGGTACCTTGCCTCTGGAGCCGTTGACATCGATTCGGTGAATCTCCCTGTCTTTGCGAATGGCCTTGGTGCAGGACGACTCGATTGCGACGCGGCTCTCGCACTGAGCCCTGAAGCTCCATTCATGTTCGACCTCGATGATTCGGGCACCGTCGATGGAGCCGACCTTTCCCTCTTCCTCGGCGATTGGGGTGACTGTTGGATCGGAAGTTGTCCTTCCGACATCAATCGCGACGGCACGGCGAACGGACAAGATCTCGCGCTCCTCTTCGCGAACTGGTCGTAACCCAGAACCGGCGTGAATCGGATCATGCGTTGTTGCCGCGGTATCGTGCCGTGATGCTCGCGACTCCGTCGATCCTTTCAGCAGGATGGAAAAACTTTAAAAGCGCATGGCCGCTCTTGTTTGCGGCATTTTTCTTTCTTGCGATCGCGATGGTTCCGTTGCAACTTCCCATTCAGGTTCTCAATTATTCAGGGATGTTCCAACCGGCTTCGATGCCATCCGTCGGAACCATCATCGCCTTGGCAGTGTGTGGCATTCTGGCACAGCAATTCATCATGGTCCCTTGTTTCGCGAGTGTGGCGATGGCGGGGGCGAGTGCCGCGCGCCTCGAACCCACGCGACTCAAGTCCATCCTCTCGGCATTCAGCAGCGTGCAGCGTTATGGAGCGGTGGTGGGCGCAGGACTGATTGCGAGTTTGGTGCTGCTGCCTCTCACGCTTCTGACTTTGGTCCCCATCGTCATCGCCGTGGCTTACGGTCCAGGCTTTACTGTGGATTGGTGGGTCTGGTCTCAGCACATCAACACACTCGTTGTTGGCTATGTTGCAACGTTGGTTCTTGGAGTTTGCCTCCTGCCGTTGGCGATTCGTTTGTGGGTGGCTCCGC
>JAQBZO010000029.1 GCA_027622195.1 Planctomycetota bacterium
TCCGACCTGTGACTGGATTCATCACCGAACTCCAAGCGGCGAATGCTCCAGCGAGTCGGCTACGCGAATTGCTCGACTCTCCACTTGAAAGGTCGGGCGAGTCGGAGAAGCGCATCGCTCCGCGCTTCTCGAAAGAACTTCGCCTCGACCATGTGACCGTGCGTTATCCAACAGGAGAGACCGACGCGCTCCACGAGGTGTCGCTCACGATTCATGCGGGCGAACACCTTGCCATTGTCGGTCCAAACGGCTGCGGAAAGACAACGTTGCTTAGCCTTCTCGGTCGTCTCATCGAACCAACTGCGGGACGATTGACGGTCGACGGAAGAGAGTTGCAGTCGATGAATCTCGGTGCATGGAGAAGGCAAATCGCACTGGTCGCACAAGAACCATTGATCCTCAACGACACGGTTGCACACAACATCCGGTTGGGAAACCCCAACGCCACACATGCGCAGGTGCGCGCGGCCGCCGATGCGGCGCATGCCACCGCGTTCATCGAGAGAATGGCTGGAGGATTTGATGCCGTGGTTGCCGAACACGGCGCGTCCTTGAGCGGAGGTCAACGTCAACGCATTGCGATCGCTCGAGCGGCACTCGCGAATCCGGCGATTCTCTTGCTGGATGAAGCCACGAGCCAAGTGGATGCTGAAAGTGAATCGCAGATTGGCGATGCGCTTCGTGAACTTGGACGCGGTCGCACGGTCATCACCGTTGCCCATCGCTTCAGCACAGTGCTCGCCGCGGATCGGATCGTCGTGCTCGATCACGGAAAGATCGAGTCCATCGGAACCCACGAATCCTTGTTGAAGTCGTCTCCGCTGTATCAAAGACTCGCGCGCGCGCAGTTCCTTACCGCGGGATGATTCGCGCTCGTGCACAAAACGACACTGAGCGGTGAAAAAGTGCCCTCTTCAGAGCACATTCTCACTAGGGAAGTGGTGTCGGCGCGACACTCGCCGTTGCCGCCACTTCAGGCACACTTGGGACAACGGCGGGCGGCTTGTCGCGTCCTTCTTCGGATGGCAGTTCCGTTTTGACAGGAACAGGAATCGTTTCTTGCGCTGACTGAGGAGTGGCCCCATCGCTCTTTGGCGAAACAGTCTGCTCGGTGGACGGTTGAGCGTCGAGGTCGGTCGCGACAATCTCTTGCGCGGTGGTCACTGTTTTTGCGGAAACCGCTGAATCATTGGTGCGGTAAGCGAGATACAAGCTGTAGGCGAGACAAGCGGTCGAAAGGGCGGTCGTGACGGCGAGCCACGTTTGCAGTGTGCGCTCCATGCGATCCGCTTGACGGGTGCGACGCCGTGTGGAATCCAACAGTGCTTCAATCGCGCGAGTATGTCGCTCACTTGTTCCTGCGTAGGCGCCGAGCGCATTGCTCGCATCGCGGAGTCCTTCAGCGACGCTGGTATTCGTCATCTGATTCAGGTCGAGTTGTTGCTGGATGAGCCGAAGCACCTGCGTCTGCCGCTCTGCGCCTTGATCGAGTTCTGAAAGCATTCGTTCTGTCTGCGCATCACGCTCGCGTGCTTGCGTCGCGAGTTGAAGGATGGCCTCTGTCGCGCGCGCTTGATGCCGTGCGAGATCTGGGACAGAGGCGAGCGACTCACGCAGTCCATCAGCCAACTCTGCCAATCGGAGTTGTGATTCGCTTGCCGTGCGCATCGATTCAATCAGCGGTTGCAAAACCTGATCGTCGCGCGCATCGATATGGATGACAGGAGCAACAGGCGTTGGGATCACTGCAAGCGGTGCATCGGCGTGTTCGACCACACCGGCGTCGGTTCGTCGCACGAGGTCCGCCGAGCTGGCGGGAGCATCACCAATCAGCCATTGCCATAATCCCATGTCGTCACCGTACTCTAGCAGGGGTGCGTTCCGCCTCTTGCCACTCTGAACTTTGCGCTCTCGTCGCGATCGTGGCGACACTCTTAGTCGTTCCTTCGTGCGGCGAGGGGCAGGCTCCACTTTCAACTCGAAACGAAGTACGCATCGCATCGTTGAGCCCAGCCTTGACCGACGCTGTTCGATCTCTCGGTGGTCAACAATGGATGGTCGCAAGGACCCCGTGGTGTGTCACCGATGCGACGGTGCCCGTTGTGGGAACGCTGCTCGATGTGGATGTCGAGGCACTGGTGCTCACCGATCCCACGGTCGTGCTTGTTCAACCTCCAGTGCAGGGGAATCCTCCTCATCTTGCTGATCTCTCGGCGAAGCGCGGATGGAACTTGGTTGAGATTCGTATCAATTCGTTCGATGACATCGGTCGAGCGGTGGGTGCAGTTGCTGATGCCCTCGAACCTGTTTCGACGGGTCCGCTGCACATTCGAGCCGATGAATGCATGGAGCGCCTCACCGCGAGTTGCGCTCCCATTGAGAGTGCGAGCCAGATGGGTGGTGTGGCACTCCTCAGCAGCGTGCGAGATAACGGCGCGCTCGGATTTGGCGAAGGGAGCTACCTGGCACAAGCCGTTGAACGAATGGGATGCCACGTCGCCCCGTTGTCAGGTCCATTCACCCAACTTTCGCTCGAAGAGATATGCGCTCTTGAGGTTTCGACACTCATCATCTGCGACGCGAATCCAGATGAACGAGTGGTGCAGGGACCTCTCTCAAAGTTCTGGATTGTCTTGGCGCCGCATGAGTCACTGCTGATGCCGAGTCCTAGTCTCGTGGACGGCCTTGAACTGATGCGCAGGAGCCTCGTCGATGTGGTGCAACTCATGAATGCGCGCAGAGAGGCCACCCCGTGACGCTGTCGAATCGGCGATCGATGTTGGGACTCATCGCAGTCGTCATTGGACTCGTGCTCTTTCGGCTCGTCCTTGGTCGCACGAGTGACGGAACGCTCTCGCTCGACCTGCCTTCGGGCATCGCGCTGCAACTCAGAAGCGGTGCGGTGTTTTCCGGCGCGCTTGCTGGAGCGTGCCTCGGACTTGCAGGACTCCTCCTGCAAATCCTCCTTCGCAATCCACTCGCCGCCCCATCCGTTCTCGGAGTCACAAGCGGAGCCGCACTTGGAGTCTCAGCAGCCACTGTTCTCTCGGTCAATGCGGGGTCTATCGCAGGTTCTTCATTCGCCGCACTCCTCGCTCAGTTGGGTGGCATCGAACTGATCGGTGCGATGGTCGGATCATTGTGCTCACTCTTCTTGCTCGGATGGATGGCTCGTCGCCGCGGAGGGATTGATCCTATCTCTCTCGTTCTTGCGGGTGTTGTGCTTGGAGCGGTCTTCGGTGCCATCGCGATGGC
The DNA here is from genome assembly GCA_027622195.1 of Planctomycetota bacterium. Taxonomy (GTDB): domain Bacteria; phylum Planctomycetota; class Phycisphaerae; order Phycisphaerales; family SM1A02; genus SXOD01. Next base: position 3,256 of record JAQBZO010000029.1, read on the forward strand.
ACTGCAGTGGATGTTGCCTCCCCATTCGCGTGCCGATGTTTCGTTGTGGATGATGGGACGAGTGCCCGAATGGCCGAATGTTGGAGTCGCGATCGTCGGCGCTGCGGTGTTCTCTCTGGTCCTTCTCTCGGCGTTGCGTCAATCCACCGCGCTCGATATCGCCTCTGCGAGTGAAGACGAAGCGCGCAGTTTGGGTGTTCGCATCGGGAAACTCCGTAACACACTTTTTGTCGGAGCTGGTCTTCTCACTGGATCAGCGGTGGCATTGTGTGGCCCCATCGCCTTCGTTGGGTTCGTCGCGCCGCACCTCGCGCGCATCGTGGTCGGAGTGCGAAGCCGATCGCTCATCTTTGCCGCGCCACTGTGCGGGATCATTGTCCTTGTCGGAGCCGATGTTGCGCGATTACTCATCCCAACATCGCATGGACGACTGCCTGTGGGAATCCTCACAGCACTCTTGGGCGGCATCTGGTTCTTGCGATTCATTGGTCGCGGGCGCGAGGCGTGGTCATGAATCTCGCGCTTCGCAACATCAGCATTGGATACGACGGAGTCGTCGTTGCTTCGGACATCTCGCTCGACGCGAACGAAGGGACAATCCTCAGCCTCTTGGGTCCCAACGGTTCCGGCAAGAGCACGCTCCTTCGCACGATTGCAGGACTGCGTACACCGATCTCTGGAACGGTCCACCTCGATCGCGCCGATCTCTTCGCGCTCGATGAGCCAAGTCGAGCGCGCTTGATTGCCTACTTCGATCAACAGCCGAGCATCGTCGGTGCTTTCGAAGTGCGGCAGATTGTGGAGATGGGAGCATGGCTTCGAAGTGGTAGCGATTCATGCGGGATCAACGCGCCGCTCGCCGTCCTCAAGGAACTCGATCTCGAATCGATTCAAGAGAAGCCGTGGACCACGCTGTCGCAAGGTCAGCGCCACCGCGTTGCACTCGCCCGCGCGCTCGTGCAGTGTGGACGGGGCGTTCTTGTCCTCGACGAACCGTTCGCTGCGATGGACACCCGCAATCTTGTACGGTGCGCTCGAGCGGTGCAGCGGCGAGCGAGAGACGGAGCCATCGTGATCGCGGCGATTCACGACATTGCTCTTGCTGCATCGTGGTCGACGCAAGTCGCGTGGCTTCAGAATGGACGGATTCTGGCATCGGGCGCACCATCCGATGTCTTGACTCAGTCATTCCTTGAAACCGCGAGCGGAGTGCCACACCGATCAAACGGTTGCGGCGAAGACGCTGGTGCCGTCGTTCCAGACTGGGACGCTGCATTAAGTGGGTAGACTGTCCATAGTGTTGCAGAACCAGAATCAGCAAGGCAGTGATCCAAGCGGCATCGGATCGGACATCGGTTCAGCCTTGCTTTGGATTGCGTCCAACATCGACAAATTGCTTCCCATACTTATTTTCGGCGGTGTGGGCATCAGTGCCATCGCAAAAGTTATGAATAAGGTTTCGGGCCAAATGAAAAGTGGCGCGCTTGGAATGAAGACTCAGTCACTCGACGAACTGATTGCTGAAGCACATGCTCGCCGAGGAGTGAAACCCACAGCGTCAGCGCGTGCGGCACCTCCAATCCGTTCACTTGCCGACGATCTCGATCCCAGGGGACGACCGAGCCGCAACAACGAGACGGCGGCAGCGGCGGTGGAAGTCAGGCGTGCTTTGAAACCGCGCAACGTTCCAGTCGTCGCCTTGCGCGTTGCTCCATCGAAGCGTGCATTGGGGCGAGGTCGCGGAGGTCTTCGAAGTGCAATCATTGCCGCAGAGAGCTTGGGAAAGCCGCGCGCGCTCACTCAATAAATCCGTGTTCATGCACGATCATCCGTGAACATCAGGGATCTTGCATCGATCTGCTATGATTATGTCATGATTGACATTCGAAAACTCAAAGAACTCGTCCGACTGATGGTCGAGAATGACCTCGTCGAGATGGACCTTCGGGATACCGACGAAACGGTGAGTTTGAAGCGCCCAGTATCTGGTGTTCCCGCCGTATTGCACACGCCCTCTGGTGGGGTACCGCAGGCCGTTGCACTGCCGGTCACTGCTGTCGCGGCGGCTCCTGCCCCCGTTGTGTCCGCTCCTGCTGCACCGATTGCGGCCTCTCTTCCCGCGATTGAAAGTCCGATGGTCGGGACCTACTACTCGTCCCCAGGACCAGGCAAGACCGACTTTGTCGCCGTTGGGACGCGCGTGGGACCCGATACCACGGTGTGTTTGATTGAGGCAATGAAGATCTTCAACGAGATCAAGGCCGAGCAAAGCGGAACGATTGCGCAGATTCTTGTCGAGAGCGCGAAGCCCGTTGAGTTCGGGCAAAAACTGTTCGTCATCCGCCCAGACTGACTCCAGAGGAATCGACTTTATGTTTAAGCGCATCCTCATTGCCAATCGAGGCGAAATTGCTTTACGCATCATTCGCGCGTGCCGCGAACTCGACATCTCTCCTGTGTGCGTGTACTCGCAAGCAGACCGAGATGGTCCTTGGTTGGAATCGGCGGATCAATCGGTCTGCATCGGTCCAGCCGCAAGCAAGGACTCGTACCTGCGCATCGATCGCATCATTGCTGCAGCTGAAGTGATGCACGCCGATGCGATTCATCCAGGGTATGGATTTCTTTCTGAGAATTCGCACTTCGCAGAGGTGTGTCGAGATAGTGGATTCGAGTTTGTCGGTCCAAGTCCTGAGGCGATGTGCGCGCTCGGAGACAAGGTCAACTGCAAGAGGCTCGCAAGAAAGGCGGGCACTCCGGTTTTTCCAGGGACTGAGGGTGGCATTGAAGACCTCGACGAAGCCGTTCAATCGGCACGGGAGATTGGATTCCCGGTCATCGTCAAAGCGGCGGGCGGAGGCGGAGGTCGCGGCATGCGTATCGCCCGCGATGAGGCGTCGCTCCTCGACGGGATCGCATCGGCGCGCCAAGAAGCCGCGGCGGCATTTGGGAATCCGATGGTCTTCGTCGAGAAATACCTTGAACATGCGCGCCACTTTGAGGTGCAAGTCATCGGCGACAAGCATGGCAATGCGGTCCATCTCTACGAGCGAGACTGCTCCAGTCAACGACGCCATCAGAAGTTGATCGAAGAGGCTCCTGCTCCTGGAGTGTTGCAGAAGAATCGCGATCGAGTGTGCGAGAGTGCTGCAGAACTGATTCGCCAAGCGAAGTACGCGGGGGCCGCGACGTGCGAGTTCTTGATGGATCACAAGCAGAATTTTTACATGCTCGAAGTGAACACGCGCGTTCAGGTTGAGCATCCCATCACCGAGGCCATCACCGGCGTGGACATCGTGAAGACGGGGATTCGCGTCGCTGCGGGAGAACCGCTCCCGATGAAGCAATCGGATATTCGAGTCAATGGACATGCGATTGAACTACGCATCAATGCCGAAGATCCTGCGCGCAATTTCATGCCGCAAGCGGGACGGATCGAAACCTTTGTTGTTCCTGGAGGACCAGGCATTCGGATGGACACCCATGCTCGAGCTGGGTACACCATTCCCACCCATTACGACAGCATGATTGGGAAACTGATCGTGCACGCGCCAGACCGAGCCACGTGCATCAAGCGTTGCCTCACGGCGATGAGCGAGTTCAAGATCGGTCCGATGCGGTCCACGATGCCTTTGTATTCGCGACTGCTTCAGGAGAAGTCATTCATCGATGCCAGCCACGACATCAAGTGGGTCGAGCGACTGCTGGAGTCGGATCGCGCGAAGAAATGATTCGTGGAATGATTCGCGGAAAAATTCTGGCGTTCGGCGACGCGCAGACGAACGCCTTTTTGCTCTCCATGTATTGGTGCAAGAAGAATGGCGGATTTATTGTGGGTCGAAATCATGTTGAAGTTCGTCGTGGATCGAAACATGGGATAAACTTGATGGACTGCGGATGTTCTGCGGTTTTCTTCTCGCTCGTCCTCCCAACGTGAAAGTGAGCCCTCTCGTGTTGCGCCTATCTGTTGTTGCGATCGTCCCTGTCCTTGCCGTCCTCGTGTCAACTGGCACCATTGCTCAAGCAGGGTTGACTGAGCCGAGTTACCAGCTGAATGTTGATCTCAATGTTCAGTATGTGGGGCCCGTCGTGCTCTCACTCTCGCTGTTTGAGTATGGCGTTGGGACATACGTCGGTACGGGAACCTCCACGGCAACGGCGTTCGCCTCGCAGGGTGTGTTTGAGAATGCCGTCGTTTCGATCGACGGACTCTCGGGAATATCAAACTTCCCCTTTGGCCCCGCCACAACGCTGTCGTTCAGCACCAATCTTGCCTTCACCTTCACGAGCGATCTTGCTGGAACGACATCAGGCACTTTGTACGGATTCGATCCATTCGCGAATCAGTGGGTGACTGCGATCGCGACGGGAGCGTTCTCGTTTACTGCGGTTCCAGCGCCTAGTTGTGCGATCGTGCTCGTGGGTGCGCTGCGCTCGACGCGTCGACGACGCTGACTTCTGTAGCAATCTTGTGGAGAAGAACCGCGCGCGACGGAAGTGACTCGATCGCTTGAGCGATCCGTTCGCCCGCGTGCCCGTCTCCATACGGATTGGAAGTAGCCCAGAGGGGTCGTCTCTGTGTCGAGAGTGCAGTCGAGATCGCAGCAATGATCGCAGAGCGTTCCGCCGCAACAGCGATCGTGTTGTCCCCGACTTCGCGTCCTTCTTGCCGTCGTCCAACCAGAACGGCTGGGATTCCAACGGCGGGCGATTCCATCACCACGCTGCTCGAATTGCCCACAATCGCGCACGTGGCGTGATGGTTGAGTACGGTGAACCACGACTGAGGGGGAAGTTGCGTCACGAGTTTCGCCGAAGGCAACGATGGACTGCGCGCCTTGCACCAATGGCTGAAGAGATGTCGGATGACTCGTCCTCCTTCATCGGCATTTGGAAAGGCGAACAAGATCTGGTGTGAGTGGAGTGAATCGCAGTGATCGACTGCGTCGAGGAGTGCCCGTGCCTCAGCTGTCGGATCATCGTCGAGTGTGGTGGGATGCATCGACACGATGACCAGTGGAATCGACGGCGTGAGTCCGATCGGTTCCAACACCGACTCAATCGAGGGCAGGGCAGCGGCGCGCAACTGATCGAGGCTCGCCGCGCCGACAACATGAATGCGCCAAGGCGATTCTCCCATTGCCTCGACGCGTCGCGCAGCGAGAGAAGTCGTCACGAGGTGGGCGTGGCTCAGTTTGGTGAGCGCGTTGCGCACAGCATCGTCGAGAGCACCTTCGCTGCGCTCCCCACCTTCGATGTGAATGATGGGAATGCGAAGTGTCGTTGCAGCCATGGCGGGAGCCATCATCTCTCCACGGTCCGCGATGATGAGGATGAGATCAGGAGATGCCGATTCAAGCGCGATCGCAAAGGCAGTGGTCATCGCGCCAATGGCCGCTCCAAACTCGGCGCCTGTGTCGATTCCGAGTGGGACGCCAACATCGCAGGTTGGAATGTCCAAACGGTGCGCTTCATCTCGAAGGAGATCGCAACTTCGACCGTATTCCTCCGAGAGAGCTGCTCCGCACTGCATCAGCGAAAGAGCGATCGACCGACGGCTTGCGAGTGCACGAAGGGGTGAGATCAGATGTGCTGCATCCGCTCGACTCGACGACACCACGACGATTCGGCGGGGGCGATTCAACACTGCCATCTCACTCATGCGGTGGAGGGTATTCGATGAACTCTTCTACCATGGCTCCTGTGGATGCAACATCGCTGCACTCATTTCCTTTGCGCGAACCATTCGATGGATGGGCGCAGTGGTACGACCTGATCTACCAACAACTCGGACGAGATCCAGTGGATGAAATCGCCGCGCTCGCAAGGATGTGGCAGAGTGATGGACACTCTCGAGAGACCAGGCGTATTGTGGATGTGGGATGCGGAACGGGGCGCCACTGCGAACCACTGCGCGCATTCGGATCCGTCACCGGCATCGATTCGCGCGCGAGCATGCTGAATGTGGCAAGGGGGGTGCATCCACAGTCTGAGTGGATTCACACCAGCCTCGAGCAGTATGCAGCGGACATTGAACAGGCGCCTCAAGAGAGATTCGATGTCGTGGTCGCCCTCTTCGGAGTGGTGGGGTACAGCCCATCCATTGACGATGCCGAATTGTTTGTCCACCAATGTGCAGCACTTGCACGCCGCGGAGGGTGCGTCATCATCGAAGTTGAGTTCACCAGTGAGTCGATCCAACCCCCAGTGACCAAGACCATCGAGCTGTGGAGAGATGGTGCGCACGGCTCGAGACTCGGACTCCGCCGCACATCGAATGCGACCATCGCGCATGGCCACATCCTCTCGACCACATTCGACTTCGAGCCAATCGGGTGGGGAACCCCATGGCACGAAGTGCACAACCAACTGATCCTGCCGATGTCGACTTGGCGCGCGATGGGACAGCGGGCGGCGGCTCACTCAAGTGTGCAACTCGCGGTACACTTCCCCGCCCTGCGGGCGTAGCTCAGTGGTAGAGCGGCAGCCTTCCAAGCTGCATGTCGAGGGTTCAAATCCCTTCGCCCGCTTTGTTTGTAATGCTCTTGGAGCCTCGCACTTATGCTCCAAACCCGCGTGCGTTACGCGGCGCAGCACCTCACAAAAGTGTGTACGACGTACACACTTTGGAATAGTGCCAATTCGATACAACGAATAGTGCCGCCAGTGGCACACCTTCAAACATTCCACGCGCCTCTCGCCGCATGGTGGGCGTCGCTCAGCGTTGACACGAGGGCGACGGTCGCCGCCGGTGCGGGGACGATCGGAAACACGAAGACCGGCAACAGCGCGTCGGCCGCCGGCGTGTCGACCGACAACGGCACATGGGGCGTCGCGCACGGCGACGACGGGACGGCCGTCGCAACCGGCAACAGTGTCTATGGAGTTCACGACGGCCAGGCGTACAAGTACGACGACAGCACCGACTCGTGGCAGTCTCGCTCGAATGGGTCCTGGACCAATTCCACCGACACAAATACGAACCAAGCACTCAATCAGCAGCGCACTGCAAACAGCAACGGCGACGTCCGCACGCAGAACGCGGGCCGTTGGCAATCGGGCGGAAGTGGGTTCGGCGGCGGCGATAGCAACAGCGGTGCCGCCAACAATCGCAGCAGTGGTGGAGGCTGGGGAGGTAACCGCGGAGGCGGCGGTGGCGGTTTCCGCGGGCGGTGACCGTACTCCCCTCGTAGCGGTGGAAAGTGTGGCGAAACGCCACCGATCTCAACGCTGCGCGAGAATCATGCAAGACTCACGCGCAGTCGCCGACCGCGGCGCTCAGCCGCATTCACCCCAGTGCGCGAGAAGTTCAGCAATGTCGGTCGCGCTGACCACGCCGTCGCCGTCGAGATCGGCGACACAGTTTGTGCACGATCCCCATGCGCCAAAGAGAAAAGTCAGGTCGCCGCCGCCGATGCACCCATTACCGTCGAGATCGCGGTCAATAAGGATCGACAGCGGAAAGCGGAAGACGCCCTTGGTGTTGGTCGCCGCGAGCAGAGTGTCGCCTTGTATCGCCAGATCAAAGATCTGCAGGTCTGTGAGCCCGGTGTTGATTGCAGTCCAATTAGTGCCGTTGTTCCGCGAGTAAAACACCCCTGCGCCGAAACTGCCGGCGACGATGAGTGAGCCGTTGCTCGCGAATCCACGGTAGCTGCCAGAGGTCAGGCCGCCGCCGAGCAGCGTCCAACTAGCACCGAGGTCGGTCGATCGAAACACTCCGGTCCCGACCTGTCCGCCGGCGAAGAGCGTCTCGCCCTTTGCTTCGATCGCGCGAAAAGTCGTGGAAGTGAGGCCGTTGTTGATGGCAGTCCAAGTCACTCCCCAGTTCGTGCTCTTGTAGATCCCCAAACTGTTGGTGCCGACGAATAGTGTCGAGTCGATCGCCGTGATGCAACGAACATCCGTCCCAGCGAGCCCGGCCGCGGTCCACTGGTCCCCTTGATTGTCGGAGCGGAACACGCCCGCAGGTCCGGTGACGAAGAGCTTCGACTGGACATGCACGATGCCATGGCAGAGCACAGTCGTCATCCCGACGCTCTTCGAAATCCATGTCGCGCCATCGTTGGCGCTTCGGAAAACTCCCTGACTCGTGCAGGTGTAGATGAACCCGGCGTCGGTCGCGAATCCGCGTGTCGGACCAGCGGCGTCGTTACCGCTGTTGGATGCAACGAATCCCGCGACAAGATCAGCGGAGCGATACGCACCAGTTGCGCCGCCGGCGAACGCGTACGAACCGCGGCTGCCGAGCGACTGCATGTTGAGGTTCGTGGTCCCCGTGGCCTGGATCCACTGTGCGTGCGTGGAACTGGTCACCGCAAAGACGGCGCTTAGGGTGGCGATGGCGGTCACGATCGATGGATGCATGTGCCGGGTACCCATAGGTGCAATGCTAAGGAATATAGCCCCATCCAGTGCAAATGCAAGGAATTGCCGATTGATAGGAACTCTTTCTTTCAGTGTCGCCGGCGCGCGCCCGACGAGTCCACTGTGAAGCGTTGTAGCATTGGGATCATGAAACTGTTTCTATCACTCGTTACTCTCTCTGGACTCTTGCTTGGTGGTTGCGCAAATAAAACGGAGTCTGGGGCA
>JAQBZO010000012.1 GCA_027622195.1 Planctomycetota bacterium
CATTGTCTTTCGTTTGATCGCAAGCACCATTCCGACACACGGCGTCGGTCAAGTGATCTGGTCGGTGAATCGAACGCGATCTCGACTCCCTCTTCGCCTTGCGGCGAGGCAATGGATCGCCTCGACGTGCACTATTGGTTCGGGTGGATCAGCGGGTCCCGAGGGACCCATCATCACGATCGGAGCATCGATCGGATCCGCTGTCGGAAAGTGGATGGGATCCGACACGCAGCAGCGAACCATGTTTCTGGGGTGTGCTGCAGCAGCAGGACTCGCCGCGGTGTTCAATGCGCCTCTCGCTGGAGTCTTCTTTGTCCTTGAGGTGCTGCTTCGCGATTTCTCAGTGCGCATGCTCACGCCGATCATTGTCGCCAGTGTGATGGGCGCTGCGACTGCACAGGGATTACTCCAATCCAACAAGCCTATTTTCGGAGTCAGCCCCGATCAATTCAACGCCTTCTTCTTTGAACTGGATGAGGTTCCCACACTGGTCGTCGTCGGCATCTTTGTCGGTGTGTGCGGAGGATTCTTTGTTCATCTATTGCGATTGGCATCAATCGGATTTTCGAAATTGGCTCTGCCCCGATTCTTGCTCCCCGCAAGCGGAGCGGTCTTGCTCACTGGACTCGGATTCGCTTGGCATGGTTGGACTCAACAATCGACCTATCCACCCTTTTTCGGAAATGGTTACAACGTCATTGAACATTGGACGGTGGCCGCGAACTACGAACAATTCGCGGGAGTGGAAGGAACTGCTCAACTCGTTCAATCGCTTGCTGCACTGCTGATCCTGAGAGCTGTTGCGACAGCGATGACGATTGGTTCAGGTGCTTGTGGTGGACTTTTTGGCCCGAGCTTGGTGCTTGGTGCCGTCGCCGGAGCCTTGTGCGCCGTCTTCCTCAACGCCTATTCGCCGCTCCCCGATATCAATCCCGTCCTCTGTGCCGTAGTCGGTATGGCGGCCTTCATCGCTGGAGGATCACACGCTCCGTTGACCGGCGTGATGCTCGCGTATGAAATCACTCGCAACTACTCGGTGATGCTGCCACTTCTCCTTGTGGCGACGCTGAGTTATCTTTTTGCGAGAATGGTGTCGAAAGAAAGTGTCTACACCGGCGAGCTTTCCAGCATGGGACTTCGCCTCGGCGGATCGGTCGATCTCTCGGTCCTTCGCCGTGTGTCGATGGAACAGTTGTTGGTGGGCATTTCATCTCCGATACAACGATCCGAGATGGCCGAGACACTCCTCGCGCGCGCAGAAACAACAGGTGAGTGGGACTTCGTCGTGTCGAATGCCAACGGGTCGTATGCGGGCATCGTCGCCGCACCAGATCTTCGTGCTGCCTTTGCCTACCGCGAAGCAGTACCACTTCTTTCAGTCGAAGAGTTGATGCGGAGCGAGCCTCCTCTCTACGCGAATGACACGCTCGATGTCGCATTTGAGGCGTTTAGCCGAAGTGAAGCGCATGGGCTCGCCGTGGTTGATCAAACGACTGGAAAAATTCGTGGCATTGTCACCCGCCACCAAGTCATGCTGGCCTACCAGCGGGCGATGGAACAATGACTGAAGAATCGCCGCATCGATTTGAGCGCCACCGACATGTGAGACGAGGTGAAGATTTTGCACGCGCCTACGCATCGCGCGTGCGACACGATGCGGGATGGTGCGTGGTGCATGGAGCATCGAACGGGTTACCGTTTGCGCGACTTGGACTCAGCGTTGGTCGTCGGTGCGGTGGAGCCGTCCGTCGCAATCGAATCAAGCGGGTCCTTCGCGAGGCGTTTCGACTGTGCGGTGAAGAGCTTCCAATTGGACTCGACTTTGTCGTGTCGTGTCGATTGCCAAAATCAGCGTCGATGGATCGCCCAACCCTGACTGAGTCAATGAAACTCTTTCGCGAAGTGTTGCCCACGTTGCACAAACTGATCCCGTAATCACTCCTTCGGGACAGGATCGAATCCTTGCCCGCCCCATGGAGTGCACCGCGCCAGCCGTCGAATGGTGAGCCATCCACCTTTGCATGCTCCGTGCCGCGCAATCGCTTCTGCCCCGTAGCGCGAGCAAGTCGGCGAAAACCGACACCAATGGCCGATCATGGGAGACAACCATCGCTGGTAGAGACGAATCATCTTGAGGAACATTCGCGCGAGAAGGCTCTTCCCTTGCATTCGTTCCATGTCATCGCCACTCGAAGAATGGGCGCACATCACACTTCCTCGATGACTGGATTGGAGAGGCATCCCACACCTGGAATCTCAACGGTGATAAGGTCGCCGCTTCTCAACCATCGCTGCGGTGTTCGCGCTGAACCGACACCCGCTGGAGTTCCCGTGAGGATCAGCGTATTGCGAAGAAGGGTCATGCCGCGCGACAACTCAGCAATCAGTCGATCCACGCTCCATGTCATTTCAGCGACAGAACAATGTTGCACCCTTTCGCCATTGAGTGTCGTCGAAATCGTGAGTTGCGATGGGTTACCCACTGAGTCGGCCCGAATCGGTTTCGTAATGGGGCAGAACGAATCAAAACTCTTTCCCCTACAAAACTGTCCTCCACTGCCCTTCTTCTGCCACCATCGTGCACTCACATCATTGGCAACGCAGTACCCACTGAGCACCGAGCGCGCATCAGACGGATCAACATCGCGACAATCGCATCCGATGATCAGTGCGAGTTCCCCTTCATAGTCCACTTGCGGGCCATTCGCCGCGCACACGGACCCGATGACAATGGGATCGCCCGACCCAATCACCGATGCGGGATTCTTCATGAACACCACGAGTTCAGCCACGCCGCCTCCCATTTCACTCGCGTGATCTGGGTAGTTTCGGCCAATTCCGAAGATCGCCGTCGGCATCAATGGAGCAGCCATCGTCGGTCACTTCCTCTCGTTGGTCACGCCGTGCCCGTCGCCCTTCGACTCTCCTCGAGCAGCGGCGGCGGTCGCTTGTTGCGCGCGGTACAACTCCATACCAGGTGGTTCGGGGAAGACCTGCGCAAAGGCGAGGTTTTGAGAAAGCGATGATGTCTTGAACTCGCTTTCCATCTCGCCCTTGACGATGTCGTACGCAGCGCGTTTCTGCTCTTCCGATCCGCGGTTGTAGATGGTGAGTCGATCGATGAGTGGCTGTGCTCGGTCGAGGAGCACTTGCTGGAAGACGGTGTCCACACTCGTGCGGAGGTCAGTGATGAGATCCGCCATACGCCGCTCGCCAAACTTGTTCACAAAATTTGTGTAGCGCGTGCTTTGGAAGTACTCAGTGAGTTCTCTCGCAAACTTCACCGACTCTTCCAGAATCTTGGGGCGATTCAAGAGCATGCCCTCACGGAATCCTCGACGCAGCGCGTTGTAGACATCGCTCCGCGCGGCTTCGGGCTGAAACTCATACTCGCCGTATGTAATGTTGCGCACGAAGGTCTCGAGCGGAGCCTCATACTTATTGTTCGGGATCATTCCACCACGACCGAACAGTTTGTCGAGTTTAGAGAGCAGTTGCTGTGCGCCTTCGAGATCACCAGCGCGATAGAGTTCGCGCACGGCTCCCGACATGAAGTTTTCGTAGAAATCGACGAATGTATCTCCGCCTGCGCCGCGGGTTCCATAGTGCTTCTGATACAGCACCTCAAAGTAGTGGTCGATCACCTTGATCCACCGAGGATCCGTGAGACGTGACGGATTGTCGTTCGCGAATGGATCGAAACGCATGAGCCCACTGCGCTCAAGTGCCTGCATCGACTGGATGTTCAATCGATCGTTGTTCAACACCTTGTACACGTCGTCGACATCCTCGTATCGACGCGTGGCAGTGGTGGCTCCCTTGCGAGCCCAATAGAAGACGTGGCTTTGAGGATGGCGCCAATCGAATGGGCCGAACTCCTTCGTGTACTGCGCCATGAGCCCCGCATCCATGTTGTAGGAATCACGCAGCACCTTCTTGCGAAGCCACGCCACGAAGAGATCGACCTGCGCGGCGCGTGCTGGATCTCCGAAGATGAGATCGAACGAACGGTAGATCGGGTCATTCGCCTTGAAGGACTCGTCCATCCCCATCATTCGAGCGGTCGCTGAAGTATGGACCGCTTGCCATTGTCCATACGCCATCAGCAAGTGGGCATCGGGTTGGACCGCGAACTGACTGTCGAATCCAGAGACCGCGCCACGAATATCCTCGAGGATGGCGCTGGTTCCAGCAACACGAGCATCTGCTTGTTCAAGCGTGTCAGGAGCATTGGCAATGACATCGATCCACTTGATGCGCTCGCTATGGGAGCCGGGAGGTTCACCCAAAAGAAAGTGCCACTCGCGAGCCAACTCGCGCTTGTAATGGAAGTGAGCATCATCCGCGACGCCATCCACCTTGTGCGAGAACCAGAAGGCGAGTTCCTTGTGAAGCCAAAGATCATTGGGGTTGTAACGCAGACCCTTATCTCGAACGAGATCAATGCCAGCCTTGACCCATTGCCACCGCTCTTCAGGTGTGTTGGTCAACACAGAAATGTTGTAGGCCATGTTGTGGCCGTGAAATCCCCACACTTCGCCAAACCGCGGCTGCAACTTCGTGATCAGATCGGCATCCGCCATCGCTTCATAGAAGAGTCCGTCTTGCTTCTGCTGCGCCGCTTTGATCCAGAGGTAGTCCACGATGATTCCACGAAGCGCACCGATTGCTTGTCCGACAGCGACAATCGGAGGAGCGCCCTCGACTGACACGTCTGTGAAACGCATTCCTGTTTGATCGCTGACTTTTAGAAGTCGTGGCAACAAGATCGACGACGACGCGAATGCGCCGAGGGCAACGAGCACACAAGCAAGTTGGATGAGTCGATCGCGCACTTATCCTTGTCCTGAGTAGAGAGCCACTTCTTTGCGGCGAAAGAGGAGAAACCCAATCACGAGTGCCATGGCCGTCCAAGCGAATCCGATACCGCCGACGACGCGGACGAGTGCCTGAGACGAAATCAATCGGCCACGCACCAGTGACTCGGTTGCATCGACGGCTCCAAATCCACCGAGTAACCAATTCACGGATGCGGCGATGGCTTTGATGCCGATCTGAGTCCACTGAATCACGGCAGGAGCATTCGCAGTCGCGCCGTAATAATCGATGCTGGTCGTGAGAAATGGCGAGAGGCTTCCGATCGCAAATACGGTGAAGGCGAGCAGGCACGCAATCGGGAAACTGAGAATGGTCGCCGCAGACACGCCAAGCATCGCGAGGAACGTAAGTTTTGAGAGATCCACCGCAAGCATTCTGATGAAGTTGGATTCGAAACTTGCGACTGGGAACAGTACTTCCAGGCCATCGGGATCAAAGTTGATACTCGTTGGAGAACTCAGGAACTCGTCTCCCTCGAAGGCCACATTCGCCAACTCGACGACTAACTTTCCATCTTCAGTAATGAGATCGGGTGGAACGACGAACAAATGAACTTGCCCTGCAACGAATCGACGATCGGTCCAGGATCCATTGATCGGGAACCGAAAGATGAACGGATGCGTCTCGTGAGAATCTTCAGCACCTGCATGGAGTTCGTATCGAAGTGAGATCGGTCGTCCACTCGCGCGAGCTGCCTTCAGTCCAGTGAATGTGTATTCGCGTGACTGCCCGGGATCAAGCGTGCGCTGTGAAGTGAGGAACGCCTTCATCTTTTCTTGCGCGAGGGTGCGACGCACATCCATTTCGCGCTTGGCACCAGAGTCAATCTGTTCGCGCAGATCAGGATCACTCTCGATGGTTTGGTCAATGATCTCGATGAGTCGCTCGCGAGACAGCACCTCGAAGGCGGGAAGGACTCCGTCGCGCGCAACGAGCACTTCCTCGCGCACGGACGATGCGTCCAGAATGTCCTTGGCGGGGCGAGTCTGAATGTATTGAAGGAACCCAAAGATTGAGACTGAACCCACCGTCATGATCGCCGCATTCAACGCGACAATGCCGAGCCACTTCCCAATCATGTACTGGAATCGATTGACGGGCTTCGTCAGGGTGTGCCAGATCTGTCGGTCGCGCATCTCAGTCGAGACCGTGGCGCATGCGAGGAACAGCGTCATACAGGCGGCGAGCGCGTACAGCAGTCCTGTCGATCGCGAGAGAAATGTTTGTACTTGATAGCGCAGTGGTTGATCGACGCCGATCCACACGACGAGGAGAGGGATGAGCACCAGGATCGCACCCATGAAGAATGCGGCGACACGCAGACGGAGTGCCTCGCGCACCACTCCTTGGGCGACTGCACAGATCGGACTTGATCCAGAGAGGGCTACCAATGCAACGCGCGTTGAAAGTATGAAAAGGATGAGCGTTGCGCCCGCTCCAAGTGATGCCACAACCCACACCAGTGATCCAGCGAACCACGCTGGCACCGCAACCGCGAGGGTGGCCATCACGGCGAGAAGACATGGGCTTCCTGCTCCGCTGAGACCAGCGATGATGGCGATGGCGAGAGAGACCACGCAGATCAAGATTGGCGTCGTCTGCGTCGAGACAATCGATGCGGGCGCCCATTCTGGAAGTGTCGGGGTCGCCAAGAATGCGGCAAGATCACGCGACGCGGTGAGCGTTCCATCCTTCTCGAAGAGTTGCGGTACGAATCCTCTGACCGCGGGACCGCCGTACACCGCATCGCCAATCGTCACCGTTCCGTGTTCAATCAATTCAACGGCTTCGGGCGATCGCTCGACGGCATTGGCTCGACCAAGGACGAGGACAATCGAGTCACGGAGCGATGTAAACCGTGCCGCTTCGAGCATGAGTGGCACGCTCACTGAAAGCGATGCCAATGCCAATACGACGGCGAGTGTGATTCGGCCGCTGCGCTGTGTTGACCAGTGGATCCATCGGATCCACATCTGGGAAATCGCATTCACGCCGTAGGTCCCTTGCCACGGTGATCATCTTTCAGAAGCGCGTCGATGACCCCGAGGTCGGGCCCGTCCGCCGATGGGTTTTGGGGGACCGCATCACTCGCGATCACTGCTGGTCGAACCACTGGAGTCTCTTCGCGTGTCAATTCAGCGACCAGCACATCGCCCTCTCGTTCTTCTTTGAGGAACGCCGCAGTTTGTCCGCCCGTTCGCGCTCCGCTGGTATCGGTTTGTTCGGCGACGGCGCGTTCGACGAGATCGAGGAAGAACGCTTCGAGTCGTTGGCGAGGTGCATCGACTCGCTCGATCGAGACTCCAGCCTCAGTGCGTAAGAGTTCATCGATACGGCGAATCGTCTTCTCATCCAAACGCGGAGTTTCAATGATCGTCCGGCGTGAATCGGCGAGCAACTCGGTCGCCGTGCCCTCGGCACGAATGCGACCGCCGTACAAAATCACCATGCGATCGCATACATCTTCAACATCAGCGAGAAGATGGCTCGACAGCAGGATGGTCTTTCCGCGCCGCTTCAATTCAAGAAGCAAATCCTTGACTTGACGAGTACCGATCGGATCCAATCCACTCGTCGGTTCATCGAGAATCAGAAAGTCGGGATCGTTGATGAGTGCCTGCGCAAGTCCAAGTCGTCGCGCCATCCCCTTGGAATACTCACCGACTTGCCGTGGACCCACTTTGTCGAGCCCAACCATCGCGAGAAGTTCATCGATGCGACGATAACGCACGCGGCGATCGAGTCCAAAGAGTTTGCCGTAGTAGTCAAGGGTCTCTCTTGCCGAGAGGAATCGATACATGTAACTCTCTTCGGGCAGGTATCCGATGCGTCGCTTGACGGCAACATCGCCTGGATCCTTCCCGAAGACGAGCAGTCTTCCTTGCGACTTACGCAAGAGTCCGAGGATCAATTTGATGGTGGTGCTCTTGCCTGATCCGTTGGGACCAAGCAGCCCGAAGAGTTCATGTCGATGAATCTGAAAGTCGATGCCGTCGACGGCGCGTGCCTTCGAGCGCATCCAGAAATCAGAAAACACTTTCACGAGCCCTGCGGCATCGACGACAGAACTCTCTTCAGCGGCGCGAGTGTGCTGAACCATGACTACTCCTTGCCAAAACCCTTCTGACCGGTGCTATCGAGCCGTCGACCAGGACCATCGATCGTGATCAGACTGCCACCAAGTTGGAACCGTCGTGCAGCATCCATTCCGATCATCTCGGCCATGCGCTTTTTGCGATCGAGTTCAGCGGTGCGGCGTGTCTGCATCACATCTTGCGAACTCGTGATGTGCAGCGCAGTGAGACCCGTATCGGCTGGAATCGAAAACACTTCAGCCTCGTTGCCTGAAAGCACTTCGGTGAGCGCTTGAAGCCACAACTGCCGAACCAGTTGCTTTGGATTCTCGTGAAAACTCGCTGAAAGGCTTGCGAGTCGACGGGCATCTCGTCCAAGCGCTGCTTCGAGCGATGCCTGTGCAGCGCGTGCTCGCTGAATGGACTTCGCAGCATCGCCGCCGATATCCGCTCCTTGAAGTCGATTGGCGATCGCAACGAGTACCTCACTTGCAACAGCGTCGTTCTTCTCCATCAAGGCAATTTCATACTGTCGAATCAGCACGAGCAAGTCGGCGTACCCAGGTCCCGCAGCGTCGACGAGCATGCTCGATGCCTTTTGACGTGCCTTCTCGACGGCAGTCTTGGCATCTTCTCGTGCCGTCTGCACACGACGGAATGTATTGCGAATGGCGAGTGGAGCAATTCGCTCAGGCACTTGAACGGAAGTGAACTTGATTCCCGAGGAGAGTCCATCAAGGAATGCTTGCGCCTTCGATTGGATCGCTGCGGAGGGAGGATTACGCTGTTCAACCAATTCCGCGAGCGTTGACTGTGCCGCAGTCTGCACAGCAGCGGTTTTGAGTGCGGCTTTGACAACACGGTCCGCATCGGCTGGAGCAAAACGCTCAAGGAAGAGCACTGGGTCTTCAATCACGAACTCCGCCGTCAATTGCAGATGAGCGATGTCACCGTCCGCCGTAATGAGCGAACCGAATGTCCTGGATGGTCGAATCGGCTGTGCGAGATCTGCGTTTTCAGTCGCTTGCTCGAGCGTGATCTCAATCGAACGCAACTCAACCCAGAACGCTTGCTTCAGATCAACCGATTGACGTTGCGGAAAGACGGTGATTTCACCGATGGGATAGGGCCAAAATGGATGCAGTCCTGGAGTAATGCTCTCTTCGCCTGGGTCACCGGCCGTGGCTCCAAAAATGGTGCGCACGCCTGTGTATCCCTCTTGGACCGTTTGAAATCCGCTGAAAAGAAACGCAAACACCAACCCGAGGATGGCGAGTTGCAAGATGCGATAAGAAAGAAGCAACGCTTCGCCGAGGCTCTGATTCGCGGGATCCATTGCGGCGCGCATGGTGGCGCGGTCGGTCACCGTGGCAGTGACTTCCAATCGTGCGGAGGCTCGCCGCCGAGGATGATCGGACGATTCAACCTCGTTACCTTCGTGTTGAGGGTCAGACGATGAGGTCACTTGGAAACTCCAGGCGTTGCCGACGACGGCTGCGGGATCCCCTTCGCATCGAGTGTTGCATTTTCATCAAGCAGATGAAATGGAGCGCGGCTCATGTCGCCCACAAAGGTGGTGCTTCCAGAGAGCGATGCCTTCAAGGTGTCGAGCCATGTCAGGAAAATCGCGAGGTCTGCTTCTTGGCGCATCTGTTCGTAGTACACCGCTGCGCGCTCGTTCCCCTCAGCTTCGATCTGAGTCGCCCACTGATTCGTGAATGCTCGAATCGTGTCGGCCTGCGTGGCGGCGAGACTCTCGATGGCATCGGCCGCCGAGGCACCCTTCGATTCCTCGAGGTTTCCCAGTGTTTCCTGAACAGCACTCATGCGGCGAAGGACGGCCACGGTCGTTTTCGGAGGCAACACCAGTTGGGATAACCCCACGCTGACCGCCTCGATTCCCGTACTGCTCGTCGCTTGCAAGTCTGCGAGAATCACTTTTTCTGCATCGGCAATTTTGCTCGAGGATCCAATGAGTTGATTGAACTCGAATCCGCCAAGAAGTCGAAGAGTGCCTTGCAGTCGCGTTTCCAGTTCTTTGGTAGCGCCGTCGAGTGCTCCGTAACTATTGAAGAAGTCGAGCGCCAATTCAGAGTTGGGATCGATACGCCACAACAGGAATGCTTGAGCGACGATCTGTTGTCCATCCTTCGTGAGCACAGTTTCGAGCGGACTCTCAATAAACTGCAATCGAGTATCCAGCTTGGTGACTTGATCGATAAAGAACGGCGCCTTGAAGTGGAGTCCGGGCGCTCGCTCAATGCCCGCAGGGCGACCGAGGCGTGTCACGATTGCAATCTCGTGCTCACTCACGGTGTACGTGGTGTTGAAGAGGATGAGGATCACGATGATGACGAGACCCATGATGACTGGAAAACGTTTACGCATGACAGTGTCCTTGAGGGGCGTTAGCCACCCGATTTTTCTCCGTCCTTCGAGAGGTAATCACCGAGATTGAGCCCTGACTCGGGCTGTTGCATATCGACATCAATGGATGTGTTCTCTGGTTTCGTTCCGATCAGATACTTGACGCGAACACCCGCGAGTTGGCGCGCCAAAACCTCCATCACACGCCGCTCGCGATAGAGCGCAGGCGCCGCTGCCCACGCAGCTGATTGACCAGCCACCTCGGCTGCGTTCGCGCGTGCGTCCATCAGCAACTCCCACCCTCGGGCGCGCGCTCTTGCAATCACGCTTGCCGCTTGCGCAGGATGTTGGAGAAGAATCGTCTCGATCGCGGATCGTTGCTTCATCGCCTCGGGGCTTGCGATGCCGAACTCTTCCTCTGTCTTTCGCAAGAGTTCAATGGCGGCGATCGCAATTCCCGCTTGCTCTTCTGATCCAATGATCACCGACATCGAAACACTCGCGGTTCGCGCTGCCTCTTCCTTCATCTTCCGAGCATTCTGTGAATCGATCGAGAGTTCCTCGAACATATTCATCGCGCCATTGGGCGGGCGCATTTTCGGAATGAGCACACTCACCACTTCCACGCCAGTCTTCGATGCATCGAATGAGGCTTGAATGCGATCGCGCAGGGTACGAACGATCGAATCTCCCTGCGGAGAAAGGACCGCGTCTAAACGCTGGGTCGAAAGAAACTGCGTGGTCTCGCGAAGAGCCAGTGCGCGAAGGGCGCGCTCACGCATATCAAGGGAAGAGCGACGACTCCTCACATCGTTGCAAAACGAGAGGAACGCGAGGAGGCCATCCTGTTTCACTCTCCACTCGAGCTTGATGTCCGCATCCACCAGGCTGAAACCCTCAGCGCTCGCGTCGGCCGAGCCAGATCCTTGCCCAACCACAACGCTCGCCGCCACCAAGAATGGACTTCGATCTTGATCGACTCCGCTGTCATCGTCGGACCAGAGTTGCACATCTCCACCGGCCTTCGTCTTGGGACCCAGATCGATGGAATGGATGCGATTCACTGGCCAAATCTCAACGGTCTCGAGTGGCCAAGGCAACTTGAAGAGCAACTCGCCTTGAGCCACCGCGCCCACCGACTGAGATCCGCGCTGTCGAACCGCTTGCTCTCCTGGTCCCACCACGACGATGCACGACATCAAGATGAGCATTCCCACTCCCACTGCGCCGAGCCACGCGACGCTTCTGAGCAGAAGTTGATATCCCCACGAACTGGTGATGTCGAAACCAAACTGGTAATTGACTGCCTCGTTGATGCTTCGAACGAGCGAGTCTGGCGTCGCAAGCAGTCCAAGGATCTTCGAGTCGAATGCGGGCCGTGGAGTCTCATGCGCGCGCCGGGGTCGGTACACATTCAGTGCAAGGTTGAGGAGTGTTTCTGCACCAACCAAAACCATGAAGACGCCAATGCCCTTGGTGACTCCTTCCAGCACCCCAGGGGTCTGAAAGAGATGGAACACATTGCCGACGCCGATCGCCAGAAGGACCAACGCATTACCGACCATGATTCCAGCGCCGCCACGCAGATTCTGCCACGCGGCTTGCTTCGCCATGCCCGCGATGAAGCGCGAGAAAATAAAGGAGACCAACGCTCCGCCCGCGGTGACGGCGAGTTCCCATCCTGCGCTTGAATTGATCTGGAATCCATCAGTCGAGGACTGGAGATTGCTCTGTTCACCAAACCACTCGAAGAGTCTCCACGCCATCCAAAAGAGTGTGACGGCAAAGAGCACGCTCACGGCGGGGACAAACCATCCATGTATCCATCGCAGTCGGTTGGCTGCGACGCGCGCGCCAAGGTCAGTGGACTGTCCATCCGCTGCGCCCGATTCAAGTTCGAGCGATTCGATTCGCTCGGCCGTGTGCTGCTGATAGGTCAGGATGAGAGCCATCCACGGAATCGCGCCGAGCAAGATCCATTGTGCCCCGACGACCAGTGCGGTGTCCCCTGCTGTTCGTCCATACAACAGCGCGGCCAATCCCAATCCAATCTGGAGAAGGAGACCGAAAAAAGAGACGCGAGAGGCCTGCTGATAGGCGAGATGATCTGTTCGCATAGTCAATATTGTGACGCCAAAGAAATGCCCACATCCCAGCGGGTCCAACGAAAGGGATAGTACGCTCGTCTGGCATCAAGTGTTTGGACTCGACCGACCCTCTTTGCGTAGACTTTCGATCCTATGTTCGCCGCCCTTGAACAATTTTTTGCGATCGCTCGGTCCACGCTGACGGAGTGCCTCCGTCAACCCGTCGCGCTCGCCGTGGTGCTCGTTGCGGGACTGTTCGTCGTGCTGAGCAATCCATTCTCGGCGTACACCATGTCGGATGACAACCACATGTTCGTGGACATCGGACTCTCAACCCTTTTCCTCGCCGGAGCAATCTTGGCGGCGTTCCTCGCCACGAGTGCGATCAGTCGAGAAATCGAGAATAAGACGCTCCTGACGATCGTGTCCAAGCCCGTTTCGCGGTCGGTGTTCGTGATTGGTCGTTTCGCTGGAGTCGCTGGAAGTTTGATCGTCTCGCTCTCGTTCCTTGCCTTGCTCTACGCCATCGTCGAGCAGCATGGGGTCCTTGAAACAGCCGCAACGCCAATCCACCTTTCTGTGGTGCTCTTCGGTGCCATTGGTCTCATCGTGTCGGCGGCATCAGCCGTGTGGATGAACTACTTCCACAATCAAAGTTTTGCGGCGTGCTTTCTCGTGTTTGGCGTGCCAATCCTGTTGGTGGCGTATCTGCTCTCGATGCTCTTCAACGCCAAGTTGGAGGCTCAGACCATGAGCATGGCCTTCGAACCAGAGCAGTGGAAAGCGATCGCGCTCATTGTGGAAGCGATTGTGGTGCTTTGCGCGATCGCCGTTGCTGCGAGTACGCGACTGGGTCAAGTCATGACGCTCTCAATCACGATGGGGGCGCTCATTCTCGGTCTGCTTTCGGATTGGATTTTCGGTCGCACCGTTTTGCTCTATGAATCCATGACAGCGTCGACCGATGCAACGGCACCCCTCGTCAGCGCAGCGAGCGAATCCGTCACACCGACCGCCTACGCATTCGCCCGGACAGCGTGGAGCGTGGTGCCTGATTTTCAGATGTTTTTTGTGACCGACGCGATCAATCAGGGGGTGGGCGTTCCCGCAGCGTATTTCTGGACGGCATCGGTCTACGCCTGCTGCATGGTCGCCGCGTTCGTTGCCATCGCCATCGCCCTCTTTCAGCGGCGCGAAGTCGGCTGATCAGGCCGCGTCCCAGGATTCAATTTCAATCCGCCTCTTGGTGACCATTCGCGCAACGAGGAGTGGATCGCAGGCAAGTTTGGCATGCCCAACATTTTCGCGAACTGCGACGACATCAAGGTTAAGCCGTTCGAAAGACAAGCGAAACACAACCCGATCCCCGAATAGACAAAGAGAAAGATCCCCCAATGTTGAGCTCAGCGACTGGACTCTTCCGAGTGGATCTCAACGCTCATGTATTCCCCTGCTGACGAGCATTCTTGAGTTCGCGCTGCAACTGCTCTTTCGCCTGCTCCAGTTGCTTGACGCTGAGTTGATGCTCAACGCCCGCAACGCGTTCACCCAAACGCTTGCTCCACTGAATGAGCTTGTTCACAATCGCGAGACGAGACTGCAAAATCTTCATCGGATCGCCAGAGCCTGTGCCCTTGTAGTTGAGTTCTGACTTGAGAAGCGGGATTTCTTCGTCCGCATCCTTCAACAGTTTTTGCCACTTTTCGTAGATCTTTTGTCCATCGAGATTGACCACAAATCGCCCATCAAGGTTCATCATCTTCATGAGATCCTCAACGGTCTCCGCCGTGCCATCCGAGAAACGAGAATGGAGTCCATTCTGTGCATTGAAGTCCAGGTTTTCCTTCTCGTTCGACATCTGGAACTCGCCCTCGAGAGTGTCGTACCAGGTCACTTTCCCTGTCACTGGATCCTTGTCGTACGAAAGGAGGAGTGGCGAATACACCATGCACTTGATGATGTGCCCCCAGCGCCCGCCAATCTCTCCGCCCTCCCCGACCTTGACGAGCCATGCCTCAAGTTCGCGTCCTGTCGCCGACTTATCTCCGCCGAACATCGTGATCGAGCCTAACGAACCATGGCTCATGAAGTACACCTCGTCCGCATGAAGTGCAGTGAAAGCCGCACCGGAGATTGCCTTCTCGATCCACGCCACAACCCGATGATGCTTCTTGATTTCCTTCAACGAATCATGGATGTCATCGCCTTCAACCACCAATCCACCGTTCGAATTGATTTTAAGGACGATGATCTGTCCAGGCCCAAAGGTGTCTGCAATCTTGGCGATCTCGTCGATCTCGTCGTGTCGCAATCCGATACCCACGGTCCCGTCCATTGGCAGAATAAAGACTTCTTTCTTCGCCCCTTCGCCTGCCGTCGTCGTGGAAGTGCTGGGTGTGGCGGATGTGGCCGCGGCGGATGCTGCACCTGCGTCTGTGGGAGCAGTCGTCGTTGCGGCGGCGACCACGGCGGCTTCGACCGTCGAGATTCGCAGGATTGCCTTGACGAGGACACTCTTTCGCGATGTCGATCCAGATGCTTCAGCGACAGACACTTCAATCATGGACGAAGTGAGCCGCGTCACAACACCAACAATCGTGGAGACTGCTGATCCAGAGCGAGCCTTGATCTCGACTCGATCTCCTACTTTTCCAACCCAATTCGTACCGCTTGGAAGGCGAAGGGTCGTGGAGTCCTGCATTGAGGC
Source organism: Planctomycetota bacterium (assembly GCA_027622195.1). Classification (GTDB taxonomy): domain Bacteria; phylum Planctomycetota; class Phycisphaerae; order Phycisphaerales; family SM1A02; genus SXOD01. The sequence goes on from JAQBZO010000012.1 coordinate 15,114, forward strand.
AGCCAACGCCGCGGATGAAAAAACAATCTCAATCGATGCCGTCATCGCGAGTGTAAGGAGCAAACGAATAAAAATCTTCATGGTGTGTACCGACAAGTGCAATGGTTGGAAGATGCACGCTTCGCCAAAAACGAATCAGCCCGACAGACCTCCGCCGAATCCCCTACCTCCACCACTTCCGCCAGGTGCGTTGCCGCCTTTTTTCTTGGAGTTCTGGAGCTGCTTCCGTTTCTCGTCGATTTCTCCGATGCGCGCCTTCAACTGTGGTTTGGTGACACCGAGTCGACGCTGCGCCGCTTCATAGCGTTGAATAATCTTGAGCACCTTGTCGTAGAGACCACGCTGACGATTCAGTTCTTTCAGAGGATCAGTTGAATCTGGAGTTTTTGCATCAGTCAAGTACCCCTTTGCCTTCTCGAAGGCAGCCCGCCAATCTTCGACATACCCATCAATGATCTTGATGCCGGCGTCATCGGGAGTGAACTCGCGGTATCCCATGATGTACATGAGATCAGCGAGCCCAGCATCATCTTCGGCATCAACGAGTCCATCGGCAAGGCCGATCTCGTCGGCGGTGTCAGCGCTGAATCGAAGGAGATCCTTCTCGTTTTCATCGAGAATGTAAGTCCCCTTTGAGTCTTGCCTCCAACGTAGTCCGTCGCGACCGACGAAGTCCACACTACAGATTTTCTCGGGGCGCAACATACACTGAGCCATGAACCCGTCGTATCCACCTGCTTGGAGAAATCCACCGGTAATGGCGTTCATCGCTTCGCGAAACTTGCGTTGCACTTCTTGATCGGGATGCTGCTGCCTTGCAGCGATTTGGGCGTAGGTTGGGCCCCACAGCCGACCGTGTCGACTCATGTACATGTCGGGCCATCCGAACGCGAAGATAAAACTGAAACCGACGCAGTCTTGCACCCACATGACTTGCTTGAATTCGCGCAGTTCCTCTTTGAGTGACTTGATCATGCGACGCGCTTGGTCGTCGTCAAACATGCTGACCTCGCTTCGGTCATCATTCTGCAAGTAGTCGTTCGTGTCGATATCCGCTGAATTCAGTCGGAAGATCACGAGGTCGGGCTTCTTCTCCTTGACATCAGCGATCACTTGGTTGAGTGCCATCGGATGAATGTCCGTTCCAAGCTGCCCTGTGAGCGGAATGACATACACCTTCGGATTGACGACTTCGCTAGGGACAGCGCTCATGCAAAAGAGCACGGCGGAGACGGCGATGAGTGAATGAGTGAGCATGGGTAGGAATCCTCAATCCGTGGGGTGTGGTGAATCGTAACCCGACTGCGCCTTCTCGCGGTGACTTCCAGAATGTTTTAGTTGCCATCGGGGTGGCTGAGGGCGGATTCAAGCCACATGACCGCCTCGTCGCGGGTGGTCATCGGTCCTGTCAACTGCGCGTCGTAGGCTCGATCAAGCCACTTTTTGAAGGAGGGCCCTGGGTTCATCTTCCGATCGATGAGGTCTTGTCCTGTGATGAAGGGTGCGGGAAAAATCCCTCCAGGGCGGGCGCAGAGTGACCGATAGTGATCGAGTTGGCAACGCGCAGTGGGGTTTCGAGCGAGCGCCACGGCAAGCGCTTCGGTGAACCCGGGTCGAGCCGCGGCGCGAATTTGCGCGGCGAGCGGGAGCGTTGTCCAAGTCGGAAGTTGGGTGATCGCCAATTCGATGGAGACAAGAGCAGCGTGCTCGTCGTTGCTGAGCATCAGGGCGGCGCGTGCATCTCCGCGGAGGGATGGGGTTGCTCGAGATCGATCCAACCTCCACGCCACAAGTGCAGTCACCCAGTCGGCTGATGGATCAAGAGCCTGGAGTGTTGAGAGTTCGGCATCGATGCTCTCCTCGATCAGGGTTGAACCATCGAGGTGGGTTGTTTGCAAAAGTGCGCACGCTCTTGTGCGGCTGGGATGCGAGAGCATGTGGCGCACCTCATTCCCGATGCGCTCACGGCTGACTGCGTTGAGTCCAGGCGCAGCATCGCGAATCGCTTGTTCGGTCGCAGGATCAATCGAGAAATTGAGTCGGGCGGCAAACCGAACGGCACGAAGTGTGCGGAGTCGATCTTCCGCGATTCGCTCTGAGGCTGATCCAATGGCGCGGACGACTCCACTCGCGATGTCTCGCTTTCCCTCGACATAATCAATGATCTTGCCTGTTGCTGGATCCTCGAAGATTCCATTGATGGTGAAGTCGCGTCGGTGTGCGTCGAGCTGGTCCGTTGAAAACGTGACTGACTCAGGTCGTCGTCCATCTTGATAGGGACCATCACTCCGAAATGTGGCGACTTCGATCGTGTGACCACCCATTCGCACGAGCATGACTCCGAAATTGGTGCCGACACCGCGCGAACCTCGAAACAGTTTTGCAACTTCGTCAGGATGAGCATTGGTGGCGATGTCGTAGTCGCCTGGTTCGAGATTGAGTATCCGATCACGCACACATCCCCCCGCGAAATAGGCTGTGAAACCGGCATTCGACAGTATCCCAGCGATCTTGGTTGCGGCATCACGCGGGGAGATGGCTTCATCGCGTTGGGTCATCAATGATCGTCCTTGGTGCTTAACACGCGCGCGCGACAGGCGCTGTGAAGCTCGCAGACCTTGGTGCGAATTCGCTCCAGGGCAGCGTCGGGATCCTCAGCAAACCATTCCTTCGAAAGTGCGGATGAAATGGGTTCTCCGACGATGATCCAGACTGGTCCACCCAATCGTGGTGAGGATTTTTGCCGCGGCCACATCTGAAATGCTCCGTCAATCGCGATGGGAATAATCACGGCATCACTTCGGCGAACGAGCAAACTCAATCCAGCACGAAATGGCGCGACTTCACCGTCCGAAGAACGAGTCCCTTCTGGAAAGAGCAACACGGTGCGACCTGCAGCGAGTTCGTCGATGGCGGTTCGAAGGGCGGTCATGGCACCTCCGTCCATACGAACGGGCACGATTCCGAGCGATCGAAGGAGCCAACCCAGTGGAGGAAATCGGAAGAGAGATGCACGTGCCATCGGTCGAGGAGGGCGAGCACTCGTGGCGATCGCATCGAAAATGGGGTCGAGATACGACTGGTGATTTCCGACAAAGATGATCGGACCAGTGGCGGGGATATTCGACTTTCCTCGAACACGCAATCCGAAGAGGAATGCCCCCATGAATCCGCACGCTGTTTGAGCGAATTCAAACCAGAGCATCGTTCCAATCGGACGGCCTGGGGCGCGCGCAGCAAACTCTCGAAGGAAACTCATTCGGCAACCGTCTGGGTCCCGAGGGCGATCCCATGAATGATGGAAACCACTTGTTCAATGCTGAGATCAGACGAATCGACCAAAAATGATCCGTCGGGGCGAACAAGCGGGCTCGTGGCGCGGGAGCGATCGCGCGTGTCTCGTTCTTCGATCGCAGAAAGAACCTCTTGATCCGTGACCGACATCCCTTTCGCGCGCATTTCTACTCCGCGTCTTGACGCGCGCACTTCGGCGCGCGCGTCGAGATAAATCTTGAGATCAGCATCGGGGAAAACCACTGATCCTTGATCGCGTCCCTCGGTCACGAGCCTTGGAAAGTGGTCCGCGAATCGGCGCTGTGCCTTCACCAGAAGGACGCGGACTCCAGGCGCGGCAGAGACTGGACTCGACGCAGCGGTCGCGTCGGGAAGGCGAATGCGCTCACCCACATCTTCACCGTCTAACAGAATGCGCGGCGGAAACTCGGAGGCATCGAGTTCGATGAGATGAGATGCCAAAACGCGCGCACATCCTGCCTGATCAGTTGGGTCAACACCTTCTCGAAGCACGGCGACTGCCGCCGCTCGATACATCGCGCCTGTGTCAAGAAATGCGAATCCCATTTCGATGGCAAGGCGGCGTGCAACGGTGCTCTTACCGCTTCCCGATGGACCATCGAGCGTGACGATGCACCTTCCGATCACACGACCTCCTCGACGGCTGATTCATCCGGTTGGTCCTTCCCATCGGATTCCATCAAGGCCTTGAGGAGTGCTCGTGCTCCCTCGAGCAGTCGCAACGCGAGTTTGGGGTCATCGCATTCAAAACAAATGGAGTTCTGATATCCGACCGATTGCACGGTGGTGATCATGGACTGCACGAATTCGGAATCGAGTTTCGTCTTGATTCTTGGAAGCGGCAACTCAATGCACCCCGAATAGGGCGTCATGCGGCGCAGCGCGGCGGTTGGATCGGGAAGAGTTCGCACATGGTCCATCGTTGGAAGAGCGCCGATACGAAACCCGCCAATTTTCTGAATGAGACTGGTGAAGCGTTCCACATCACAAATGCCTGAGCCACCGGGACGAAGAAGCATCATGACTTCAACTCGGTGGATGGACTCCAGCGCGGCACGAATACCACGCGCCGTCTCGGAGAATGCCGCATCGCCCTCGCCGCAGGTGGCGCGAATCCCAATGTGTGCGCATCCAAGCAGTTTCGCCACGCGAGCCAACCGAGTGACGCGGTCAATGCTTGCTTCGAGTGTTTCGGAAGTGAAGTCGAGCGGCTCACCATCCACGACCACCAAGCACGGACAACCCGCTTGATCAGCACGATGCGCCAACGCGAGGAGTTGATTCTCGCTCATTCCGCGAAGAAGAGGCGCAGGGATATTGATCCCCCGAAGATCCAAAAATTCGGCGGCATAGCCAGGGACATCGAGCAACTCGAGCGGTTTCCGAGATCGAGGAGGAGTGACTCCGACCAATGTCGCGGCCGACACGGAGGGCAAGAGTTGTGACACCTGGGGCATGGGACGAGAATAGCACCAGAGCTCGCACTCCTCGCTAGGATCCACCCCCCTCGAACACAGGAGCACTCCAACCTTGACCCAATCATCCAACAATCGATTCACAGACTCTCACGAATGGTTCCGTCGAGAAGGCGATACCGTGACCGTTGGAATCACCCAATACGCAGCGAATGAACTGACCGATGTGACCTTCGTCGAAATGAAGTCCGCTGGCACGGTCATCGCGGCTGGTTCATCGCTGGGCGAAGTGGAATCGGTGAAGACGACGAGCGATGTGTACTCGGCCGTCTCAGGAACGGTGAAAGAGGTCAACACCGCTGTCGCGGCAGATCCATCGCTCATCAATTCTGATCCGATGGGGAAGGGATGGCTCGTGAAGCTCTCCGTCGCCGATGCAAGTCCGCTGTCTGGTTTGATGGATCAGGCAACCTACGATGGTCGGCATCCAGTCTCCTAACACCAATCAGTTGGTCGGTCACGGCGTCGAAGTCGTCGATGTGCAGAAACATTATCCGCATGGTGACCACACGATTGCGGCACTGCGAGGGGCAACGCTTTCCGTTCCGAGCTGTGGGTTTCACGCCATCATGGGTGCATCTGGAAGTGGCAAGAGCACGCTTCTTCATCTGATCGCAGGGCTCGATCGACCCGACTCTGGGACGATTACTGTCGCGGGATCGCGGATCGATTCGCTTTGTGAAAACGATCTCACGATGTATCGGCGCAGAAAACTGGGCATCGTTTTCCAACACTTCAATCTCCTTCCAACGCTCACTGCGCTCGACAATGTCAAACTGCCTGGGGTGCTTGATGGGAAGCCCGACGGTGAAGTGCACGAGCGCGCCATGTCGCTCCTTCGAGAACTCGGCGTTGCGAGTCGCGCCGATCATCGTCCTGAAGCACTCTCTGGAGGAGAACAACAGCGTGTGGCGATTGCGCGCGCACTGCTTTTTGATCCACCACTCATCTTGGCCGACGAACCGACTGGCAATCTCGACTCGATGAGTAGTGAACGATTGTGGGCGTTGCTTGAAGACATTGCACGCGTGCGTGAATTACTTGTACTGATGGTGACGCACGAACCACTCGCTGCGTCGCATTGCCAAACCACGACCGTCCTTCGCGACGGCATTGTTGCGGGATCCTTTGCATCACATGGACTTACTCCGAACGAGTTTGCTCTTCGCGCGTCAGAGCTTGGCCGGTAGGGCTCGGCGGATGGCGTTGCTGACGATCGCGATCGCACTCGCGTGTGCATTGACCGCGACGCTGTCGAGCGCGATGTCCACCCTGCAAGAGAACATTGCGCACCGTCTCGACCGACTCGTCGGAAGTGCGCAGGCTCGACTTGTTCATTCGGCAGGCGAAGATATTCCTCTCGAATTGGAACCACTCGTGCGTGCACTTCCAGGGGTCGTCGCCACGAATGGAATCATCTATGGATCTTTGTTGCTGACCCCCGTTGTTGCGAATGACGCCGTGGTCGCTGCTCGCGTCACCGTCCAAGCGGTGGGCTGGCAACTCGATGCGGTGGACGATGCCAAACGATTCGATCTCCTGGAAGGAACCATTCCGCACGCGGACGGAGAGGTACTTCTCGATCCGATGGCGGCTGAATTGCTCAATGTGCACACCGGTGCAACGCTCATCGTCGAGCGATTCGGCGATCCCATGACACTGACAGTGTGCGGTGTTTACGATCGCCCCACTCTTGGTGCATTGCAGCGTCCCATCGCTCGAATGTCGCGGACCACACTGGCCCAAGCGACTGACCTCAGCAACGGGTTCACTCAGATTCTGATTACCCTCGGTGAGGGGACAAGTGTGGATGAATGGATCTCGCAGCATCGAAACGCAATCGATGCTGTGTATCAGTTCGAGGCTGCAGAAGCAGCACTTTCAGGAATGGATCGACCGCGGCGAGCGATGGCGCTTGCCTTGTCGCTGTTTTCGATGATCGGGTTTCTCTGCTGCGCATTCATCGTCGCCACTGGACTCACGAGTGCGATCGGGGAGCAAACGCGCGAACTCGCCATTCTGAGGTCGATCGGCGCGTCGCGATCCCAAATCTTTGCGGGACAACTGATGGTCGGTGCCATCGTCGGTGTGGTCGGAGCGGCGGTCGGGGTTCCCATTGGACTCGCTCTCAGCTGGCTCGTTGCGAATCACTTCGAATCATGGTTGCCGCTGGGATGGAGCGCGCCGTGGTGGTCGCCTGCTCTTGCTGCAACAGGAGGCATCGTCGCAGGAGTTCTCGGCGCGGCATACCCTGCCCTTCGCGCTTCACTTGTTTCTCCGCTTGAAGCGATGCGCGTCCGTGCAAGTCCGCCCACGCGACGCGGCATCATGGGATTCACGATCGCCGCACTCGCCTGTTTTGCCATTCAACTCGCACTCTTGACCCTTCCCGATGGTCAACCACGATTCTGGGGATACATCTTGTGCGGACTGCCCCTTCTTCACATTGGATGGTTCTTGGGAAGCGTGCCACTGCTCATCGCCCTCACGCCGCTCCTCGGTCGCGCCCTTGAACGCGCACTTTCACTTCCGCGTGGACTCCTTATCGGATCACTCTTTGCATCGCCGTATCGATTCGGACTCACCGCCGGCGCCATGATGGTCGGCGTTTCTGTGCTCGTGGGAACGCAGTCGAATGGTCGAGCGATTCTGAGCAATTTCACGGAGCGAGTGCGATTCGCCGATGCATTCGTCTTCAAGACGACGGGACTCTCATCCGCTGAGCAAGCAAGAATCCGCGCGATCGGTCCGATGGAAAACTCTGTTTCAGTGGGATACCTTCCCCTTCGCGTGCAGGGATACTCTCGCGCAGACGGAACGAAGGGAAATCAGATTCTCGGTCTCGACGGCATTTCTCCCCCGAATGTGGTGGCGATTGGATTTCAACCTCGACCCTTTTTCGAACTCACTCACATCGATTGGTTACGAGGGACTCCCGAGGATGCGATTCCAGCGCTCGAATCTGGAGAAGGAATCTTGGTCGCGAGCGAGTTTCTCTTTTCGCGCGGGCTCGATGTGGGTGATTCAGTCGAACTCGGACCAGATGGGCGATCGAAGTCTTATCGCATTGTCGGAGTCGTCGCCGCAGCAGGACTCGATGTGGCCACTCAGTTCTTTGGCATCCGCTCGATCTACGCCGAGCACGCCTTGAGTTGCGTCTTTCTCGACTTTGAAGAGGTGGCGCGGACCTTCGGCAGTCGCGAGGCATACATCATGCAGGTTGGACTCCCCGATCACCTTTCCACCGCAGACGAGCGCGTGCTTGGAGAGCAAATCCAAGCCACTGCACCAGGCGCGCTCTTCACGAGTGGACGACAACTCCGCGGCTACATCCTTGACATCGGCGAGACCATTGTCGGGTTGTTCACCTCGATTGGAATCGGCGGACTCTTGCTCGCCACACTCGGCATGGCTTCCGTGATCGCCGCGGCCATTGCAGCGCGTTCGGTCGAGTGGGGAGTCCTTCGCGCGGTGGGTGCAACGGGATCCATCGTGATTCGACTTCTGATCGGCGAATCAATCATGATCGTGACCACTGCCCTGCTCGCTGGCACCATGCTGGGCATGCACCTCGCGTGGATGGGCACACGCTTGTACAGAGAACTCGCCGGACTCGACCTCGAGATTCTGATCCCTTGGAACTCGATTGCATTGAGTGGCGCAGTGCTCTTGAGTCTCGCCCTCGCCATCACCATCCCTGCCGCTTGTCGCATCTCGCGCGTGCCAACACGGGTGTTGCTCTCGGGAATGAGGGGAGAATGACCGCTTCCTTTCGCCTCGTGAGTCCGTTCTCGCCGATGGGAGATCAGCCTCGGGCGATCGACGAACTTTCTCGTGGACTTCAAGAAGGTCGTCGATGGCAGACATTGCTCGGAGCCACTGGAACAGGAAAGACTTTTTCCATCGCGAATGTGATCGCCCGCACTGGCAAGCCCACGCTCGTGATGAGCCACAACAAAACGCTTGCGGCGCAACTCTTTGAGGAGTTTCGCGAGCTTTTTCCAGACAATGCGGTGAGTTACTTCGTCAGTTACTACGACTATTTTCAGCCCGAGGCGTACATCCCGCAGCGCGACATCTACATCGAGAAGGACGCTTCGCGCAATGATGATCTCGATCGCCTTCGACTCGCTGCGACGAGCAACATCCTCTCCCGCGATGATGTCATCGTCGTCGCCAGTGTGTCGTGCATCTATGGGCTCGGATCTCCTGAGGAATACAGCAATCGCGCCCTCATGCTGGAGCGCGGACGCCGTTTCGTGCGCCGCGAGATGCTCCTCGCCCTGACTGGGATGCAGTACAAGCGCAATGATGTCGCCCCTGTGCGCGGAGATTTCAGGGTGCGCGGTGACAGCATTGAAATCTGGCCTGCGTATGAGCGACACGCTGTGCGGGTCGATTTCTTCGGAGACGAAATTGATCGAATCGAATTCTTCGACCCCATCAGCGGCGAAGTGCTCTCGACGGCAGATCGATCCTTCATCTTTCCAGCCGTTCACCACATGATGGCCGACGACAAGATGGAGTCGGCACTTGCGGGGATCAGAAACGAACTCAACGAACGATCCGGACAACTGCGCGCCGAAGGAAAATTGCTTGAATCGCAAAGGCTCATCGGCAGAACCCGCTATGACCTCGAAATGCTGCGCGAAACAGGAATGTGTCAGGGCATTGAGAATTACTCACGCCACATGGATGGCCGTGCTGCGGGGTCGCGACCAGCTTGTTTGATGGACTATTTCCGAGCGAAAACAGGTCACAATCCAAGTGACTGGCTCGTCGTCGTGGATGAAAGCCATGTGACTCTGCCACAGATTCGAGGGATGTATCACGGCGACCGCGCACGCAAACTCACCCTCGTCGAGCATGGATTTCGACTTCCGAGCGCGCTCGATAATCGTCCACTCACTTTCGACGAATGGCTCGACATCGTGCCTCAGGCCATCTTTGTCAGTGCGACACCTGGACCCTGGGAACTCGAACAATGCCAAGGCGTTGTGGCTGAGCAAATCCTTCGACCCACCGGACTCGTGGATCCACCGATCACGGTTCGCCCCGCAACGGGACAAATCGCCGACCTCCTCGAAGAAGTGCGCGCCGTCGCAGCGCGCGGCGATCGAACGCTCGTGTCGGCGATCACAAAACGACTGTGCGAAGAACTCACGGATTACTTCGCGCTCCACAAGATTCGCGTGCGATACCTTCACAGCGACATCGAGACCTTAGAACGACTCGAGATTCTCAAAGCACTTCGCGAGGGAGATTTTGATGTACTCATCGGAGTCAACTTGCTTCGTGAAGGTCTCGACTTGCCTGAAGTTGGCCTCGTCGCCATCCTTGATGCCGACAAACAGGGATTCTTGCGCAGTCGATCCGCACTCATTCAGACGATGGGACGCGCAGCGCGCAATGCAAGGAGCCGAGCCTTGCTTTACGCCGATGCGATCACTCCGCAAATGCAAGAGGCGATCGATGAAGTGGATCGCCGGCGCGCCAAGCAAATCGCGCACAACGCCGAGCACGGCGTGACTCCGACATCGATTTCAAAGGCGGTGCGAAGCGGCATCGAGAGCGAGATCGCCGTGGGACGAGGTCCTGCCAAGGCGCTCGAGCGGAGGATTCAGGTCGACCGCGAAGAACTCATCCGCCAACTGACGGACGAGATGATTGAGAGCGCGAATCGACTTGAGTTCGAACGTGCTGCGCGACTGCGCGATGAAATTGAGAAAATCAAGGTGCTTCCCGAGGGAGACCTCACCGAACGGATCGATGACCGCGAGGCACGCTCGGTCAATCGCTCGAAGCGGAACGGACGTCGACCCTAAACTCTGTTTCGCAGTCGCCGTCGGTACACGAGAATCGGATGAAATCTCCGCGCTCCTCCCACTCGGCCAACTCGGCTCGTGTGAGTCGTGGCACGACATCAGTCGCAAATGGACTGACCAACGTGGCAGCTGGCGGTGGTTGAAGCACAGTGTTCATGGTGGAAAGAATGGGGGGTGTCATCTTTGGCTGCACAACTCGCCTTTCAGACTTCTGTTTCGTCCCAATCGAGGTGACGAGATAAAAAAGATAGCCCCGCTTTGCGTCCGAGATAGAAAAACACGACATTTTTCAGCACATTTCTCAGCCTAAACTCACCCACGATGCCCCCCACACCCGACCACTCCTCGGACTGCATCCGAGTTCGAGGTGCGCGCGAGCACAATCTCAAGAACATCGATGTATTGATCCCGCGCAATCAACTCGTGGTGCTCACTGGGCCGAGCGGATCGGGCAAGAGTTCGCTCGCCTTCGACACCATCTTTGCAGAGGGTCAACGGAAGTACATGGAGAGCCTCTCTGCGTACGCACGCCAATTCCTCGACCAGATGCAGAAATCGCAAGTCGAATCGGTGGATGGGCTTCCTCCAACCATCGCGATCGAGCAGCGATCTGGAGGACACACACCTCGGTCGACTGTCGCGACCACCACAGAGATTTACGACTACTTGAGACTCCTCTTCGCCCGCTGCGGCACGCCAACGTGTTGGCACAGGGATGAGGACGGCACCGTCTGCGGTCAGACTATTACTGCCACGAGCGCCACGCTCATTACACAAACCATCCTCACCGACTGCGATGGACGGCGAGTCGTTCTCTGCGCGCCCATCATTCGGGGGAGAAAGGGACATCACCGCGATGTCCTCGAGGCGATGCGCAAGGCAGGATTCATGCGCGCTCGCGTCAACGGGACGATGATCGATCTTCGCGACGCCCTCAAGGAAACGGGGGAAAACCCGCTCAAACTGGGCCGACACGAGAAGCACGACATCGACGCGGTCGTCGATCGCATTGAGATCAGCCAAGAGGTTCGACAGCGTATTGCCGAGAGCGTTGAGACGGCGCTGAAGGCGGGTTCGGGAAGCCTCCTCGTCCTCACTGAAAACGGTGACGGATGGATTGAGCGGCGTTACAGCGAACGGCTTGCGTGTCCTGACCATCCATCATGTGCACTCGCCGAACTTGAGCCGAGAATCTTTTCGTTCAACGCTCCTCAAGGGGCGTGCTCCGCATGCCTCGGACTCGGCTCGACCGACCGATTCGTTCCCCAACTGATCGTGCCTGACGAGTCCAAGGGGGTGGGAGATGGAGCCATCGAACCGTGGCGCAAGAACGGTCCGCGCATGAACAGTTGGTATGGGCGATACCTCCGCAAGTTCTTGGTTGCAACAAAAATCGATCGAACCACAAAGTTCTCACAGCTCAGCAAGAACCATCGTCGGATGTTGATGGAGGGAACCGACGATTCCGATGCGAAAACAATCGGCATCTCGTTCGAGGGTGTGATGCCCAACCTTCGTCGACGGATGATCGAGAGCGAGTCGATGCTTGTCCGAGAACGGCTGCGCGCCTATCTGCGCCCTGTGGTGTGCGAGTCCTGTCACGGAGCACGATTGCGCCCCGAGTCACTCGCGGTGCGAATCGAGACGGCATCGGGTTCGGTCAACATCGCTGATGTGACGCGGATGAACATCACCCATGCGAGGCTGTTTTCTCGGGAAATGCGGCTCAGTCCAAGCTCCACCACGATCGCCCTTCCCATTCGAAAGGAACTCGAGTCGCGGTTGGGATTTCTCGAGAGCGTCGGACTTGAATACCTCACCCTCAACCGATCGAGCGGAACACTGTCGGGTGGAGAAGCACAGCGCATTCGTCTCGCCACGCAGGTTGGATCTGGGCTCGTAGGCGTCTGTTATGTGCTTGATGAACCGACGATCGGGTTGCACCAGCGAGACAACGATCGGCTCCTCGCCACCCTTCGACATCTCACCGAGTTGGGCAACTCTGTTCTCGTGGTCGAGCACGACGAAGAAGTCATCCGATCTGCTGACCACATCATCGATGTTGGTCCTGGACCCGGCCGCCACGGGGGTCGCATCGTTGCGCAAGGGACCTTGAGCGACATCCTTCATGTGGAAGAAAGTTCCACTGCCGCGTACCTCTCTGGACGGCAGCGCATCGATGTTCCCAAGAATCGCCGAACACTCGATCACTCCAAACGCTCGATCACCGTTCGCGGCGCGCGGGCGAACAATTTAAAGAACATCGATGTCCGCTTTCCGCTCGGCGGCATGATCTGTGTCACAGGAGTCTCAGGGAGCGGCAAGAGCACACTCGTCAATGAGATTCTTCTTGCTTCACTTCAACGCGCCATCGAAGGGGCGAAAGTCATTCCAGGCGATCATGATTCGGTGTCGGGGATGGATGTGATCGACCGTGTCATCGAAGTCGATCAGTCCCCCATCGGACGCACGCCGAGATCGAATCCAGCGACCTACACTGGCGTTTTCGATGAAGTGCGCCGAGTCTTCACGCGCGTCCCCGAATCCAAGATTCGTGGTTACGAGCCTGGGCGATTCTCATTCAACGTCAAGGGAGGACGATGTGAAGAATGCCAAGGGCAAGGAGTCCGCCGCATCGAGATGCACTTTCTTCCCGATGTGTTCGTCACATGCGACACATGCCACGGCACTCGGTACAACGCAGAGACCCTTCAGATTCTGTACCGCGGAAAGTCCATTGCGGATGTCCTCGCGATGACCATCGAAGAGTCTGTTGCTTTCTTCGAGGCTCACCCGAAGGCACATCGAATGCTCACCGCGCTCAATGATGTCGGACTCGGATACATGCAACTCGGTCAAGCGAGTACGACCATGTCCGGCGGCGAGGCGCAGCGCATCAAACTCGCGAACGAACTCGGTGTCGCTGCGGCGAAACACACTCTCTATGTGCTCGACGAACCGACGACTGGACTTCACTTCTGCGATGTCGATCGTCTGCTTCAAGTCTTTCAACGACTCGCGAGTGCAGGACACACACTGGTCGTCATCGAACACAACCTCGACGTCATCAAGTGCGCTGATTGGATCATTGACCTCGGACCAGAGGGCGGCGACCGCGGAGGCACACTCGTCGCCGAAGGCACGCCAGAGCAGATCGCCAACCACGCTCAGAGTGCCACAGGACACTACCTCTCGCGGATGTTGAAGACGGCACCATTTGCGCCATGCGCGACGAAGTGGGAAGATCCCGCCCATGCCCACCAATGATGGATTTGAAATGACCCTCCGCGTCGTCCCCATGCCACGCGACACGAACCACTTGGGCACGATTTTCGGCGGATACATCATGAGTCTCGTCGATCAGGCGGCCTTCGCTCATGCGCAGCGCATCACGCCAAGCCGATGGGCGACGCGCGCGGTCGAGAAGTTGGAGTTTCACTCTCCCGTTCGTTCGGGTGACATCGTCACACTGTTCACAAAGACTGAGCGTGAAGGACGAACGAGCCTGTCGATCCGCGTCCGTGTCGAGGCAGAGTGCCACATCGATGTGACCAGGGCGATCGTCACGGAAGGAGTGGTCACGATGGTGGCACTCGATCAAAACAACCGCCCTCGCTCATGGAAGGTCGCTCGTTGAAGGATGAAATGATTTCGATTGGCGCGTTGGTTTCGGGATCAGGTCGATCAGCGCTCCATCTCGCCGCACTGTGCGCCAAGGGCACGCTGCCTGCCCGCGTCTCGGTCGTGATCGCCACTCGTGAATCCGTGCCCGCCGTCGAGCGATGCCGCGCCGCCGGTTTGATCGTCGCGATCGTTCCCGCAGGAATCGGCTTCGATGATCGGCTCGACCAAGTCCTTCGAGATCACGGAGTCACACTCGTCTGCCTCTGCGGCTATTTGCGCCATTTTCGCGTGGATGGATGGATCGGACGGGCGCTCAATATCCACCCGGCTCTCCTTCCAAAACATGGTGGGCGATGGATGTATGGAATGCGCGTTCACAGCGCAGTGCTCGATGCAGGAGACCTTGAGTCAGGCTGCACGGTGCATGAGGTCGATGCTGAGTACGACCACGGCACAACCATCGTGCAGCGGCGATGTGCGGTCCTCCCCACCGATACGCCAGAACTGCTTGCGGCGCGTGTTTTTGAGCAAGAACTTCTCGCTTGGCCTGATGCCATTCTTCAGTGGAGTGCGCGGCGCGGCTAGGCTGAACACATGGCCCACTGGGACACGCGCATTGCAGTGATCATCGCCTCATTGTTCGTGAGTTGCTCGCTGATTTCTCATGGTGCGTTGCTCGAACCTCCAGGACAAAAGGAAGCACTCGCGCGCATCGGTCAACTCGCGCGCGAAGGGCGTTGGAACGATATTCAGACTTCGGCTCGCGCATGGCTCAAAGATCATCCGTCCGATGACGCGATGCTGTACAACCTTGCTTGCGCGCAGTCGAGACTGGGAGATCAGCGCGCCGCATCGGACTCGCTTCGGCAGGCACTTCGCGCTGGTTTCGACCAATGGGGATTGATGCAATCGGACGCCGACCTCGATGGACTTCGCACCCACGAAGCATGGGAATCGGTCCTCGCCGTCCGTGATTCGCTGCGCAATACTTCTCGAACGGGTGAGGCACAAAACGGAGGAAGTTCAGTCGACCGCGCTAGCGAGGCGATGACGAGATGGCGCGAGCGGCACGGCGCATCGGGCTATCGCTACGAATCAGATGAGGTGCGACGGCTGCACATCATTTCATCCCTCGACGAAACAAGCGACCGTGAGATGAAGGCGAGCGTGCGCGCGCAAGCGGATCACCTCATCGAGGCGCTGTTTGAGTCTCCGCAACCTGATTATGTGCTGATTGTGATTCCAACACGCGAGGATGCAAAGCAATACCTCGAAATGTCAGACGATCCCACCGAGCCGAGTCAAGGTGGCGTCTACGACCACAACAAGAGAGCGCTTATCTCGCAGGATATTGGGGCGAGTTTGCGACACGAGTTCGTCCACGCGATGCACTGGGGACACATGGATCGGCTCGGACAGCGCCACCCCGTTTGGTTGCAAGAAGGGCTCGCTGCACTCTACGAGTCGTATGACATTGATGATTCGGGTCGCGTTCGTTACCGCGCGAATGAGCGCCACAACATTGTGTGGGACGCGATCAATCGAAAGGTTGCGCCGACTTTTGCCGAATTGTTCGCGATGGACAACGACACTTTCGTTCGACCAGACATCGTCCTCGTGAACTACGCCCAGGTGCGAAGTATTTTTGAACACCTCGCGAGCCAACGCAAGGTGGAAGCGTTTTACAAGGAGTATGTCAAACTCTTCGCCGAAGATCCAACTGGGCAACGCGCGCTCGAAACGGTGTGGGGGAAACCGCTCGATCAGGTTGAATCTGGATGGCGCAAATGGATCCTTCGGCGAGGTCAAATTGACGACTCGGTCGGTCGTGGCGACGCGTCGCTCGGGATCGCGGCGGAAGACGCGGGAGACGGAGCTCGCCTCATCACCATTGCCGAGGGAGGACCCGCCAAGGCGGCGGGCATGCAGCTGGGTGATGTCATTGTTTCGCTCGGGACGCGTCCCGTCCGTTCGATGCTCGAGTTGCAACTCGACCTCGCCCGCCGAAAAGTAGGTGAAAAAGTAGAAGTTCGCTTCCGGAGGGGTGATTCCTATCTCACCCTTCGTGTGACCTTGACCCCATTGGGGGGTCGCCGGTCTACTCGATGACTTCAACCCGCTCAAGAGTCCGAACTTTTTTTGGTGGAGTTGCCAACAACTTGGCGATTTCCCTTTACGAAGTGAACTCTTGGTCTACCTTGATCGTTGAAACCATCGTCGCCTCGGGCGGTTGGTGTGTCACCCGCTGCCCTCGTCCAGCCTTACGGCTTAAGAAGGAGTAACTGCAATGGTGATCACAATTAGCGCGAAACATATGGCTCTATCCGATAAGGTGGCTGATTACATCCGTCAGAAGATGTCCAAGTTGCCCCGCTACTTCAATCGTATTCAGGAATTGGTCGTCGTCGTCGAAAAACTCCGCCGTGGCTACCATGTAGAGATCCGCAGTGACGTCGAGCACCATGAGGACTTTGTGAGTACCTCAGACCATGAAAACCTTTTCATGTGCGTCGACCTCGCAGTGAATCGCAGCGCCCGACAGTTGTGTGATTGGAAAGAGAAGATCCGCCAGCACCGCCGCTGAATCCACGGCGTTTCAAAGGCGGCACAGTAGACGGAGCCCCGCCCCATGAAACTCCACCAGATCATTCACACCGAAGCCATCGTCGTCCCGCTTACTGCGGGAAAGCGGGAAGCCGCTATTACTGACCTCGCCGAAGCACTCACTGCCGCGGGAGCCCTCACGGCAGCCGAGTGTGATGCCGCCGTCAAGGCTGCGATCAAACGAGAAAAGCGTGGATCCACTGGGTTTGGAAATGGCATTGCTGTGCCGCACGCCAAAATTCCTGGAGACCGCCCTCCCATGGCTGCTGTAGGAATCTGTCCCGCGGGAATGGACTTCAAATCGTTGGATCGCCAACCCGTTCACGCCATCTTCTTTCTTGCATCGCCAGAGGGTCGCCCCGATGACCATGTCGCGGCGATGGAAGCAATTTTCAGCGCGCTGTCGAACGCGCAGTTTCGCAAGTTCCTCATGCAGGTGCGTGATCGCGATGAAATGATAGAACTTCTCGCTGAAATGGATGCTGGCGCAGTCCGCGCTTGAGTATGAACCTGTGATCAATCTCGACGTGACCATTCAGAACACCTTGGGCCTGCACGCGAGGCCAGCAATGAGCTTCGTCCAGCTCGCAGGGACATTTCGTTCTGAAGTACGAGTTCGTCGACGCGCTGGAGATGAAATGGTCGACGGAAAGAGCATCATGCAGATGCTGCTTCTCGCGGCAACACGCGGAACCGTCCTCTCGATTGAGTGCGAAGGACATGATGAAGGGGCTGCACTCGCTGCGCTCGTTGACTTGGTGAACTCCAAGTTTGGCGAAGAGGGCTTGTAGTCGAATCAACCGCGTTCGCTGCTTGCATCCCGCACCATCAGCAGTTGCATCGCATCGCGAACCGAGAGTGCTCCATCCAGCACACGCGCAACCGCCTCGATAATCGGAAGTTCGATCGAGAGGGACCTTGCATGTTGCACGACAACGCGTGCGGTTTCGACACCTTCGACTACACAAAGACTTTTTGCGAGATACTCATCGAGTGTCGCGCCTCGACCGATCGCTTCTCCGCACGAGCGATTGCGTCCTTGAGGACAGAAACAAGTCGTGGCGAGGTCGCCCACTCCTGCGAGGCCGAAGAAGGTTGCCTCGTGCGCTCCGAGGGCTGAACCGTAGCGCATCATTTCGGCGAGTCCACGAGAGAGAAGCATGCTCTTGGCATTGAATCCTGCATCGATACCGTCGAGCATCCCGGCGGCAAGCGCGATGACATTCTTGAGCGCGCCCGCGAGCTCGACTCCAAGCGGATCAGCACCACAGTACACACGAAGCCATGGCGTCATCAAGAGCAGTTGCGTTCGCTTGACATCCTCTTCCACCGACGACGCAGCAATCATGGCGGCGGGGCGTTTTTGAGCCAATTCGCTCGCGATATTGGGCCCGCTCACCACCACCACTTCACGACGCGTCAATTCGAGCCACACCGCACTCGCCCGCTTCGCTGAACCATGCTCGAGCCCTTTCGTGGTACTCACGATGAGTGCGTCATCGTGGATCAGCGGTCGAACCTTCGTCACAACTGAGCGCAAGTACTGGGACGGAATCGCGCAGATGACATTCGATGCCCCTTCGAGTGCGGCGCGTTCGTCATGGGTCACCGCAACGGGCGCAGGCAGCACAAATCCTGGCAACCTGGTGGTCGCACGGGTTCTTCGAATGGACTCGCTCTCCGAGGCGATTGGACTCCAAATCGTCGTGTCGAATCCATTCTCACTTGCGATCATGGCAAGGACGACGCCAAGTTGGCCATCTCCGAGGATGGTGACTGGACCGCGCATCATCAAATCGTACCTGCCAGGGTCCAACAGCGAACTTCAACGGGGGTCCGCGCGTGTAACCTCTCGCCGACTGAGAACCACCAAGGAACTTTCCCTTTGAGCACACTGCCAGCCACGATTCCAACCGATCTTCGTGACGATGCCCGTTCGGGCGAGCGTCTTGAGCAAAAACTATTCATCGCCTTGGTCGGAGGCATGCTCCTTCTCGTCGCCTGGCTCGGAGGCGCAGCTTTTGGATTCAAGCCCGCAGTCACCAATTTCGTGGCCGCCATCGGCGCGGCAATCGTGGCCGCCCCACTCGTCGTCGGTGCACTGCGCGAACTGCGCGCGGGTGCTCCATCGAGCGATAGTTTGGCGTCACTCGCGGTCGTCGCCGCATTCGCCAACGATCTCTATCTGCCTGCGGGATTTCTGGCGTTCTTCCTCTGGCTCAGCGAACTCGTCCTCTCGCGAACTGCGTGGGGTGCACAGCGTGCGATTCGTGATCTCATCGAACTCACTCCCGACATTGCGCGCATCCTGTCGGCGGATGGTGGAGAACGCGAAGTCGCACTCCGTGCTGTTCAGGTGGGCGACATCGTGCGTGTGCGACCCGGAGAAAACCTCCCCGTTGATGGGCGAATTGTCGCGGGGTCAAGCAGCATCAATCAGGCGAGTTTGACGGGCGAAGCGGTACCGATTGAAGCACAGGTCGGCGTGGATGTGTACGCGGGCACGACCAATCTCACGGGCCAGATTGATCTTCGCGTGAGTGCAATCGCGGGAGACACCACCATCGGCAAGGTTGAATCGCTCATTCGCGAGGCAGAGAATGCGAAGACCCCGCGTCAGGAATTGATCGAGCGACTCGCGCAGTACTACGTTCCCGTTGTCTTGATGGTGTCGGGAGTCGTCTGGTTTTTCACTTCTCGAAGCCCCGATCCCGTCATCCGCGCGAGTGCGGAAATGCGGGCAATCACCGTTCTCGTGGTGACTTGCCCAGGAGCGTTGCTCATTGCGTATCCCACCGCGATGGTGGCGGCATTCGCCGCTGCGGCGCGACTTGGAATCATGATCAAGCAAACGGGCGTGCTCGAAGCAGCAGCCAACATTGACACCGTCGTCCTCGACAAGACAGGCACCCTCACCACGGGGCGATTCAGTGTGAGTCGACTCGCTCCAGCCGATGGCGTTGAAGCGACTGCCCTCTTGCAGGCTGCTGCCGATTGCGAACAGTCCTCGAATCATCCACTCGCTCGTTCCATTCTTGAAACAGCGCAGCGGGCGCGTGTCACTCCAGCCACACTTGAATCGTCTGAAGAAGTGCATGGTCGAGGCGTGATCGCTCGTCGAGGAGGAGTCATGCTGCATGCAGGACGCGCCATGTGGATCACAGAAATGTGCCCAGGCGCAGCAGCAGCGATTGCGCAGACCGAACTCAAGATTGAAGGAATGTCTGGCGTGCATGTCGTCGAGAACGGTCGGTATCTCGGCGCGGTTGGACTTGAAGACAAACTCCGTTCCAACGCCGTGGAGACTATTCAACAACTGCGCGAACTCGGCACGCGCCGCATCTGCATCTTCACTGGAGATCGACTGGGCGTTGCAACGCGCGTGGGACAAGCTGTCGGCGCTGATGTCATTGAAGCCGAATGTCTTCCCGAAGAGAAGCACGAGGAACTCAAGTACCTCATCTCGCGAGGACACCGCACTCTGGTGGTCGGTGACGGCATCAACGACGGACCTATTCTTGCAAGCGCCGATGTCGGCGTCGCCATGGGACTCTCGGGAAGTGACATCGCCACGAACTCCGCCGGCGTGGCATTGATGAACGATGACTTGCGCAATATCCCTTTCTTGCTCGAGCTTTCACGCAAGGCACGCGGGATCATCATGGTGAATATCGCCGCGAGTCTCCTCCTTGCGTTGGTGGGACTCGCACTCGCCGCTAGCGGCAAGATCCAAATCTGGATCACACCGTTCTATCAAGCGGCGGCGTACATCTTCGTCATTGCGAATAGTTTGCGACTCGTTCGATTCGGCGAGGACTTCGCT
Organism: Planctomycetota bacterium; assembly: GCA_027622195.1. Lineage (GTDB taxonomy): Bacteria > Planctomycetota > Phycisphaerae > Phycisphaerales > SM1A02 > SXOD01. The sequence goes on from JAQBZO010000012.1 coordinate 35,780, forward strand.
GACTCCGAAGAGATTCGTCGACAACTCGAATCGTCACGCATCTCAAAGCCGAAGCGACATGCTCAGGCGACTGTGACGCGCTGATCGAGATACACATCCTGGATCGCATTCAAGATCTGCACACCCTCAGCCATCGGTCGCTGAAAGGCCTTGCGTCCTGAAATGAGTCCGGTGCCGCCGGCGCGCTTGTTGATCACCGCACTGCGAACAGCCTCGACGAGATCGTTGGCTCCGCTAGCGCCGCCCGAATTGATGAGGCCCGCGCGCCCGCAGTAACAATTGAGCACTTGGTAGCGGCACAAGTCGATTGGATGATCGGTGCAGAGGTCGGAGTACATCCGCTTATCGAGTTTGCCGTAACTCGATCCACCCATATTGAGCGCTTCGAATCCGCCGTTCAATTCAGGGAGTTTCTGCTTGATGATGTCAGCTTGGATCGTGCAACCGAGATGATTCGCTTGTCCAGTCAAGTCGGCGGCGACGTGATAGTCCTTGCCGTCTTTCTTGAATCCGCTGTTGCGAAGGTAACACCACAGCACGGTCGCCATGCCCAGTTGGTGCGCCTCGTCGAAAGCCTCGGCCACCTCGGTGATTTGCCGAGTGCTCTGATCGCTTCCAAAGTAAATCGTCGCGCCCACCGCAGCGGCGCCGAGATTCCAGGCTTCATGGACATTGCCGAACATCACTTGGTCGAACTGATTCGGATAGGTCATCAATTCATTGTGATTGAGTTTGGCAATGAACGGGATTTTGTGTGCGTACTTGCGCGAGACGCTCCCGAGGACTCCAAAGGTTGTTGCCACAGCATTGCATCCACCCTCGATGGCCAGCTTGATGATGTTTTCACCGTCAAAGTAGATCGGATTCTTGGCGAAACTTGCTCCCGCAGAATGCTCAATCCCTTGATCGACGGGAAGAATGCTGACGTAACCCGTCTTGGCGAGGCGCCCGTGACCGTACAGACGCGAAAGATTCACGAGCACTTGCGGAGATCGGTCGCTCATCGTCCAGACACGATCAATGAAGTCTGCACCCGGAAGCTGAAGAAGGTCACGGGAGACCTTCGCCTTGTGGTTGAGGAGCGAGTCAGCGTCAGCACCAAGCAGTTTTGCGATGTCAGTCATGGGTCAATGGTCCTTTGGAGGTTGGAAATGTACCCCGTCTGTTACGGCAGCGTCGATCCATCCGCCGCCCAGGACGCGGTCCGCGCTGTACAAGACAACCGCTTGCCCAGGCGAAACCGCTCGCTGAGGGGTGTCGAAACGCACTTCGAGCGAGCCGTTTCCTGCACGAACATGCGACAAAGCGAGCGGCGCGTTGTATCGAATACGCGCCTCGCATCGCATCCAATCGCTCGGAGGATCGATGAGCCAATTCGTCAAGGATGCGGTGCAACCGTCCGAGAAAAGTGCCGCTCGCTTTCCAACGGTCACCACATTGGTCGTGGCATTCTTGGAGATGACATAGAGCGGCTCACTGTCTGAGATGCGAATGCCTCTGCGTTGACCCACGGTGAAGTGGTGCTGACCTTGATGTTCGCCGAGGATGCGTCCATCGGTATGGACGATGTGTCCGCTGCAGACTGAGTGAGGTCGCAGTCGATTGACGAGCGATGCGTAATCGTCGTCAGGGACAAAACAGATTTCTTGCGAATCTGGTTTGTCCCCTACATTGAGACCGAAGTCGTGAGCGAGTTGGCGCACTTGCGCTTTGGGAAGTCCACCGACCGGATACAGCGTGTGCGCGAGTTGATCGCGCGGAGTTCCGAAGAGCACATACGACTGATCCTTCGAGTGGTCGACTCCTCGCAAGAGTGCGGACGCTCCATCGATCTCGATGGACTGGGCGTAGTGACCACTCGCGATGTGCGTCGCTCCGATCTGCTCTGCATGATCGCGCAATCGACCGAACTTCAGCCAATCGTTGCAGCGCACACAGGGATTGGGAGTGCGTCCCGCGGCGTACTCGTCGACGAAGAGGTCGATGACACGGCTAAAGTCCTTCTTGAAGTTGAGTACATAAAACGGGATGTCGAGTTGAGCCGCGACGGCGCGCGCATCGTGTGCGTCCTCAATGCTGCAGCATCCTCGGTGAGCGATTTTCAGCGAAACGGTGCGTCGTTCTTGTGATGGAACGGCCTCGACAGGAATGTCGAGTCCATCCCCAATCGAGCCGAGGCGCATAAAGGCACCCACGACTTCCCAACCATCGCGCGCGAGCAGCGCCGCCGCGACGGACGAGTCCACTCCGCCACTCATGGCGACTAACACTTTGCCGCGCGACATATTCCAAGTGTACGAAGCGGCACAATCGCCGTGTGTGTGGTTCAATCCACTAATGCCGCTCTACGCAGGATTTGATGAGGCGGGATACGGACCACTCCTTGGTCCGATGGCGATCGGTTGCACGGCGTGGAATTGTCCCTCATCGTCGTGGAGCGATTCAAGTCCCCCCAACTTGTGGAAGGCTCTGTCGCACGCCGTGTGCCGACGCCCTGCGGACAAGCGAGGACGAATCGCAATCGCCGATAGCAAGACGCTTAAGGGAAAGGGCGGAGCGGAGCGTCATCCCGCCGCAATGATGGAACGCGGCGTGTTGAGCGCGCTCTGTGCGATGGGCACTCTTCTTCCCGAAGATGATCACGCGCTCGCTGTCGCACTCGGCGCGGTGCCGATTCCAGCGGCTGCGCCCTGGCATCCAACGCAAGTGGCTTTCCCACTCGACACGGATCGTGCGGACATCGGGCTTGCCGCGCACACACTGAAACAGGTCGCGAAGAAGGCGAACTTTTCCCTTCATTCAATGCGCGCAACGGTGCTCCCTGTGGATCTTCTGAACGATTCGTTCGATCGCGGGATTTCGAAACCTTCCATTCCATTCTCAGCCGCCCTGGAGATGGCGACCGCGCTCATTCGTGAAGCGACTGACGATCAAGTCTGGCTCGCGTTCGATCGGCAAGGAGGGAAGATGCTCTACCGAGATGATCTCGCGCGGGCGTTTCCCACGACCAAGATTCGAATCGAAACAGAGACTCCTCTCGAGAGTCGTTATGAACTTCGTGTCGATGGACGCGTCATTAAAGTCACCTTCACAGTCGGCGCCGAATCACAACACTTGCCAACGGCACTCGCGTCGATGACGGCAAAGTATCTGCGAGAGCTTTGGATGGAGCGATTCAACCGTTTCTTCCACGCGGTGGACGAGAATCTCAGGCCCACCGCTGGGTATGTCGAAGATGGGCGCCGATTCCTCGTCGATGCTGAAAACGCCATCGCAAAGTGTGGATTGGTCGAACGGGAACTCGTGCGCAGCCGATAGTCGCATTCGAGTGTCTTTTTTCGGGCGAACTCTGGGAGAGCGAGGGTTGGAAGCCGTTGACCTCCCCCCCCGTTCCCTGCTACGCTGCCCAATTCTTCAGAAATCAGGAAACACTCAATGGCTACCGATCTCACTAGGGTCCGAAACATCGGAATCTGCGCTCACATCGACGCTGGCAAGACCACGGTCACCGAGCGCATTCTTTTCTACACGGGCAAGATCCATCGCATGGGCGAAGTGCATCAAGGCACCGCCACCATGGACAGTTTGCAAGAAGAGCAAGAGCGCGGCATCACGATTCAATCCGCTGCCACGACTTGCCCTTGGGAACTCGACGGCGTTGAGTATGAAGTCAACTTGATTGACACGCCGGGACACGTGGATTTCACCATCGAAGTGGAGCGATCTCTGCGCGTGCTCGACGGAGCGGTCGCCGTGTTCGATGGCAAGGAAGGCGTGGAAGCGCAATCCGAAACCGTGTGGCGCCAAGCGGATCGATACTCCGTGCCACGCCTTTGCCTCATCAACAAGATGGACAAGATGGGTGCCGACTTTGAGTTCTCATTCAATTCGATTCTGACTCGTCTCGGCGCGAACGCCGTGGCGATTCACTATCCCGTTGGACAAGGTCCGACCTTCCGCGGTTTGATCGATCTGCTCGAAATGAAGGCAGTCGTCTGGCAGATCGAGAGTCAGGGCGAGGATTATCACGAGGAAGAAATCCCAGCTGAACTCTTGGAGACAGCCAAGAAGTGGCGTCACACGATGATCGAGAAGATCGTCGAAACCTGCGACAACCTCACTGAGAAGTACCTCACCGATGAGAGTTCCATCACTATGGAAGAACTCGTCGCAGCCCTTCGCAAGGCCGTCATCGCACAGAAGATTTTCCCAGTGCTCTGCGGATCCGCGCTCAAGTATGTGGGCGTCCAGAAGGTGTTGGACTCGGTTGTTCGATTCCTCCCCTGCCCGCACGAAACACCGGACACGATTGGTCTCGATCCGAAGGATCCAAGCAAGGCACTCTCTCGCCCACACACCGTGGACGCTCCATTCAGCGCGCTGGTGTTCAAGGTGGTGAACGACATCGCAGGAAACCTCACGTACATGCGCATCTACTCGGGAAAGATCTCGAAGGGCGACCGCGTCTTGAATCCTGTGAACGGCAAGCGTGAAAACGTTTCTCGTCTGTACGAGATGCACGCGGCGGATCGAACGGCTCTCGATGAGGCTGGCGCAGGCAAGATCATCGCCGTCATCGGAGTGAAGGATTCGTTCACCGGTGACACACTCTGCGATCCTGACCATCCGATTGTGCTCGAGCGCATGACATTCCCTGATCCCGTGATCAGCATGTCCATCGAGCCAAACAGCGCAGACGACAAGAAGAAACTCGGAGAATCGCTCGGCATCATTCGCCGCGAAGATCCATCCTTCCGCTCGGTCTTCAACGACGAGACGGGCGAGACGATCATCTCCGGCATGGGCGAGTTGCATCTCGAAATCATTAAGAACAAGCTCGTCCGCGACATGAAGGTGAATGTCACCGTCGGACGTCCGCGCGTTTCCTATCGAGAGACGATCGTCGGAACGGCGAAGGATGTTCGTGGACTCTTCAAGAAGCAGTCCGGCGGACGTGGTCAGTACGGTGACGCGGTCGTCAGCGTTTTCCCGATCACCCCTGCCGAGGCTGAGGAGCAGGAGATGAAGATGAAGGATGGCATCGTGTTTGTCGATGCGATCGCAGGCGGCGTGGTTCCGCGAGAATTCATCCCCAGCATTGAGTACGGCATTCGACAAGCAGCAGCGAGCGGCATCATCGGTGGCTATCCCGTCATCAATGTGCGTGTTGACTTGGTCTACGGTTCGTACCACGATGTCGACTCGAGTCAGATCGCCTTCGAACAGGCTGGCGCGCTCGCTTTCCGCGAAGCATGCACCCGTGCGAAATTGTCGCTCCTCGAGCCCATCATGAGGCTCGTGGTGACAACACCCGACGAATTCTTCGGCAACGTTTCGGGCGACATCGCCTCACGACGCGGACACATCGTCGACAGCGAGATGCGCGGCGTGAGCCGCATTCTCATGTGCGAAGTTCCACTCTCAGAACTCTTCGGATACACGACTTCGCTTCGCTCGATGACGCAGGGTCGTGCCAGTTCGAGCATGGAACCTCTCGAGTATCGCTTGATGCCAGATCGCCTCAAGGACGATGTGCTCGCGAAGCAATAACTCGAAGCTGATGAACTTGGCGAATGCACATCGTCGCGGAATGGCTGCCGATGACATCTTGATTGTGGAAGTCACCGTCCTCGGGGGACACCGATGACATCCCCTGTGTCACCGCCATCGTCGTCCTTCGATCTTCGAATGATGCGCGCTGCCGTGCGCCTTGCAGCGCGCGGGCACGGCGGAGCAGAACCGAACCCCTTGGTGGGTTGCATCCTGACGAATCCAACTGGTGCAGTGATTGCACGAGGTTGGCATGATCGATGCGGAGGCCCACACGCCGAAGCAGTGGCGCTCGCGGTGGCGGGTGAGCGCGCCAAACAATCGACGGTGTACTGCACGCTCGAACCATGCGCGCATCATGGGCGCACACCTCCCTGTGCTGATGCACTGATTGCGGCACAAGTATCCCGTGTGGTGTATGGCTCCTCGGATCCCAATGTGATCGCATCGGCCGGTGCAGCGCGACTTGCTGCAGCGGGCATTGTGGTGGAACAATTAGAGTGCGATGAAGTGCGCGTCTTGAACGGTCCGTTCATTCACCGCATCCGAACTGGACTCCCTTGGATCACGACCAAATGGGCGATCACGCTTGATGGACGCATCACCACTGGTGATGGCGGTCCACGCTGGATCACAGGCGAATCATCGCGCAAGTTGGTGCACCGTGAGCGCGGACGAGTGGATGTGATGCTGACTGGAATCGGAACCCTCCTCGCTGATGACCCCGACCTTCGTCCTCGCGGCGTGCGCGCGCGCCGTATGCCAAGGCGAGTCGTCATTGACAAACAGTTGCAGATGAGTGAATCCTGCCGACTCCTCAAGACGGTGAACGACTCACCCGTCGAACTGATCGTCTTTCCAGAAGTCATCGAGCAACAGTCGGAGAAAATCTCCCGACTTCGTGCGCTGGGCGTTCGGATTGAACCCCTTGAGCGCGGCGACGATGGCATGCTCATTCTTCGTCCACTCCTGCTTCGACTCGGTCGTGAGGGGATGTCGAATGTCCTCGTCGAATCAGGAGGAGGCGTGAACGGCGAACTCTTCAACGAGCGACTCGTGAACGAAGTATGGGTTTTCCAAGCGGGAATCGTGGTGGGCGACGGTCGAGGTGTTGGTCCAATTCGCGGACTTGCGATGCCAGCGGCATTGCCTCCATCCACGCGATGCGTCGCGATCGATCGCGTTGGAGATGATCTCGTCAGTCGATGGCTCGTCGAACGCGCCTGATGATCACTCTGGCGGGACCGTTGTCACGAGAGAAGTGAGTTCGTCGAACGGAAGCATGAGCTGACTCGAGTAGATGCGAAGGAGTCCCTTCGTGTCGGACATCGCCCAGCGCAGCGCGGGTGGAGCTTCTCGACCGACAACCACGGTGACGAGTTCCTGTCCATCAATGCCGCGCAACACGATGGAGCCAACAACGAGTTCGGTTGGCATCTCTTGAAGCGCGATCTCGGTCGCGGGTGCAGTCGTGAGTGCGGTCAGAAGCTGCGCCACCAGCCGATCGCTTGCGGATTGTTTTTCTCCTCCTTCTGCTGATGGAACCGAGATGAGCCACTTGTCATTGTCTCGCTCGATTCGCCATGATGGAACGAGGGCACCGTCTCGTGTCCATTCAATGGAGAACACATCAGCGACCGCGACTCCACACGCCTCTGGAGCGATGAGCACCGCGAGTTGTGGTTGAAGTCCTCGGAGTGCAACATCATCAAGGGTGAAGACGAATGGAACTCGGTCTTGCATCGCGAATCGATCGGCTGAGGATGGCGTGCAGGGTTGTCCAACGAGCAGCGTCTCTGTTCGGCCGCTCGATTCAGAGACAGCGATTTGCACGAGCGGCGCTGTCAGTCCATACGCGGCGAGATCACTCGGTGCGTCGGCGACACTTTGCGAGAATGCGAGCCGTTGGAGCGATTCGATCCAACGATCCACGCCCCCCTGATTCGCGCGCGTCGTGATGGGGCTCGTCACCATCCAACGGGCGCCCAGCCGCTCGACGATGAGTGGTTGATCCAGAAGCGTCGATCGAAGAGCGATGCGAGATGTCTCTGCTCCAGCGGTCGAAAGGACGGATGGCATTCTCCAGGAACGAGGCGGATTGTTTTCGAGTTCGCTGTGCAAGTCATCGCGAGTGGTCACCCGCGACCATGCGCTTGCCGTTGTGTTGTCTACTGATTGACGGATGCCAATCCATGCGCGTCCCGCAGCGGCTCGATCGCTCGGCACCAACTCAATCCAAGCGCCGTCCTCGCGAGTCAATCGCACGACGGTGTCGGTGGGCTTCAATATCGGCGTGAATTCTTCGCGACGACTCACGGCGAGCCGTTCGATGGTTCCAAGCAAATCCCTCACAGCGAACACATCAATCGACCACTCGAATGGCTCAGTTTGTTCCCAGACTCCTGCGTCGTTGTTGAATCGAATCGCACCTGATTCGTCCTTGATGTCCAGTTGTTGGATGAGGTGGACCGCCCACCCATCTCCAAGAAGCATCGGTTGGACATCGCGTTGATTGTGCCGCGACTGATGCGCCGACCACGCAGCGAACAAGGCCGCAGCGGCTGCAATCCAGAGCGTTCCGAGGATGCGCCAAGTCACGTCAGCCTCCTTCGGCGATCGATTGAAATGCCTGAGAAAACAAGTGTTCCTGGCACAATGCAGATCAGCAGAACACCGAGCATCACGCGTTGCGTTTGGGTGAGTGGAGGAATACGTGCGAGTCGCTGCGCCGCGGAAGCGCCGGCGACCGATGATGGATCTCCGCCCGATGCCCATGTGGATGCGGCGACTGCGAAGGCAAGGTTTCCGGGAGCGTGCAACATCGCACGTCCATCGGCACCAGCGGCAGGACGGCGAGCCACCGCGGTCAGCATCCAATCGGGACAACCCACGATGACGGCGCGTCCGCCCTCAGGTGTCATCACGGCGAAAGCACCTTTGTCCAAATCGGACACCGCTTCATCATCCGACCATCGGCGACCTGCGCGCGCTCCACGCCAATCGCGCGCCACACGTCGCGAAGGATCGGGCTCAAGATGAAGGAGCGGGAAAGGATCAATCGCAAAAAGTGACTCGCGGAGTGGTGCCACACTGGGCAAGTGAATTCTGAGTCCATCCACTGCAAGTCCGATGGCGTGTTCGCGGTCAGCTCGATCGAAAGTTTGATCGCTCAGAGACTCCACACGACCTTCATCGATGGCGATGTCGTCGAGCACCATGCGGTCGGTGTGTGCATCCACTCCGAGGCGCGTTGACAATTGCGCCCAAGGATCCAGCTGCCCCGCCACCGCAAGAAGACTTGGAGAAACAGAAAGGATGACACTTTCGCCTCGGTCGAGAAGGCGGTTCGCCGCGGCAATCAGATCCTTTTCGCTTCGATCGGGATCAATGGCGTTGCGTGTGAGTGGAGGAATGATCCACCACACACGCCGAGTTTCACCGTCCCAATTAGGTTCGCTTTGCGTGGAAGCAAGAGACCACTCGTGCACTTCAAAACGAGCGGCGGCAAGTGCGTCTGCCACCGCGCGCAGGTCTGCTCCTGATGCGCTTGCGCGAAGGACACTGCGTCCCTCGGCGTGGATGATGATTGCGTGCGCCATCATCGCCGATGGATCTTCAGCCAATGCGCGAAGCACTATTTCCTCTGTGCGTCCTCGCGCATCGAGTCCTTCTCCAGCAACCATCCAACCAGGCCACGCAAGGAGTTGCTCTCCCTGTTGCACGACGAGCGCTTGTCCATCGACCAGTGCTCGGGTGAGTGCGTCCATGCGGCGAGGACGAAGCATGCGAAGCGCATCGACTGTTTTTTGAACGCGAAGAGATGTTCCCTCCAAGACGCGAGCCACAGCGATCGATCGAGCATCGTCTGATGGCGCATTCGAGCGCACGAGACGCCCCCCCTCTGACAACCGCACCGCCCACACCTCGAGTGCATCACGCAACATTCGAGCCGCACCTTCTTGGTCTCCAAAAGGCTGCGCTGGGGATTGAGCCATGCGTTCTTCAATATTCGCGCGCGCCACTGGTGCAACTTCTGAGAACTGCTGCAATGCTCCAGCAAGTGATGCGAGTCGCGACGCGGTATCAGGATGAGTCGTCGACTGTGACGAGATCTCGCTCGACACTTCGCGACCGATGCGTGCGATCGCATCCACTTCCTTGAATCCATCAGCGATCGCGAGTTGGTAGGCGTTAGTCAACTGCGACTCGCGTTTCGAGAGATCATCAAGCCACGCGAGATACGTTTCGTTCGAGAGATCGTCGGGATCGAACACGCGCGTCATCAACCCTGCTGCCGACACCTTGTTGAGTAACTCTTCCGCCGCAGGGAGTGGCGCGCGCGCAGGGCGAATCAGCGTGACAATCGCATCGTGATTCGCGAGAATCGCCGCTCTTGTTGCATCGGCAAGCGGAGCAGAAGGTGACCGAGACAATGGCTCGCGCACAGCAACCCGAGGATCGGACGAGAGATCAGCGAGCGAGACGCCAATGACAAGACAGGCCACCATAGCCAGGGTTGCACTCAGTCGATCCAACAATTGACGCCTTGATGCGTAACGCTTCACGTGCAGCGCGATGACTGAACATCCAACAAGACAGAGGCTCATCCAAAGGAATGTCAAGAGATCTGCAGAATCCACCACTCCGCCAAGGGCTCGCGCAAGACGGCGCATCGGATCAGCAGCGAATGCAACGGGAGCCCAGTCGGGTCCCACGATTTGCGGCATGACTTGTCCAGCGACCACAAGGGCGATCCACACGACACTCGCGATGAAGGCGGCGACGGGCGCACTGCCTGAAAGTGTGCCGGCAAGAAGTCCAGTCGCGACGAGTGCGATGCCCACGCCGAAGAGTCCCACGACGATCGCGATGAACTCACCCCAATCGATCGACGAGACACACCCAATCGCAATCGCGGGACCAGCGAGTGCGGCGAGGATTGCCACACAGACTGCGGCGGTTGCGGCAATCCAACGCGCGGCTGCGATTTCCCATGTTCGAGCGGGACTCGCAGCAAGCACTTCCCAGTAGCCAGTGCGAGAATCTTCGACGGCACTGCGGACGGCGAGCGCGGGTGCGAGCAACAGCATGCACCACGCCACGGCGCCTCCAGCACTCGAGACGCTTGCGGGATCGCCCGATCGCAATCCAACGAGAAACTGCACGATTCCCGCAAAAAGAGCGAAGACGGCGGCGATCGTCCAGACGAGCGGAGTACCAAAGAGCGTCGCCCATTCGCGCTCGAGGAGTGCATGAATGCGCCGTGACGGAGTCATGACATCACCCCGTCCGACGCGAGTAACAGCGCATAGGCATCATTGATCGTTGCCGCTCTCGTACGGAGTTCTTCTATGGTGCCAGACCACACTCCGCGACCATGATTCATGATGAGCGCGTGTGTCGCACAGGCCTCAACCTCAGGAAGATGATGGCTTGAGAGGACCACCGTGCAATCGTCGCGCATCGTGGAGAGAAGCGATCGAAAGACAGCGAGTTGCCCAGGATCAAGTCCACTCGTGGGCTCATCCAAGATCAGGATCTTCGGTCGTCCCACCATCGCCGCAGCAAGAGCGACGCGCTGCCGAAATCCGCGACTCAGCACGCCAATCAGTCGGGTACGCACTTCACCAAGCCGACAAGCGTCCATTGATCGCGTCACGTTGTCCGACACTTCGGACTCGGCGACTGAGCACAGTCTCGCTTGGCTCGCGAGATACGATTCGACGCGCATGTCCGCGGGAGCAGGCGCATTTTCGGGAACGATCGCGCATGTCCCCTCTGCCCAGCGCGTGCTCGCAACGTTGTCCATCGTGATGGAACCAGAAGAGTCGCCATCGAGCGGAAGGACCCCCGCAAGGAGTCGCAAAAGGGTCGTTTTTCCCGCGCCATTTGGCCCAAGCAAGGCGAAGATGGAATGGGTTGGAATCTCAACCGAGAGACGGTCCAATGCGCGAATGGCGCCGAATGATTTGGACACGTTGTTGCACTCGATCACGGCGCGCGATTCTACGGCTCAACCGACCATCCCGCGCGTACACTTCACTCTTCGCAGGAGGACTGTGTGACAGGCAACGAATCGGCTGCATTTGATCCCAAAGTTATTTTTGAACATGTCGGTGACGGCATGGGCATTGTTGACTCTCAAGGCATGGTGGGTTGGATGAGCCAATCACTCGCCGCGCTCCCTGCTCCGCTCCTTCGCAAGGTGACTGACTTTGCGGCGCAGGTTGCACGGGAAGGACTTCCAGCTGGTCGACATTCGGCAGTCCGGCGCATCACTGGATCAGATGGAAGTCTCGAAGTCATTGCGGCTCCGATCGGCAGTGGACACGCCACCATCGTGGTCTCTGATTCAGCAGCGCGCGATCGACTTCGCAATCGCATCAAGCAAGTTGAAGAGGCGGGCGCTGCACTCCTCGACCTTGATGCCGTGATTGTCAATCCTCTCAATGTCTCGGAACGCCTTCGCTTGATCGAACAGCGTGTCGGCGATGCCATGCGATCGCTCTTCCGATTTGAGTTCTATGAAGTGCGACTGCGTGACCGTCGATCAGAACGACTCGAACTCGTCCTCGCAAAGGGACTCGAACCACTCAAGGTCGGCGAGTTTTTGATCGCGAGTCAAGATGGAAACGGCATCTGCGGTTGGGTTGCGACGACGGGAAAGAGCGTGGTCTGCCAGAATGTCCACGCCGATCCGCGATATCGCGTCGGGCTTCCAACAGCGCAGTCGAGTCTGACAGTTCCACTGCTCCTAAGAGAACGAATCGTCGGAGTGATCAACGTCGAGAGTCCGCTCCTTGATGGATTCTGCGATGAAGACCGGCTCGTCCTCGAGATCTACGGTCGCTATCTCGCGATGGCTCTCAACATCTTGGACATGTTGCTCGTCGAACGATGCATGGCCCACGAGCGACTTCGCCAGATGGTGATGGATGAGGCTGAAGTACCGATCAGCCGAATTCGTTCGGCAGCACTCGCCGTTGCAGCGGGTCGGCTCGAGGGACACGAGGCACTGGAAACAGCACTCGAGGCACTCGAAGCGCGCCTTCGCAATGCAACGAGCGGAGCACAAACGGTTCTTGGAATTGATCGCATTTCTTCGACTGCTGATGCGCCGCTGAAGGGCTTTCGCATCCTTGTTGCAGACGACGAGGCTGGAATCCGTGAGTCGGTGAAGAGCATTCTGCAACGCGCTGGTGCTGAAGTCGACACCCGCGCCGACGGATCTGGAGCGCTCGAGGCGGTGCAAACCGCGAGCAGCACGAAGAATCCATATGACCTTGTCCTCAGCGATATTCGGATGCCCGATCGCACTGGATACGAAGTGTTCCGAGGGACGAATGACTTGCTGCCCGGAGTGCCCGTCATCTTGATGACTGGTTTTGGTTACGACCCGCACCACTCCATCTTGCGATCATCGCAAGAAGGCATGGCTGCCGTGCTCTTCAAGCCATTCCAGGCATCGGATCTCTTGGAAGAAGTCTCGAAGGCACTCAGTTCGCCTCGACCTGCGCGGGCGTGACTTCCGGCGCGGGCAAGCCTCTCGCAACGAGTACTCGCTCGAGTCCGTCTCCATCTTTTTCGATTGAAACCTCGGTCAATCCTGCCGTTGTGGCGAGGGCGCTCACGGCTGCTGCCTGGTTCGTACCGAACTCCACGATGAGTGTGCCTCTTGGTCGCAATCGCTTGGGGGCTCCAAGGATGATCGGTTTGAGAAACCGCAGTCCATCCGCCCCGCCGCGGAGTGCGGACGCGGGTTCGTGCTCTCTGACTTCGGCAGCGAGCGAGTCCCATTCGTGGTCAGCAATGTAGGGAGGATTCGAACAGATCAGGTCGAATCGTTCGCCATCAGCAATCGGCACCCACACCGACCCAAGTCGAAACTGAATCGCCGCTTCAACTCGATTCGACTCAGCATTTTTTGAAGCGAGTTCGATCGCCTCCGCGCTCACATCCGTTGCAACGAATCGCACAGCGGGTTCCACCTCAAGGGCCACTTGCACCGTTGGAGTGGGGTCTTGGTTCCAAGGAAGGATGTGTCCTCGATCGCGGCGTCCACGCAGTGCCACGGCGAGTGCGATCGGAATGCACCCCGTTCCGGTACCGATATCGAGGACAGCGTGGTGTTCGATTGGGTCCCAACTCTTCACCACGCTCAGCGCCTGTTCGACAAGCGTCTCCGTGGCAGGACGAGGAATCAATGTCGACGTGTTCACGTCCAATTGGATTCCGTGAAAGTGCCACGAACCCACCACATATTGAATCGGCTCACGCTTGCGGAGTCGCGCCACCAGTTCACGAATCCGTTCGAGCGACACGGGTTCGAGCACCTCGTCGACGGGACGCATATAGAGCGCAGTTCTGGTGACTCCCATCACGTGCGCAAGAAGCAGATCCGCGCACAGTGGAGAGGCTGGAACACCCCGCGATTCGAGATCTTTTCTGAGCCAAGCGCGCATTGTGCGGACCGTCCATGGTTCCTGCGTCATAAGGCGGGATCCTAGACGCATCGGTAGAATGGGTTGCCCATGAATGAAAGCACGCCGATCCCCCTTGATCTCCTTCGACTTCGCGACGAAGTCGAGCGCACGCGTTCGTTTCGAGAGTTGATCTCGGATGAGTTTGGGTTGCGCTGCCAAGCGCAGGGCGTCGACGCGTGGTACGAGATCACTGAGGGCAAGTCAGCCTGGGTTGTGCGTCTCATTCTCACCGACCGATGGCTCTCTGAAAGTATCGAGAGTGCACTCGTTCATTCCCGAGACACGGTTGAGTCGTTGATCGACGACGAGTTGATTGACCTCGGATGCTCGTTTCGGACAAGGACCGTTCGCCACTTTCGCGATCTGAAGCGGCAATACATTTTTGAGGCGGACATCCCCGCGCCCGAATCGATGTCAGACGACGACACCACCTTGGCACTGCAGTACCTCCTTGCATTCGAGTCGGCATTCCGCCATCTTGGAAATATGTCCGGTGATTCAGAAGAGTGAACGAATCCGACCACCGAGCATCCTGATGTTGGGCTGGGAGTTTCCCCCGTTCATCTCTGGAGGACTTGGGACAGCATGCTTTGGATTGACCAAGGCACTGGTCGCTGAGGGTGCGCAAGTCTCATTCGCATTGCCTCGTGCGATTGATCGATCTCACTCGAGCCATGTCGAACTGATCTGCCCAGAACCCAAGGGCGATGCGCTTCCGCAATTGAATCAAATCTCGCGCCGCGCGATTGCGGATAGTTTGGATACGCCCCTTCCTCCACCTTCAGCACGAGAAGCCACGACAACATCGATTGCTCTAAAGATCAGCACGGCGGGTACGGTCGATCGAGCGGCTGAAGCGTTCGCAACGAGTGCAGAGATCCCACTCCCAAGGACTCCCGAAGCGGTGTGGATGATTGTGCGGCGCGTCCTTGCTTCCATGCCGCAACACGACGCTTATGCGGCGATCGCGCGATCGGGCGAGCGTGTTCAACACGATGCGGCACTCTCGAAAACAACTCCTGTCCTCAGTGATTTGCTCGGATTACTGAGTTTTGAGCAGTTGCAACAGCTGTCCGAAACATTCCAACCATCGGCGGCTCCTCAGCAACAGCACCAGGATTCGCTTCAGTATGACGCGTGGCTCGATGCTCCCATCGTGAGCGGAGGATCTGATTACAGCGGCGACCTCATGGCGGCAAGCGCGCGGTTTGCTCGATTCGCGCTCGCCTCCTGTAGCAACCGACATTTTGATGTCATTCATGCGCATGATTGGTTGACCTATCCAGCGGGCATCGCACTCGCCAGTTTGACTGGCAAGCCGCTCGTGGTGCATGTGCATGCGACTGAGTTTGACCGAAGCGGCGATCATGTGAATCAGTCGGTCTACAACATTGAACGACGCGGCATGCATGCGGCGACGCGCGTCATTGCCGTCAGTCAATTGACGCGCAATCTGCTCAGCAATCGATACGGTGTCTCTCCCGCGAAGATCGATGTTGTCTACAACGGAGTTGACCTCGATCCCACTGAGGCTGGCATCAAGCGGATCGATTCCACTGAAAAGATCGTCCTCTACTTCGGTCGCATCACGATGCAAAAAGGACCCGAGTTCTTTGTGCGTGCAGCGAAACGTGCACTGGAAGTCATGCCGAACATTCGCTTCGTGGTTGCGGGGAGTGGAGATCAGGCGCAGCGCATGATCGAGATGGCTGCGGCACTGGGCATCGGTGGTCGAATGACCTTCACAGGGTTCCTTCGCGGTCGCGACATCGCGCGGATTTTTCAACGCGCTGATCTCTACGTCATGCCTAGCGTTTCTGAACCATTTGGCATTGCGCCACTCGAGGCTATGGCGAGTCGCGTGCCCGCAATCATTAGTCGCTCGAGCGGAGTGAGCGAGGTCCTCTCGAACGCGCTGAAGGTCGACTTCTGGGATGTCGATGACATTGCGAACAAGATCGTCGCCGTCTTGCGCCATCCACCGCTGAAACGCCATCTCACTGAGCAGGGTTTTTACGAAGTGCGCGGCATCACATGGGGTGGTGCTGCAAAGCGTTGTTTGCAGAGTTATGCAAGAGCGACCGCGGGCCTTGGATTGTCTCCAATGGGAGCTCCTCGCTAAGTGGTTGGTCCCGACTTGTTGAATCGTGTCGATCTATACTTCGGTTTCCCCACTGAAAGATCACTATGGCTCTGTTTGGACGCCTTCGCCCCGCTCCCCCATCACCTTCACCAGTCGTTGCTCGCCACGGATCGGACGGCACCGATGACGCGGCGATCGTCGCGATCGGCACGGACATCTTGCATCGTTCGAGAACGGCTCAACGCGGGGTGTTGAGCAGCGCGTTCTGGTCGAACAAATTGATGAGCTGGTCGATGAAGGATGAGCCCTTCAAGGTTCAACTCTTTCGATTCGTCGATGCGTACCCAATGCTCAAGACTCCACAACAGGTGCACGAGCATCTCAGTGATTACATGTCGCAGCCTGGGGTGAAGACTCCGCCGGGATTTGAACTCGGCATGCGTGCGAGTGGACTCTTCAAAGGGCTGATGAACTGGGGGGTCGAAGGTCAAATCACAGGGATGGCACAGAAGTTCATCGCAGGAACTGATGCAGTCACCGCCCTTCCAAAGTTGCAGGCACTCTGGACATCGGGTATGGCGTTCAGCGTCGATCTTCTCGGAGAAGCATGCGTCAGCGATGAAGAGGCGTTGCAATACCGCACGAAATACCTCGATCTCATCCAACAGTTACCTGACGCCGTCGCGCAGTGGCCCGCGAATGCGCGGCTTGAACAAGATCACCTCGGTGCGATCCCACGCACGAATGTGTCGATCAAGATTTCGAGTCTGTACGCAAGAACGGATCCGATTGATACGGCGGGATCGATTCGAGGATTGCTCGCTGCGCTCACGCCAATTCTCGATGCAGCGAAGCAACGCGGAGTCTTGGTCAACTTCGACATGGAGCAATTCGCTCTCAAGGATCTCACACTCGACCTCTTCATGAGAGCGTGCGAACAGAGTGATTTCACCGCAGGAATTGCGATGCAGGCGTATCTCAGATCAGGAGAAGACGATGCGCGACGCATCATCGAGTGGGCGAAGCGAACCGGCCGCGTCGTGACCGTTCGTCTCGTCAAGGGCGCGTACTGGGACTATGAGACGATTCATGCCGAGCAACAGGGTTGGCGATGCCCCGTGTGGGGAGCGAAGCACGAAACGGACGCGTGTTTCGAGCGCATGGCGCGGCTGTTCATCGATGCGACACCGCGGCGCGCTGGCGAAGGCGGAGTCAAACTCGCGCTGGGTTCGCACAATGCGAGGTCCATCGCTTCGGCGTTGGCCTATCTCGATGCGCAGGGACTTCCAAGAGAATCCATTGAACTTCAGATGTTGCATGGCATGGCCGATGAATTGAAGTCTGCTGTGAGTCAACTTGGTCTTCGACTGCGCGAGTATGTCCCCATTGGAGAGATGATCCCCGGCATGGCGTACTTGGTTCGACGACTCCTCGAGAACACCAGCAATGAAAGTTGGCTCAAGGCGGGATTCCTCGATCATGCCGATGCAGGCAAGTTGCTCGCTGATCCTGCGAAGGCAGGGGCTGCGACGGAGGTCGGCGCACGGCTCGAATCGAATCCGTCGAAGCATGCATTGAGCCTCGCTCATCCACAAGTCGGTGATGGAGCCCCCTTCTTTACGACTCCTGCACGAGATTTTTCGAGACGAGAAGTTCGCGAATCATTCGCACTCGCAGTCGAACGCAGTCGTCTCCCGATTGTGACCATCACGGCGACTGAAGCGGATGCCGATCGCGCCATCGCGGCGGCGTCCAACGCATTCCCTTCATGGCGTGATCGTCCGTGGGTCGAGCGATCTGAAATACTCATCCGCGCATCAAGTGAGATCCGCGCTCGCCGCGATGAACTTTCCGCGATCATCATCAAGGAGGCTGGCAAGCCATGGCGTGAGGCG
>JAQBZO010000030.1 GCA_027622195.1 Planctomycetota bacterium
GAAGAGGAGCCAGAACGTCCACGTGCCGAGTGTTTCCGAAAGCATCTTTCCAGTGGCTTTCGGAAACCAGTACGTGAATCCACCAAAGATGGCGAAGAGGACACCGCCAATGAGGACATAGTGAAAGTGTCCCACGACAAAATACGTATCGGACAACTGCCAATCGAATGGCACGACGGCAAGCATCACACCGGTCAGTCCTCCCAAGACAAACATCGAGAGAAATCCTGTTGCAAAGAGCATCGGAGTTTGAAAACGAATCTTGCCGCCGACCATCGTGGCGATCCAATTGAACATCTTGATGCCCGTTGGAACAGAGATGAGGAATGTGGCCGCGCTGAAGAGTGCGTTGAGGAATGGTCCGAGTCCAACGACGAACATATGGTGAGCCCACACGCCGAGTGAAATGAACATGATGGCGACGGTTGCTGCCACCATGATTGAGTATCCGAACATGACCTTCCGGCTGAAGACTGGAATGATTTCGTTGATGAAGCCGAAGGCGGGCAACACAAGGATGTACACCTCGGGATGTCCAAAGAACCAGAAGAGGTGTTGCCAGAAGACGGCGTCGCCTCCATTCTCGGTGTCGAAGAAATGGGCTCCGAGGTGTCGATCGAAGAGAAGCATCACCTGCGCACCCGTCAGAATGGGAAGGACGGTCACGACGAGAACGCCGACGATGAGCATCATCCACACCATGAGCGGCATTCGCATCAGCGTCATGCCGCGACATCGCATGCACAGGGTCGTCGCGACGAGATTCACGGCGGTGGTGAGAGAACCAAACCCACTCACCATGATTCCGAGGATCCAGTAATCGGTGCTATTGCCTCGGCTGTAGGTTCGTTCGGTCAACGGTGCATAGGCGAACCATCCCACATCGGGTGCCGCCGATGCACCAGACAACGCGGGCGCAGCGATATACGACGAATACAAGAGCAACGCGCCGCAGAGGAAGAGCCAGAATCCAAAGGCATTCAATCTTGGGAATGCCATGTCACGCGCGCCGATCATGAGCGGAATGAGGTAATTCCCCATGCCCAGAAGAATCGGCATTCCGACGAGGAACACCATCGTCGTGCCGTGCATCGTGAACAGCTGGTTGAACACATCGGGCGAGATGAGGTCGTTCTGCGCCTTCGCGAGTTGAGCGCGCATCGCCGCGCCTTCGAGTCCAGCGACGACAAAGAACAAGAGCCCCGCGATCACATACATGATGCCGAGTTTCTTGTGATCGACCGTCACAGCCCACTCGTGAACGATCGAAGTCCACGGCGCGCGAGCGGATGATGATGGATGGATCGCGCTCATCGGTTAGTGCAATTCCCACAAGTACGCCACGAGCGCGCTCAGTTGTTTCGGGTCAAGGTTCAGACTCGGCATGTTGCATCCTGGCTTGAGGACCTGCGGATCACTGATCCAAAGTCGCAGCGTCGCTTCATCGAGCTGCACGATTCCAGATCCAATCGTCTTGCGTGATGCAAGGTGAGTGAGATCGGGACCAAAGAGACCGTCCGATGTTCCCTTGATACTGTGACAGTTTGAACACGAGAGCGCTTGAAAGACAAGATGTCCCTCTTGCGCAAGTTGAGACTGAGGAGCGGCAGGAGTCGCCTGTTGCTGACCAATCCACGCGTCGAATGCACTGGCGGAGACAGCTTCAACACGAAGCAACATCCCCGCGTGCATCGTGCCGCAATACTCGGCGCACTGTCCGAGGAAGGTGCCCTGCTCATCGGACGAAAACCAGAACGCGGTGGGATATCCCGGAATCACATCACGCTTGCCTGCAAGTCGCGGCACCCACCAAGAATGAATCACATCGGCACTTTCGACTTCAAGCCAGATCGGGCGTCCGACTGGAATCATGAGTTCATTCGCCGTGACGACTCCTGAATCTGGATAGCGATATTCCCACCACCACTGATGACCGATGACTTGGACACGCAGCGCTCCTGGTGGAGGTTCGGTCAGATCCACATCACGAATGACGCGCACCGTGACTAATGCGAGCACGATCACAATGATCGTTGGAATGATCGTCCATGCGAGTTCGACCTTGTTGCTGCCGAAGACTTGGACCGGTTCTCCAGGTGCGTTCTGGTTCGCGCGCTTGCGACCCGAGATGATCGCCCACACGAGCAATCCTTCCACCACGATTCCAATCGCACAGCAAAGGCCGATGACGAGCCATGTCGCATCGCTCAATGACGATGCAGCTGGTCCCGCAGGTGAAAGGATGGAAGTGGGAAACGTCGCTCCATCACAGAGTGGCGGTGTTGGAGGGATCCACATCATCGGGCTCAAGAATAGAGGAGAAACATGCCGGTGACAGGAATTGAACCTGCACTCCCCTTCCGAGGAAATGGATTTTGAGTCCATCGCGTCTGCCAGTTCCGCCACACCGGCGTGTGTTGGGTCGGAGATCGTACAGCGATGTGGCGAAGTGCGCGGGGATTACTCTTGATCGCGATCCACCCGCGAGTAATTCGAGGACTCGCGAGTGATCTGAATCGAATGCGGGTGATTCTCAATAATGGTCGCGCTCGAAATGCGGACAAACCGAGTCTCTCGGCGGAAGGATTCGATGTCTGGACATCCGCAATAGCCCATCGCGCTGCGCAGACCGCCAATCATCTGGAAGACAAACTCTGCGACCGATCCACGGTACGGGACTCGCCCCTCGACCCCCTCTGGAACAAACTTCGCAGCTCCACCTTGCGCGTATCGGTCGGCGCTTCCCGCCGCCATCGCTCCTTCGCTTCCCATTCCACGGTAACTCTTGAAACGACGTCCTCGGTGAAGGACGAGTTCGCCTGGGCTCTCCTCGAGACCGGCAAAGAGTCCGCCCAACATCACCGTACTCGCTCCCGCAGCGATCGCTTTCGCGATATCTCCGCTCTGTCGAACGCCGCCATCCGCGATGACAGGGATTCCAGCAGCATCAGCGATGGCGACCACGTTCAAGATAGCGGTGACCTGCGGCATTCCAACCCCTGTGACAACGCGTGTAGTGCAGATCGAACCGGGACCGATGCCGACCTTGACGGCATCCGCTCCAGCATCGATCAACGCACGCGCAGCATCGCCCGTGGCGATATTGCCTGCCATCACCTGAATGTCCCAACGCTTCTTGATTTCGCGGACTGTCTCAATCACACGGCTGCTATGTCCGTGCGCAGTGTCGACAGTCAAGAGATCAACTTCCGCAGCGAGAAGCGCCTCGATTCGATCCAACTGATTCACCCCCACTGCAGCGCCGACGCGAAGCCGCCCTCGCTCATCGCGGCACGCACTGGGATGTTTTCTCGTGTTCTCAATATCCCTCATCGTGACGAGTCCGCACAAGTGGCCGACTCGATCGATGAGCAGCAGTTTCTCGACGCGTCCGCGCGTCATCAATTCGCCCGCAGCAGCGAGTGGAGTTCCCTCGGGCGCTGTCACAAGTCCTTCGCTCGTCATCACTTCTCCAACGCGCGTGACATCAGCTCGACCACCAATAAACTTGATGTCGCGGCGTGTGAGAATGCCAACTAACCGACCTCGACTTGTGCCATCTTCAGTGACAGGAAATCCAGAGACACCCTGCTCCGTCATGAGTGACAGCGCGCGTGCCACCGTCTCAGATGGACTCAGCGTCACCGGATCGGTAATCACACCATTCTCGCTGCGCTTGACTTTGGCGACTTCGCGCGCCTGTTCTTGCGGCGACATATTTTTGTGAATAATGCCAATGCCCCCCTCTTGGGCGAGAGCGCGAGCCATTCCTGCATCGGTCACCGTGTCCATCGGGGCTGACACGAGTGGGATATTGATATGGATGGACCGCGTCACTCGAGTGCGTGTATTCGCCTGGTCGGGGGTGACCTCGCTTGCCCTCGGAATCAGAAGCACATCGTCGAAAGTGATCCCATCCTGCGAGAACTTGTGTTCCATCTGGGAACTATCTCGCATTTCGCTACGGATGTCAATGGCAAGTCAGCCACTCTGCTAGACTTTGCGGTTTCCCCAAACGGAGGCTCTAATTGGCTGTTGTTCGGCACGAACTGCTCGTTCCCGTCACTACTCAGAATCGCGGCACCGCTCCAGGCGAGGGGCGAAAGGCGTGGCTCTCTTGGTTGGACGCCACCGTCCGCTTTGAGGGCAGTGACCTTATTGTCAAGGCGGGTCTTCCACCACGCATCCGTCACCGCGGAGCATTGAAAGATCTTCAGTCGCCTCTTCTGTCCGACGACCTTCTCTTTCAAGTCGCGAAGGACATCCTCGATCCGAATCAACTTGGACACTTCGAGCGCAACGGATCAATCGATTTCGCCTACGACTACGAAAAGGGTCGTCGATTTCGGGTGAACATGTTTATGGCTCGTGGCAAGCCATCCGTCGCCGCGCGTCTGATCACCAGCCAAATCAAAAGGTTTGAGGATCTCTACCTCCCGGCCTCGCTGGGCGAAGTGGCGATGACCTCGCAGGGATTGATCCTCTTCTCGGGTGTGACTGGATCTGGAAAGTCGACCTCGATCGCCTCGATGATCGATTATATCAACGAGCGGAAGAAGGTCCACATCATCACGATTGAGGATCCGATCGAGTACATCTTCGAGGACAAGAAGGCGACGATCAATCAACGCGAGATTGGTATCGATTGCACCAACTTCAACGATGCATTGCGCGCACTCGTTCGCGAAAACCCCGATGTGGTGCTCGTTGGAGAAATGCGTGACTATGAAACGTTTGAGGCGGCGATTCGCGCTGCTGAAACGGGGCATCTTGTCTTCGGAACAATTCACGCATCGAGCGCGTGGCAAACTTTCGGTCGCATTTATGACCTCTTCCCAGAAGAGGAGCGCGAGCAGATTCGAAAACTCCTCGCCTACAACCTTCGAGCGATCATCTATCAGAAATTGCTTCCCACCCTTCGCCCCGACATCGGCAGAATCCCAGGTATCGAGATCCTTCTCAACACGCCCTCTGTGCAGAAGTATGTGCTTGAAGCGCGCGAGGGCGAACTCCTCGACATCATCAAGCAATCGCGCCACGAGGGGATGATTGATTTCACAAGCAGCCTCGTTGGACTTGTGGAGGAGGAATACATTCACCAAAACGTGGCGATTCAAGCCACACCGAAACCAGAAGAGCTCAAGATGCGCCTCAAGGGCATCGGCCATCTGAGTGGAGGCTGAGTCCGGAAAGATGCTCGAATCTATGCCCGCCATCCTTCAATTCGCACAGCAGGCGCTTCCCGTTCAACTTCTGAGTATCTACAAGCCAGCCTTGATCTTTGCGACGCTCGTCCCCTACGCGTGGATTGTCTCGGCGCGATTCGAGAAGGATGCTGGATACTTCAATCTTGGTCGCGAAAAGTGGGCCGCAATTTTTCTTACGGGTGGAGTCCTTGCGATCGCCGCCGTGTTGCTCATCCCATGGTTCTGGGCGGGATGGCCCGTTATGGTGCTGTTGCTCGCTGCGACGCTCTTCATCTACATCAGCGTGCGGAACAAGTCCGTGTCCGCAGACCAGCGGATCAATGTATCGCTCGGGAACTGGGCGGCTGGAGCTGCTGAAAGGCGGCAGGAAAAGGCTGCGAAAGCGGCATCGGTGACGATCACTGGAAAGCAAGGACGGGTTCCAATCCCCATGAAGGAAGATCCCGCGGCGGCGTTCTATTCCACGATGGAGAGTTGGGTCGCTGAGCCACTCAGCGCCGGCGCATGGCGCGTCGACATCGTTCCAATCCAGGGCGGTGTGGTGCCAGTCACCACGCGCGATGGAGTGCGCACGAAGGGAACTGCCGTTGCAAACACGGTCGGCATTCCTGCGATGGACATTCTCCGCAAGGCTGCGGGGCTCGATGTTGAAGATCGCCGTAAGCCCCAGCGTGGAACGCTTCAAATGGGATCGGTCGAGGCGGATTCAACAGTCACCGTCACAAGTATCGGTGCGAGTGGAGGCATGTGCGTTCGCCTTGAGTTCGATAGCTCCAAACGACATAGAATGGCCGTGGCAGACCTCGGATTCATTCCAGCGCAAATCGACTTCATCAACACATTCGGCGATGGACAGCAACGCAAGGGTGTCGTCCTCATTTCCGCCCCCGCGGGACACGGTCTCGTGACCACGCTGTATGCCATGACTTCACGACACGACGCCTATACGGCGAGTGTCAAAACTCTTGAACGGGAAATCGAGGCGCCACTCGAGGGAATTGATCAAACACGTTTCGACCCTTCCAATGCCGCAGTGGATTATCCCACCTCGGTGCGTTCCATTGTTCGCCGTGGACCCGATGTCATTCTCGTTTCAGACATTTCCGAAAAGGGAGTCGGTGCCGCTCTTGGCGGAGCCAACATCGAAACCTTGCTGACCTATGGCGGACTTCAGGTTGCGACAGCAGAAGAGGCGCTCATTGCGTGGATCAGAAGTTGTGGCAATGACCCCAAAATCGCCGCACGCTTGCTTCGCGGCATCCTTGTTCAACGATTAGTGCGTCGCGTCTGCACGGCGTGTCGAACACCGATTCAGGTTTCGGTTGAACAAGCCAAGAAGATTGGCATGCGCACCGATAAGCCCCTCCAGTTGTATCGAGCGGGCGGCAAAGTCACGATCAAGAACCGCATCGAAGATTGTCCCGTGTGCCGAGGCAATGGATTCCGCGGACAAGTCGCCGCATTTGAAACCATTCCATTCCCACCCGACGCGCGCTCTGCACTCGAGATGGGCAACGTGGCTGGTGCGTTGCAAGCGTGCCGCAAAGCTGGAGCGATTCTCCTTTCGGAGGCCGCACTCGCACACGTTCGGTCGGGACTCACCTCGTACGAAGAGATTCAGCGCGTCTTGCGCCCCGCGACGCCCGCAGCCACGAATCCTGCAACTGCCACGAAGCCAACCCAGAAGGCCTGACGCATGTTTCTCCAACTCCTCGTTATTGTGTTCGTTGCACTCATCGCCTATTGGTGGGCGAATCAGGGACTTTTCAGCGCGTTCATGCACCTCGTGTGCGTGATTCTCGCAGGCGCGATGACCTTCGCGCTGTGGGAACCGATTACGGTCACCTTCTTACTCAAGCCACTCGGTGATCATGCCTGGAGTGTTGGACTCCTTGGACTCTTCGCGGTCTTCTTGATCATTTTTCGAGTCGCTGCAGACAAACTCGTTCCCGCGAACCTCAATTTTCCAGACTGGGCGAACTACCTTGTCGGTGGAGCGTTCGGCGCCGCTGCGGGTGTGCTCACCGTCGGCATGCTCGTGATTGGAATGGGATTCTCACAATCCGTTTCGAGTCTGCTCGAGTTCTACGGATGGACTCGAGACCAAAGCAATGGCGGGCAGCCTTACGAGACCGAAGCACTCCACCTTCCCGTCCATCAATGGACGACCGGCTTCTATGGACTGCTCTCGCTTGGATCTCTCTCTCCGATCGCCCCCACCGCGATGGCGATCTATTCACCCGACCTTGCTGAATCCTCTCTCTCATTGCATCGAGATTCATGGGGTGATGGTCGAGGTCGCACATCGGTTGCACCGGATGATGTGTCCGTTCAGGGTTTTACGTACGACGCGAATTACGCGCTTCCAGATGGAGGCACAGGTGCCTACGCACTGAGCGTTTCATTCGCGACTGGCGCATTTGATCGTGGCCAAGCCGTCACCCTCTCAGCCTCCCAAGCAAAGCTCGTTGGCGACCGCGCGGGGTCATCGCGATCCACGATGGCGGTCTATCCCGTTCAATTCACTGAGGCGATGACTGACGGATCCCGTGGGACATTTCAGTTTGACGACACGGCGAATTACGCGACCAATCCTCCTGCGCAGCAAACCGCAGATATCGATCTCATTTTTCCGGCATCACCCTTGAGCACGGTGCGTTTTGCTGTTATCAAGGGACTGCGCCTGAAACTGCCGCAGGTCACAGCAGGGCGAATCGAGTCGCTCGCGGCATCCGCGGGTGGATCATCCAAAGTCACGCACCTGTCTTCCGATGGTGCACCCGAGTTGTCCAGCAATGACATCGATCTTCAGAACTCGGCAGAGCCACTCATGATCGGATTGAATCAGGCGGCGGGACTCGATGTCTCTGAAGAAGAGAAGGGAAACTGGATTCGCAGCGGTTCCGGCGACTTCAAGAAATCTGGAGCCTTCAACGTCAGCCGCGGCCAGCGGATCAAGGGATTTGTTTGTCCGCCTGGCGCATCGATTCTTCGGTTGAATGTCACGAGAGATCTTGCCACGGTTGATTTCGAGAAACTGCGCAAGGAATATCCGCCAGGCACCAAAATCATGCTGGTCGACTCAGAAGACAACGGGTATGCCCCCGTCGGGTACATCTGGGACATGGGCACAGATGTCCGACTCAACTACTCCCCAGAAACCTTGCTTCCCACGATCAAGGACTTCCCCCCCCAATCCAGCAGTGGCAATCAGCGGATGAAGTTGATTTTCATCGTCCCTCAGGGCGTTTCGATTCGACAGGTTCGCGCGGGCGACGTGGTCATCGCAGCGCTCGACCTCACGGTGACCGCGAGCGAGAACCCGTATTGAGATTGAGAGCGCGATGGACCTCAATCGTCACGGCTTCACACGACTCGACCGAAAATAACTAGGTTATTGCCCCGTAATCTCGGCGCTTCGGTTTGTTTTTTCCGATTCTCCGGCTACCTTATCCCAGTCAAGTGGCTCTGCAGTTGCCTCTTGGTCAAGCGCTTCCGGTGCTTGCCGTGCTTTGTATAGGTCCTATTTCAAACAGTTTTCAGATTATGAGGAAGTCATCCATGTTCGCTCGTACACCATCGTCCATTTGTATGGTCGTCAGCGCGCTCACTCTCGGAACGTCAGGCGTTACATTCGCTCAGAATGCATGTCTCGATGCCGGAGTTGACGCAGCGTGTTGCGACACCGTGTGTTCATTCAATCCATTGTGTTGCGATGTTCTCTGGGACCAAGAGTGCATCGATCTCCAGAGCCAGTTGTGCGGCGGCGGCGGCGGCGGCTGCGGCTCCGGCGGCGATTGCTGCGTGGCGAACCCAGGGACGACGGGTTGCCTTGATTCGACGTGCTGCGAGACCGTTTGCGCTGCGGACCCCTATTGCTGCGCCACGGAATGGGATCAGCTTTGCGCTAACCAGGCAGCGGTGTCGTGCCCAGCATGCACCGTAAGTTGCACCCTTCCTGCGAACACGTCGACTGAAGTTGAACCATGCGGATCAGACACCAACGGTGGATGCAACGCTAACGGAGAAACTGAACCAATCGCTCTGGGCGATTCCGTTCGTGGCAACTTCTGGGCCTCAGGTGGAACGCGCGATACCGACTGGTACACGCTGACCGTTGCCGAAGGAACTGAAATCAGCTTGTCGATCTCGTCAGCAGCTGGATGTTTTGCTGCACTCGTCGACACCAGTTGCGGCGGAGTATTGGGTGGGAGCGCCACAGTTGGCGCGTGCCCAGGCACATCGCTGAAGTGCGTTCCTGCTGGAACCTATCTTGTCGTGGCCCTTCCGAGCTTCTTCGATGGCATGGCATGCGGCACGGGAGTCGTGAACGACTATGTGCTTCAAGTGGGCGGCACTCCTTGCCTCGCACTGCCTCCTTCGAACGACACCTGCGCAACCGCTGATGTCGCCATTGAGGGTGCGAATCCATTCGATAACTCATTCGCAACCACGGATATGGCTGGCGCGACGTGCGGATTCGGTGGCGCCCCATTCCTCAACGATGTCTTCTTCACATTCACCGCAACACAAACTGGCGACTACCACTTCGAGACTTGCACGGGATCTGCTCCGTTTGACACAGGCATCGAAATTTGGAGTGCTTGCCCAGACGCAGGCGGAACGATGCTTGCTTGTAACGATGACGGCGCGGGCTGCCCTGTGTACGCGTCGAGCCTCTTCGTCTCGTTGACCATGGACCAAGTCGTCTCGATTCGCGTGGGCGGATGGAACGGCGCGACCGGCGCAACTGAGATGAACATCGTCTTCGTGGGTGATGCTCCAAGTTGTGGTGACGTGGGCATGGGAGATTGCTGCATCGCCGGCACGACCCCATTCTGCTCCGATCTCGCTTGCTGCCAAGGCGTTTGCGCGTTCGATCCCTACTGCTGCGATGTCACATGGGACGAGATTTGTGCGAACGAAGCCGCTGGATTCTGCGTTGTGTGCGGCGGATCGGGTCCACCAGTCAACGACCTGTGCGCTGACGCTGTTTCGATCGGACTCGGAGATCATCCTCTGAACACCGCTGGAGCAGGGACCGATGGTGCCAATCCAACGGATCCAATGTGCGGTACGTTTGCTGCGGGATTCTTTAACGATGTGTGGTTCACATTCGTCGCCCCATCGACTGCCAACTTCAATGCGAGCACCTGCAACCTTGTTGACTTCGACTCACGCATCGACATCCTCGATGGATGTGCAGGCAACATCGTTGCGTGCAACGATGACGGAACCGGATGCGCTGGTTTCAGTTCATTCGTCTCGTGGGCTGGAACCGAAGGCACGACCTATGTGATCCGCGTTGGTGGGTATGACGCCGGAAGCTTCGGCAACGGCACCTTGTCGATCACCGATGGCGCTGGCGGACCATCAGGTCCTGCCAACGACCTGTGCGCTGACGCTGTTTCGATCGGACTCGGAGATCATCCTCTGAACACCGCTGGAGCAGGGACCGATGGTGCCAATC
>JAQBZO010000031.1 GCA_027622195.1 Planctomycetota bacterium
GAAGATCGCCGCCAGGATGGCGATGATCGTGACGGCGACGATGACCTCTATCAGCGTGAAACCGCGGCGAAGTCGGCGTGACGAGCGTGGAGTGATGGATGGATTATTCATAGTCATGTTTCTCAATTCAAAAATTCAACGGATCGTTATGCGCCGAGCGCCTCTTGCATTTGAAGGAGGGGAAGCAACATCCCCGCGAGCACGAACGAAGCAACAACGGCCATGCAAATGATGAGGATGGGTGGAAGGATCGCCGTAAACACTTTCAGCGATGAGTTGACTTGTCGATCGAATGCAGTGGCTGCATTCACCAGCATCTGCTCGAGTTTGCCGCTCTTTTCGCCGATGTTCACAATCTGCACCAAGAGTGGAGGAAACAAACCAGACCGCTCGAGTGGCTCGGCCAATGAGGATCCGCTCGACACTCGGTCCTGCACGTCATCAATCGCCATCATCATGGCACGATTGCCAAGTGTGTCCCTGACAACGCGAAGTGCCTGAAGAATCGGAATGCCTGCAGAGACCAATGTTCCGAGCGTTCGAGTGAATCGTGCGACGGCAACATCGCGCACCAGCGGTCCCGCGACCGGAATTCGCAGAACGAGCCGATCGAGCGCGAGTCGATTCAAAGGGCGCGAGATCCAACGCCTCCATCCGAAGACGACCGCGCTCATGCCGCACACGATGGCCCACCAATAGTTCACAGTGAATGCAGCGGTGGCGACGAGGACGCGCGTGGGAAGAGGAAGTTCGATATCCACTTGTCCGATGATGGGGGCAAGGATTCGAGGAAGTACGAAGACGACGAGGACTGCAATGCTGACAACGATCAAGGCAGCCAAGATGAGCGGGTAAATCGTCGCGCTCAAGATATCACGGCGTAACTCAACCTGTCGGTCGATGAGGTCTGCGAGTTGATGGAGCACCTCCGACATGCGCCCCGTTGTGTCGGCCGCCCGCAACATACCGATGACCATCTCATCAAACGGTTGACCATAGTCCTCAGCAGCCTGATGAAGCGGTCGTCCGGCCTCAACGCGTTCAATCACAAAATCGAGAATGCCAGGAAGAGCGCGTCCCTTCGCTTGCTTCCGAATCGTCTGCAATGCTTGCAGAAGGGGAAGTCCCGCCTCGGTCGCCGTGGCAATCTCTCGAATGAGGCTCGAAAGCTCGCTTCGACGAATGGTCGGTCGATTGGTGGAGGATCGCAGTGCGTGGAGAGCAACTCGGCTCGTCGGCGCGCTCTCGCGAATGGATGACGCGACCGCGAGTTCGGTGGGGCAGATGCCTCGTTGTGCAAGGAGGCGAAGCGCACCGACTCGGTCAATCGCTTGCACGATTCCAAAAACAGAGGCGCCGTCCAATCCAACTGTCTTGTAGCGAAAGTCAGCCATGGATCATCCCTCGTCGAGATCCTGTGTCGCGCGCAGCACTTCGGTCACCGTGGTGATGCCATGCGCAGCCTTGAGCATGCCGTCTTGTCGCATGGATACAAAATCGTCTCCAACCACTCGGCGAAGTTCAGCGGGAGTCTTGCTCTCGCTCACTGCAGCGCGAAGCGCCGCGGACATTCGGACCAGTTCGTAGAAGCCGACACGATTTCTGAATCCGCTGCCTTTGCACTCCTCGCAACCAGCGCCCGCGAATCCACCATTCACAAAGAGTTCCCGCTCGTCAGGGCGAATGCGCACCGAAAGATCTTCACCAAGCGGAGCCTGCACTCGGCAGTGTGAACAAATGCGACGTCCCAGTCGCTGCGCGAGCAGTCCTTCCAAAACACTCGCCACAAGATAGGGTTCAGCACCCATGTCGATGAGTCGTCCTGTTGAACTGAGCGCGTCATTGGTGTGCAATGTCGAAAGAATCAAGTGACCCGTGAGTGCCGATCGAATGGCGATGTCGACCGTTTCGCGATCGCGAATTTCGCCGACCAGAATCACATCGGGGTCTTGACGCAGAATCGCGCGAAGTCCCGTTGCAAAGGTGAGTCCGCGCTTCGGATTCACCGGAATCTGATTGATGCCATTGAGTTCGTATTCAACGGGATCTTCAATCGTGATAATTTTCTTGCGCGGGTCGTACAGTTGCGAAAGCGCCGCGTACAGCGTTGTCGTTTTTCCTGATCCAGTCGGACCTGTCACCAACAAGAGTCCGTGCGGTTTCTCGACGAGTCGATCCATCGCACGACGATGGGTGTCGCTCATTCCAAGACTGCGCAGATCAAGCGACAGGTTCGACTTGTCCAAGATGCGCATCACGATGCTTTCGCCATAAATCGTGGGGACTGTTGAGACACGAATATCGACCTTGCGCCCTTCAAATCGCAGGGCAATGTGACCATCCTGTGGCACATAGCGCTCCGCGATGTTCATGTGGGCCATGATCTTGATGCGTCCGATGATCGCTGCCTGCAATTGTTTCGGCGGCGGCGGTTGCTCGATGAGGACACCATCGATGCGGTACTTGACCTTGAGTTCACTCTCGAACGGTTCGATGTGAACGTCTGATGCGCGTGTTTGAATGGCTTCGAGCAAGAGCAGGTTGACGAGATTGATGAGCGTCGGTTGCTCAGCCATCCGATGAATGTCGTCGGCCTCAATTGCGTCGAGATTGTGCTCGGCCTCCTCTGCAGCATCCTCTTGTCCACCCAAACTCTCAGCCATCCGAGCGGCGGTGGTGCCGTACGCGCGGCGCAGAAGATCGCGGAAAGCACCGCGCGTCAACCCGACCCGTTTCACAGGGCGACGCACCACGCCAGCGACTTCGTCGACCGAAGCCAATTGGAATGGATCTTCCATGGCGACGAGCAGATACCTAGACTCAATCTGCAACGGCACGATGCCGAGCCTCACGGCGCGATCGGCATCGATCAACGCTACCGCATCGGGCGAAAAATCAGGCGCCTTGTCAAGGTATTCGATTCCCATGGCAACGCATCGCAACCGGATCGCCTCAGGAGCCTGAATGGCGACTTCTTCAGTCGAGACGACATTCGACGCGAGTTCCAGTCCCTCGGGGAGTCGTTCAGTCAGTCGTTCGTGAAGTGGGTGCACATGGCCTCCTAGCGATACCGACTACTCATCTGCAATGGGCGGATTGTTCTGCGGAGTTTGTGGAGCACGACCATCTCGTGATCCTCCACTCTTCTTGGCACTGTCAGTCGTTGCACCACGCGCGTCTGATGCAGAGAATCGATTATTCATCTTTCCTGCGGGCGCATCGCGCCGAGAGGACTCGCCGCTATCCAGCAACTTGCTTGCATTCGGTAACGATTCGATCTGCTCTGGAGTGAGCAGCCCCATCAGTTCGGTGCGAGCCTTGTCACCAAGCGATTCTCGGCGGACGATGATTTCCACATAGGGATCACCCGGCTTCGATGCATCTTCTCCTCGCGACCTCGCTGCCGCGTTCCTCGCAGGACTCAACTCTCGCTTCGGTTCTTCAGCGTGATGTTTGCGAAGGAGTTCCTGCTCCACCTGCTCGAGGTCGACATCGAATCGAGATCGAAGGCTCAGAATGGCGAGTTTCTGATCGTCCGAAAGTGTGGCGATTGTGAGCACCTGATCCACCAAGGTAAAGAATGGATTCGGACGGAACACCGTCGGATACGCCCGCTGGCGCGCTGATTCGGTGAACACCGAACCCCACGTGGTTCCGAGTGCCTCGGCGATAAGCAAGGCGGATCGATCCTGCATCTCGCGCAATTCGATTCGTGATTGGACGATCGATTCCATCCCAACCACGCCAGCTCCAATGTTTCCATTGATCTGAGCATCGCGAAGTTGATCCTGCATCGCATTGATCTTGGAAGCACGTGCGACGAGCGATGCGTCGAGCGCCATTTCATACTCAACCATCACGGGTTGCGCGACCTTGAGCACGTCCCGTGGCACATCGATGTCCTTCGTGACCAGGATGAGATCCACGCTCTCGCCGCTCAGTTTTCCAGAAGAGAGTTCCTTCTCTCGGCGAAGTGCGCGCTCGAGTCCAGGCCAACGCGAAATCTGGTCGTCGCTCAGTTGAAGTTTCACATTGCGCATGAAGACTTCGCCGATGCGCGCCTTTTCGATCTGCCACTGTTGGAATGGTGCGAGCAACAACTGCATCGCATTCTGTTGGTTCGCTGCTTGAAGTTGCGACGAGAGGTCCACCAGTCGATTGCGAAGCGAAGCCTCCCCGATGCGATACTCGCTTTGGTAATCGTCCAGAAGGATCTCGATGATCGGCTTCTGCCACTCCTCAAGTTCGAGCACTGTTGCGAACAACTCAATGTCTCGGTTCAAGAAGTCGGGACGGAACGCCTCTCGAAACCCGAGTTCGCCGCCAAACTGTGCGGAGGCAATGGGAAGGGGGGCGAGTGCGCACAACGAAAGAACGCAAAGAGCGATGCTGCGGAAAATCTGTTTCATAATGGCTGACCCTTGGTCAAGAGGAGTAACGCAGTGAGTGACCATCGATGGCGTCAAAATCCACACTTTGCCGTGGTTTCTGAATGGCTCACCCCAAATGGTTGTTATCGGACCTGTACAGTGATGGTGCGCTGTTCAATTCGTTTCTCAGATCGGGTGACGACGATCCGATCCACGAATATCCCTGGAGTGTGGATCTGGTCTGGATCCAACTCGCCAGTCGGTACGAGCTCTTCAACCTCGGCCACGGTGACTGCCCCGGCGGCGGCGACCATCGGATTGAAATTTCTGGCGGTCTTTCTGAAAACGAGGTTCCCGAATCGGTCCGCCTTCCACGCTTTGACGAGGGAAAGGTCAGCTCGGATGCCACGCTCGAGGACGAACGACTCGCCGTCAAAGTCCATGTGGGGCTTCCCCTCGGCCACGATCGTGCCAACGCCCGTCTTTGTATAGAAGCCTGGGATTCCAGCACCCCCGGCACGGAGCCGTTCAGCCAAAGTCCCTTGAGGACAGAACTCTAATTCCAGTTCTCCGATCATGTACTGCCGCTCAAATTCAGCATTCTCGCCGACATAACTCGACACCATCTTGCGGATCTGGCGGGTCTTGAGCAGCAACCCCAGTCCCCATTCATCGACGCCCGCGTTGTTGCTCACGGCGGTGAGATTGTTCGCGCCCGAATCTCGAAGAGCGACGATGAGTTGTTCGGGGATTCCGCACAACCCGAACCCGCCGACCGCCACCGTCATGCCGTTTCTGACGACCGAGGCGAGTGCTGCGGCGGGAGTCTCATAGACCTTGTTGATCATGGGAGTTGGAGTGTATGGATTTCCCCGTGTTCGGTGGACACACCGCAGCCGCCGTGTTTGTGTCATAGTCTTGCTCGTGCGACTTCTGCTGTGGCTCATCTTCCTTTCGGTCATTCCCGATGCGGTCGTTATTCCCGCATTGAAGGATCTCATCGTCGATCGCTACGGGGCGTCCCAACTCGTTGCACAGGCGTTCCTCGCCGTCAATCTGCTTGGACTTTTCGCCGCCGCACCCATCGCACTGTGGTTGCGCCGTCGATGGTCTCCCCGTCGCATTCTCATCGCGGCAGGATTGCTCGACGCAGCACTTCTTCTCGCGATGACGCTTCCAATTTCACTTGAGTGGACATTGACTCTTCGCGCTCTTGAAGGGCTTCCTGATGCATTGATCTTTGGCGAACTCTTCGCGCTCATTGGCGCCAGGCCACTCGCAAGTGAACGGGTGCGCGCGTACGGAGCTGCCGCAACGACCCTCATGCTCGCGATCGGAATCGGCATCACGCTGGGCGGAGCGATTGCTCGCCATGCTCCATCTGGAGCGACTGCCGTTTACATTATTGGTGCGATCGCTGACTTCGCGTGCGTCGCGCTCGTGATTCGATCGGTGCTGCCGCGCGCCGACATCACAACGATCGACACAGACCGACCGACTGAACTCGTTTCGCCAAGCGGTCGTCGGTTGTGGCCTGCTTTGCTCATGGCGTTTTCTGATCGAGCGACTGGAGGTGCCATCACGAGCGTCCTCCCTCTCTTTCTCGCAAAACTCTTTGGATCTGATGCGAGTGAGCGAGGTTGGATGGTGGGCGTCCCGCTCATGGTGATGGCGCTCGGAGCGATGCCAAGCGCAGCACTCGCTGCGCGAGTTGGAGTGCGCCGAGTCCGCATCACTTCTGCCGCGATCTACGCAGGTTCTCTCGTCGTGATTGCCG
Organism: Planctomycetota bacterium; assembly: GCA_027622195.1. Classification (GTDB taxonomy): domain Bacteria; phylum Planctomycetota; class Phycisphaerae; order Phycisphaerales; family SM1A02; genus SXOD01. The sequence goes on from JAQBZO010000031.1 coordinate 6,148, forward strand.
TTATTCCCTCGGATCGCGCCGTCATGATTCCGCTCTTGTTCATTCTTGGATTGAGTGGCAGCGCACTCCTTCCAACATCGCTTGCCCTCGCAGCGCGCGCCCGTCGTGGAATCGCGGGACTCGCAGCATTCGCCGCCGCGGGGGGTCTCGGTCAAGCGGCAGGACTTCTCGTTCCGCTGATTGTGATGGCAGGGCTCGACGCGACCATCGAGAGCGATCGTGCGTTACTCGCATCATTTGGAGCAATGCATCTGGGACTCACAGCAGTCGCCACCATCGGCATCTTTCGTCGGAATCAGTTCTGTTGAGGCACTCGCGCGCTGGTCAACGCACGCGCCGAGAGTGTGGCGCGAAACTTTTCAAGCGCTCGGTTTTGCAACTGCCGCACACGCTCCTTGGTGAGACCAAGTCGATTGCCAATCTCTTCGAGAGTGGGAGTGTCTGACTGGAGTCCGTTGTTGAATCCAAAACGGTGTTCAATGACTTCCTGCTCAACCGCTGAGAGGTTAGCCCTGTTGTTATTGAGGATCATCTTGAGTTCAGCAGCTGAATCAGATTGAGCCACATCCCGCATCACCGCTTGTCGATTGCCCATTTCCATCTCTGGATCAAACACCACTGGGAATCGTTGGCGATACTTGGTGCCCTTGATGCCTGCACGGCTGAACGCCTTGAGGATCGACCGGCACGCGTAGGTGCTGAACTTGAAACCGCGTCCGCAGTCAAACTTGTCGACGCTTCGCATCAGCGCCATATTGCCTTCTCCGATGAGGTCAGCGAATTCGAGATCATCTGCGCGAACGCGGCGAGCCATGGCAAGGACGAGTGCAATGTTCGCCTCAGCCAATTGTGTTCGGACCATCTCGGCGCGGTCAGCCCAGAGCAACACTTCGCGTACTTCGGCTGCGCGCATCACACGCCCAGCCAATCGAATATGCAACAGCGAGAGGCGATATCGGGCGAAGTTCAACTGCAAGAAGAGCACGCATTCTTGTGCGCCAGTGAGTGGAGCCGTTGATTGGCGCTTGGCATCCCTATTGGTATGCGCGCTCAAGTCCTCGACAAGTGGTCGATACCACGACACATCAGCGCGAGCCACTTCTGGAGCGCGATCGAAGATCCGTTCAGCCGCACCCTTGCGGCGAAACTCGGAGGAGTCGATGAATCCATTCAAATCTTCAAGTGCCCGTCGGGCTCGAGCACGATCGCCGTGGGTGAGTAGTTGCTCACGGCTCGCTCGCGGCTTTCGCGGGGCTGGCATCAATCCACTGAGGATGGGGTCGAACATGGCGAGGTTCCCTGAGAAATGCACCCTTCCAACGCAGACGAACACGCCGCCGAGCGATCGCTGGCAGCCAAAGTCATTTTTCCACACCACGATTCAACAAGTGAGACCCATTCGCGAAGTTGCGAAGAGTTCAATCCACACCCATACGCGCAGATGCCTGATATGGTTCGTTGGGTGCGTATGAATCGGGACACAATTGCGACAGAATCGCAATATCAACAACCAGCCACGTTGACGCGGTTGGATTCGTCAATTGGTCGTCTCGAGATTCAGAAGAAGTCGATTATTGGACTTATTCAGGAGTGCCGGATGACAGGTCGTAGATCCAACCCTCACCCATGCGAGTCCAGTCCACGATCTCTCCCTGTCGGAAGAAGAGCCCGAGTTCCTTGGCCGCAGCTTCAGGACTGTCCGAGCCGTGAATCAGATTGAACGCGTTGGACACGCCGAAATCCCCGCGGATCGTTCCAGCAGCGGCCTTCGAGCCGAAAGTTGCCCCCATGAGGTTGCGGCAAATGCCGATCGCGCCGACGCCTCGCAGAGCCATCACGACGACGGGACTTGCGGTCATGAAGGAGACAAGTCCTGGATAGAAGGGCTTTTCTTTGTGTGGCGCGTAGTGCCTTTCAGCAGTCGCCATCGGAATCTGCATGAACTTCATGCCAACGAGTTGGAGCCCTTTTTCTTCAAACCGGCACACGATCCGTCCGACGAGTCCGCGCTGAACAGCGTCGGGCTTCACGATGATGAGGGTGGTCTCCATGAGAGGGGTGAAAGTTAGCAGAACCGTACTTGGCGCGCCATCGAGAGAGAAAACGCATCGATGTTCGACTCAAGAGCCGATTTGCCCTATAAGAGCCTTGTCGCAGTGAGTGTCGGGATGGATCCCGTCAGGCGGCATGGATGCTTGTCCACCATGAATACGCTTGCGACAGCTCTCCATCTCAATGCCCATGGACCCAAGCGTGAGTCAACCACGACGAAGAATGTGAGCATGAGTGACGACGAAGAAACCCAAGACGAGCCACTCGACCGCGGAGGAGATGGCGACCAAGCAGCGTGATATCTCGGTGAGCGAGTTCTTCGCGAAGAATCGTCACTTGCTTGGATTCGACAATCCGCGCAAAGCACTGTTGACGACCATCAAGGAGGCCGTCGACAACTCACTTGATGCTTGCGAAGAGGGGGGCATCCTTCCGGATATCGCGATCGTCATCGAGGATCTTCAGCCCGATCGGCCAGCAACGATGCGCTCATCGCGCTATCGAGTGACCGTTGTTGATAATGGCCCCGGCATCATTCGCAAGCAAGTCGAGAACATCTTCGGTCGATTGCTCTACGGATCGAAGTTTCACCGATTAAAGATGAGTCGTGGACAGCAGGGGATCGGGATCTCTGCCGCTGGTATGTACGGATTGATCACGACTGGTCGTCCGATGTTGATCCATACTCGACCCAGCGCGAAGGCATCGGCACATCACATCGAACTCGCGATGAACACGAAGACGAATCGTGCCGAGGTGACGATTGATGAAGAGACTACGGACTTTCCGCCGAGGCGCATTCGCGAAGTCTCGGCAGGAACGCGCGCGCTCACCGATTTCCTTTCTGCGCAATCGTTCGTGACTGGAACATCTGTTTCGATCGAGTTGGAAGGGCGATATCAACGCGGCCGTGGATCGGTGGATGAGTTTCTTGAACTCACTGCGATCGCCAATCCACACGCAAGATTGACCTTTGTTCCTCCATCACGAGTTGCTGCAGATACCGATGAGCTCTTGCCGATCGAGGAGACGTCCAGTCTGGTCACCACCGTCGATGGCGCAGCCGTCGAAGTCACCACCGAAGTCGGTGGCGTCTTGGTGTATCCGCGCACAGTGCATGAATTGCCCATCGAACCACAGGAGATTCAACCGCACCCCAAGGGGATAGAACTCGGCACACTCTTGCAGATGTTGAAGGATTACGCCCAAGTTGAAAAGGGCGAAACGCTTTATCGTTTTTTGCAGGATCGCTTTTGCCGAATCTCGTCGGCGACGGCGGGATCAATGTGCTCCGCGATCAAGGTGACGAGTCGTACGAAGGCGCGTGACATTGAAGCGGCAGAGGTTGAGAGCCTGTTCAAGGTCTTCGAGGAATCGAAACTTGCGCCGCCACCGACCGATTGTCTCGCTCCCATTGGAGTGCGACAACTCCTCGCGGGCATGCTCAAGGGAGTGCGAGCTGAGTTCTACGCGGCGAGCAGCCGAGCTCCAGCCGTGTATCGAGGTCGCCCATTTCAGATCGAGGCAGCGATTGCATTCGGAGGCGATCTCCCTTGCGAAGAATCGGCTCGCGTGATTCGATTCGCGAATCGTGTGCCGCTCCTTTTCCAACAGAGCGCGTGCTCGAGTTTCAAGGCTGTTCTGGAAACAGGTTGGAAGAAGTATGGCATTCAGCATCCGCGCGGCGGAACTCCCACTGGGCCACTCGTCGTGATGATTCATGTCGCCAGCGTGTGGGTGCCCTTTACGAGTGAGAGCAAGGAAGCGATCGCGGATTACGATGAGATCCGAAAAGAGATGCGACTCGCCCTCATGGAATGTGGGCGCAAACTCGGTTCGTACCTCAATCGACGGCATCGAATGCGACGAGAGGGCGAACGCCGAGATGTCTTCGAGCGTTACATCGGCGAGATTGCCAAGAGTTTGCATCACCTCGTCGGAGCTGATCCAAAGAAGATCTACGACTCGCTGCTCGCACAAGCGAGACAACGCACCGCAGTGGCTGATGATGTGTTGGATGAAGATGGTCGAGTCGTCGACTTACCTGATCCTTCCGAGTTGGATGGAGTGATTGTCGTCGCCACACACTCGACGCGATCGGTTCCGCTCGCAGCGTCTGGAATGGCTGCAGCGGCTGCAACGGTTGTGCCAGAGCCAAAGAAGGCTCGTGCGTCCACATC
>JAQBZO010000032.1 GCA_027622195.1 Planctomycetota bacterium
ACTCGATTTTGAATCAGTGGCCGCTGGGCGTTGGAGCGAATGGATTCCAAGATGCGTTTGCACAAGTGGGACCAGCACTCTGCCCTGAAGAACCGGCAAGCGCGCACCACCTCTTCGCGGACTGGCTCGCATCATTCGGATGGATGGGTCTCGGTTGGATTGCTTCGAGTGCGATGCTTCTGTGGCGTGCGTCGTGCGTGCCGAATGATCATGGGATCGATCCCATACCCGAACCCGATCGTGGTGTCCGAGAGTCGGCATTCATTGCAGCGGGTTGGGCGGGGGTGATCGCGCTCATCGCGTCGGCATCCACGAATGATCCTGTGAGTCTTGCCGTCATCGTCGCCGCACTTGCAGCGATGGTGCTGACGGCGCGCACACTCGCGCCGATTATCTGGATGACCGCCGATCATGCGGTTGGATGGAGAGTTGGCGCCATCCTCGCTCTCATTGTGACTGCGTCGCTCGACATGCTTTTCTGGCACAGCGGATCGACTCTGTGGAGTTGGGCGATGTTGGGTTGCGCCGCCGCATGGGGTGGATCCAACGCAGCGATCAATCCATGGATTGGACGACTCGGGGGGGTGATCGCTGGAGCACTGGCGCTGAGCATCGTGTTGCTGATTCCGCCGCTCTTTGCACAAGAATCGATGATTGAGGCGGCGGCCCACACCATCATCGATGCCTCTGATCCGATGGATTCCAAAGTGGACCTTCAGAGCATGCCCGATGTGCGCGTTCGAGCGGGGCAGCAGCTCATTGATGCCTTTCAGGTCCTGCCAACACGCCATCGAGTCCGCGTTGATGCAGCACAACAGTTTCTGCAGGCGATGCATGGTGGACAGCGCGAGGGGTTTGACTCAGACACATTGATGCGCGCACACCAACTGATGCTCGATGCGCATTCGGATCCGAATCAGTCCGCGCGCGAGGCTCGGCTTCTCGCTGAGACGACCTCGATGATGGCGGCGCGCCAAGGAGCATCGATCGAATCTTCCGTCGTCGCATGGCGCGAACTTGTGCTGCGCACTCCAAACGAAGTCAGCGCGTGGATTCGCCTCGGTGATGCGCTTGGACGGGCTGGTCAACCGCGCGAAGCGGCGAGTGCATGGACGCAAGCTCTTCGCCTTGATGAACTGCGATCACTGGATCCACTGCGAAGACTTCCTCAGCGAGAGCGCAAGCGCGTTCAGTCGGCGATTGATGGCGCGATGAGCGATTCCAAGAACCGTCCGTAGCGAAAGGTCATTGTGTGCGCATTCCGCGTGCTTTTTCAATCGCTTGAGCGACTTGATCGGGCGTGTAATCCGTCGCCTTGAGAACAGTCTCTCCATTCGGCGCGATGACGATGAGCAGGGGAATGGTCACGAATCCCTCTGAGCGCAGCTTGTCTTTCGCCGCCGCTTCGCGACCGATGTCCGCCTTGAGTGCGAGGACGTCGTCACCGTCAAGAAGTCCCGCCACGAGATTCGACTCGAGCACTCCCTTTTCGAGCGTCTTGCAGTTGATGCACCAGTCCGCTGTGAAATTGAGGACGACGACATCGCCGTCCTTGAGTGCCGCGTCAAGAACCTCTGGCGAGTAAGTGGTCCAATGGATTCGTTCGCCTTGACCGAGTTCGACTCCGATGTACACGCTGCTGGCAGCGATGGCGATGCCGATCACAGAGAAGAATGTGCGGATTCTCCAACCCCTTGCGATCCGCAAGGTTTGACGAGTGAGCCAGAGTCCAGCACTGGCGCCGATCGCAGCCACGAACCACCAATAGATGGCGCTCGGAGTCGCCAAGACTTGATTGATGCCCGCACCGATGAAGTAGGCAGCAGCGCCAAGCAAGAGCAGTCCCATGACTTGCTTGACGACTTCACTTCCCTCGCCCGCACGAGGCACGCGTGCGACGAGTTTTGGAAATGCCGAAAGGAGAAGGTACGGGGATGCCATTCCTGCACCAATCGCGGCAAAAACACTCAGAATCGTCGTGGGCGATTCGGTCGTTACCGCCCACCCCGCCGCAGCTCCCATGAGCGGAGCGGTGCAAGGAGTCGAGAGGATCGCTGTCATGATTCCAAAGAGAAATGCGCCGCTGGTGGACTCATTCTTCGTCTCAATGGACATGAGCCAGGATGGAAGTCCAATCGAAAAGAATCCCGCCATGCCGATCGCCATGATGGCGATGAACACTCCAACACCGATCGTGAATGCTGGAAACTGAAACAACTGATTCGCTTGTTCAAATCCTGTGATGAATGAGAGCGCGAGTCCAAGGGCGAGCCAGAAACAAATGACGCCCGCGCTCATCACCGAAGCAAGGAAGAATGCATGGCGTGGATTGTCGGCGCTGGCCGCGAGTCCCATCACCTTGAGTGGAATCACAGGGAGGACGCAAGGGGTCAGATTCAGCAGGAATCCGCCGGTTGCAGCCACAAGAAGGAGGTAGAAGAAACCAACTCCATCCGTTCCAATGGAGAATGACCAACGAAAAAATCGAAACTCCACGGCATTGGATGGAGCGGTGGTTGACACAGAATCCGCGCCATTCATCTTCTGAAGGACCGATGGATCAAAGTTCGCGAAGTGAGCCATCTCTGCCGCAGGAACATTCGATGGTCCAACATTGACCGATACTTTCATCGAAACATCAGCGGGTGCCATGCACACTGAATCATTGCATGATTGAAACGAGACGACGAGCGGAATCGACAGTGGTCCAGCCTGCGCATCGAGCGCGAGTTGAATGGGAAGGAACGCTATGGCGCGCCCTTCGTACACCGAAAAGTTCTGTGGTCCCTCGCCAAGGTCGGCCCTTGCGTTGTGGAACTCAGGCCACTGAATCGAATCGATTCCTGCTGCGATCGGAGTCGTGGCCTCTTTGGACTCGAGTGCGATCGTGGTCCAAATCGCTCCGTCGTATCGCGCGATATCGGGGGGTGCCGTCTTGAGGCTTGCCTCACTCGTCCAGATGTGCCACCCCGGCTTGATCTCGAAGACCACGGCGACTACGAATGCGTCGCCGGGACGGACCTCTTTGACTGAAACAACAGAGGTCACGCCGACGACATCTCTTGAATCTCCGAAGGAATCCGCGTCGTATTGAGCGTGTGCGGAAATCCCACCGAAACAGGCTCCCGCGAGGGTGAGGAGGGTGCAAAACGGGCGGAAGAGAGATGGCATTGAGGGCATCCTATTCGCACCGCAGAGCGGCAGTTCAGAAAGGGAAAGCGTTCCCACACTTGGCGAATCTTGCTAGAATCGCCGTTCCTGTCCACCGTGGACTGGGTTCGTGCCCTTGGAAACGCCATGACACTTGCTGAAGCAACATTTTCTTCAGAACACGCCACCGCGGTGGGTTGTGTCGCGGTGCGCTACCTGCCATGACGCCGTTTGGCGCGATGCAGGTGATGGTGGCGCCCCGCCTTGGGAAGGATCGCCTTCGGGATTGATCCTTTCCGATGATTGGTTCTTCGCGGCACGGGTCGCGATCGCACCTCGGCGATCGTGGCCCGACTTTTTTCCCCGAGGTGACATCTCAACATCTGATCTTGCCCTCAAGATCAACTGGACTGACCCATGAACGCTGACACCATCCGCATCCTCGACGCCATCGCCCGTGAGCGCAATATCGACCGCGAACTCCTCTTCGAGGATCTTGAGCAAGCGATGGTGAGTGCCGCCAGAAGGCATTTCAACGCACTTGAGGAAGAAGAATTCGGATGCGAGTTCGACCGATTGACCGGACGGATCACCGTGTGGCGCGTGGAACCAACGGGAGAAAAGACTGACATTCCTCTCGCGAGTCTTGGGCGCATTCCAGCGCAGACCGCGAAGCAGGTGATGATCCAGCGATTCCGCGAGGATGAGCGCAACTCGATCCTTGATGAGTTCAGCAAGCGACAAGGCGAATTGATCACGGGCACGGCGCAGCGGTACGAGGGCAACGCGCTCATCGTGCAAGTTGATCGCGCTGAGGGATTCATGCCGAAATCCGAGCAGATTCCAGGCGAACAGTTTCAACCAGGCGATCGCGTCCGATGTCTGTTGATGGATGTGCGCGATGCTGGTCATCAAGTGAAGATCGTCCTTTCGCGTGCTCATCCTGACTTCATTCGACGACTCTTCGAGGCAGAAGTGCCTGAAGTCGCCGAGCGCACGATTGAGATCAAAGCCCTTGCTCGCGAGCCAGGATTTCGCACAAAACTCGCCGTGGTGAGCGTGGACACGAAGGTCGACGCGGTCGGCGCGTGCGTGGGCGTGCGCGGATCTCGTATCCGAAACATCGTCGATGAACTCGGCGGTGAGAAGATCGACATCGTTCGATGGAATGAGTCGAGTCAAGTGCTCATCGCGAACGCACTCAAGCCCGCCGAAGTGGAAGAGGTCAGCCTCTGCTTCGAACTTGGCCGCGGAACGATTGTTGTTCGAGAAGATCAGTTGTCTCTTGCGATTGGTCGCCGCGGACAGAATGTTCGACTCGCCGCTCGTTTGACCGGTTGGGATGTTGACCTCCTGACTCCTGCAGAGTTTCAACGCCAACTCGAAGCATTGGAATCCGCTGTTCGAAGTGTCGAGGGTGTCACGGATCAGATGCTCGACCGCATGGGTGCTCTTGGACTCATCAGCGTGTTCGATGTCGAAGAAGTGGGCGAGCCCGTCCTCGTTCAGGAACTCGGCATGACACAAGAGATGGCCGAGGAAGTCGTCACGCGATGCACCGAGCGAGGCAAGGAAGTTGCCGAGTTGATGCGACAAGAGCAAGTCGTGAAGGCAGCTGAGGCAGCGGCGGCCGATGCGATGCTTTCGCAGAGCATCCGCGACTCCACAGTCGAAACCGACAAGGCGAGTGAATCCGCAGCTGACAGCATTCTTGGATTGTGATTGGCGCCTCGCATGAGGCGATTTTGACATAGAGGAAACCCCGCGTGACTGTGAAGAAGGCAACTAAAATCCGCATCTCTCAACTCGCCAAAGAACTTGGCGTCGAGAGCAAGGCCATCCTCGAAAAGTGTGCCCGTGAAGGTATCGAGGGTTTGACCACTCCAGCCGCAACGGTTCAAATCGGACTCGCCGAGACGATCAAGGAGTGGTTCGGTGGATCGGCTGTTCACAATGCCGTTCAAAGCGCCGAAGCTGTCGATGTTGCAGCTGTTCGTGTCAAGCGCCCCGCGCCGAAATCGAAGAAGGGTGATGCACCAACAGAGGTCACTTCTGTTGCAGCAGTTGTGGATCAACCCGTTGCCGTTGTTGTGCCTCCGCCGCCATCTGCACCAGTGAAGGTCGTGGCTCCTCAAGTTGTCGTGCCCGTTGCACCGGTTACTCCGGTTGTGCCCGTGGCAAAGGTTGAGCCACGAGCACCCGTTGCTGCTCCAGTGGTCGTCGATCCTCCGCGCGTTGCAGTGGTGATTCCGGCTCCGGTTGTGGCGAAGCCCAAGTTGGATCCACCGGCTCCTCCTGCGGGTGCAGCGACTCCGATGCTTCCTCCGAAGCCGGGCTACACGCCAAGGATGAACGTGCCCGACCGTCCACCCCTTGTGAGCCCTGCGGGCACACAGTTGACGACTCCAACTCCGACGACGTTGAGTGGACCGAAGGTCATTCGCGTTGAACACGCTGAGCCGGATCGAAAGCCGATCAGTCGGCAGGGGCTCGGCATGCGAGGTTCAGGACAATCAGGTTCGACGATCGAATCAGGACCTCGTTCAGGCGGTGGACGCACATTCACCGGTGGAAGTGGCGCAGGCCGTCCGATGGGATCCACTGATCTCGCTGAGCGCAATTCACGACTCACTGGCGCAGGTGGATTCTTCTCGAAGCACAGACAAGACAACGCTCGCCGCGGTCAACCAGCGCGCGGTCCTCGTCAAGTCGTGACGAAATCGAGTGGACCGATTAAGGTCGCCGAACCACTCACGATCAAGGAGTTGTCAGCAGCAACGGGCATCAAGACTTCAGACATCCTGGGGAAACTGTTTCTCTCGGGCACCGTCTTGATGATCAATAGTCCGATCACCGCAGCGAAGGCGATTGAAGTCATGATGGACTTCAATATCGAACTCGAAGTGACCGAGGCGAAGTCTGCAGAAGATTCGATTGCTGAGCGATTCGCAGCGCGTGACCGCAAGGATCCACGACCTCGTGCTCCAGTCGTCACGATTCTTGGGCATGTCGATCACGGCAAGACGAGTCTTCTCGACAAGATTCGCAACGCCAATGTGGCCGCAGGAGAAGCGGGCGGAATCACGCAGGCGACGAGCGCGTTTTCCGTCTCCGTCAAGGCAGGCGACAAGACTCGCACGATTGCCTTTATTGATACCCCGGGACATGAAGCATTCACCGCGATGCGCGCTCGCGGCGCCAAGGTCACTGACATTGCAGTCCTCGTGGTTGCAGCGGATGACGGCGTGATGCCTCAAACGGTGGAGAGCATCAACCACGCGAAAGCTGCAGGAGTTACTGTCGTGGTCGCGCTCAACAAGATCGATCGCGCTGAAGCGACTGAGAAAAACCTCCAACGCATCTATGGACAACTCGCTGAGCACGGGCTCAACACCGTGCCGTGGGGCGGTGATGTGGAAGTGGTCCAGACGAGTGCCACGAAGGGCATCGGCATCCAAAACCTCTTGGATACGCTCGACCTCGTCGCCGATCTCAAGGGACTTGAAGCAGATTTTGCGGGATTCGCCGAGGGCACCGTTCTCGAAGCGCAAATGGAAGAGGGCCGCGGCGCTGTCGCCAAGGTGCTCGTACAAGAAGGCATTCTCAAGAAGGGTGACTGTGTGGTGGTCGGGCGCGCGATTGGTCGTGTGCGCGACATCATCAACGATCGCGGCGAGCGCGTCCTCGAGGCAGGACCAAGCACTCCCGTTGCGATCAGTGGACTGGATGCGCTGCCTGATGCCGGCGACAAGATGTACGCCGTCAAGAATCTGAAGGCAGCCGAGGAAGCAGCGACCGAACGTCGCCATGCAGAGCGCGCTCGAGAACTCGCTGCGCCGAAGATCACCCTCGACAACATCCTTGACCATATCGCACGCGATAAGACGAAAGAACTTCCACTTGTCGTCAAGGGAGATGTGCAAGGCTCGGTCGAGACCCTTCGCTCGCTCTTGGGCAAGCTCAAGGAAGATCTCGTCAGCGTCTCAGTCAAACATTGTGCAGTCGGCGGCATCAACGAAAGCGATGTCATGCTGGCGGCAACGACGGGAGCCGTCGTGGTCGGATTCAATGTCACGACCAACTCGAAGGCACGCCAACTCGCCGAGGCGAAGGGTGTTGATATCCGCCTGTATGAAGTGATCTATCACCTCACCGAAGATTTGCAGAAGGCGATGCGCGGCATGCTCGAGCCCGAGATTCGGCTGCAAGTGCTCGGACACGCCGAGGTGCGCGAAGTGTTCCGCATCTCGAAGGTTGGATCGATCGCTGGTTGCTATGTCACCGACGGCGTCATCGAGCGCAACGCGCAGATTCGCGTGACACGAGACGGCATCGTCATCGAGAAGGATCGCAAGCTCGAGCAGCTCAAGCGTTTCAAGGACGATGCACGCGAAGTGCGCACAGGCAACGAGTGCGGCATGAAGATCGATGGATACAACGACATCCATGTGGGCGATGTCATCGAGTGCTACAAGTCGATCAAGGTGTCGCGATCTGAGGACTCGAATGCGTAAGAATGCGGGTCGAGGCGAATCGGACGATGCAACCTCGGCGATCCGCGGCGCTCAAGTGGCTTCGCGGCTCACGCGGCTCTTGCAAGAACGGCTCGTTCGAGGACTCTCGGACCCTCGTTTTCAAGGGATGGTGAGTGTGCTCGGCGTCGAGATGGCTCCGCGCACAGACGAGGCGGTCGTCCGCGTGAGCGTCCTGCCCGACTCACGCGGGAGATTGGCACTCGCCGCACTTCAAAGCGCTGCTCCAAGACTTCGCGCTGATGTGATGGGACCCATGCGCCTTCGCAAGATGCCTAGGCTTCGATTCGAATTGGATGACAGTTTGAAAAAGATGGATGCCATTGGTGATGTTGCCAATCCTCCCTCTTCCGAGGATCAATCATGAGCTCAAAAAAGACTCTCAAGTTCGACCAACGAAAGATTGCTGCGCTCGTCAAGAAGCATGAGGGAGTGGCAGAACCACTCTCGGCTGATCCGATCGCACTCCTCATTCAATCGGCGCTGCTCGAAGACACAACGCGCAACGCCGCGGACTCAGCGATGCAGCGCATTCGAGATCGCACTGTGGATCTCAACGAGTTTCGCATCTCGCTTCCGTCTGAAGCGCAATCGATCTTCGGGTCCCGCTATCCCGATGGAAAACGCCGGGCGATCGCCCTGCGCAGAATGCTCTATGACATTTTTCGCCGCAATCATGGGATGAGTCTCTCTCACCTCGTTGGCGCAAGCAAGCGCGATGTTCGCGTGGCACTCGACACGATGGACGGGGCGACTCCCTTTGTTGTCGCTCGCGTGGCACTCCTTGCTTTCGAAGTGCATGCAATGCCCGTCGACACGGCGCTTCATGTGGCACTCGTCAATGCGGGTTACATCGATGCGGACATGGATGTGCCGACTCTGCAGTCCCATCTCGAACGACTCTTCAAGGGTGACGCGGTGCGTGAGGCCCATTTGAGCCTGCAAGTATTTGCGGACAGCGCCGAACCAGAATCAAAGAGCAAGGGCAAGGCTGCGAAGCCGACGAAGAGTGCGGAAGCAAAGCGCAAGACCAGTTCAACGAAGCGCCCATCCGCGACAAGTGGATCCAAGCGATAAACACTCATGGCTGGACACAGCGCCTGGAAAAACATCAAGCACCGCAAGGCATCCGTGGATGCCAAGCGCGGCAAGATCTGGAGCAAGGCCTCCCGCGCGATCATCGTTGCAGCACGCAACGGTGGTGGCGACCCGAAGTTCAACGCATCACTTCGCCTCGCGATTGATGATGCCAAGCATGCGAACATGCCTCGCGACACGATTGAGAAGGCTGTCAAGAAAGGAGCAGGGGGATTGGACGGAGAACAATTCGTCTCCATCTGCTACGAGGGATACGCCGATGGCGGTGTCGCCGTGATCGCAGAGTGCCTCACGAGCAATGTGAATCGCACTGCTCCAGAGATTCGCACCATCTTTGACAAAAACGGCGGCAACCTTGGCGTTCCTGGCAGCGTGAGTTTCTCATTTCGCCAGTGCGGGCAAATCTTGGTGTCGAAAGATGCTTCGACGGAAGGCGCGCTCATGGAGATCGCCTTGGGAGCCGGCGCAGATGACCTCATTTCGCATGAAGATGGGTTCCAACTGCTGTGTCCAGCCTCTGCTCTGGCAGGCGTCAAGGACGCGCTCGCTTCATCGAACATTGAGGTCGAACTGGCTGAGATCGCTTGGGTCCCGCAAAACACCATCGAGATGAACTCTGATCGCGCTGCTCTTGTGCAGAAATTAGTGGATGCGCTCGAAGATAATGACGACATCCAAAAGGTATGGCACAACGGGGAGTTTCCCTCATGACCAATTGGTTCCAGCGCACGATTGCTGTAGTCGTTGTCGTGCTGGCATCGGGATGCCACACCACCGATGCGCTGCGTGACTATCCAGGCGTGAGTGCAGACCAATTATGGCGTGCGGCGCTTGCCGCGGCGAATGATCCGATGGCGAAGGATTGGCATCTGATTGAGAACGGAGTCTGGTACGACGAGCCAAACCATCGCATCGAATTGTTCCGCGTGCTCAAGCGCGATGTCCTCGAGGTTGGCGCATCGCATCCTCGTCGAGAGGAGCGCCGTTGGTCGGTGAGCATTTGTGTGTTGGATCCCGATCGTGGCGAGCGCCGTTTCGCTCCTGCGATTCGCATTGAAGATCGCACGCTAGCACAGCCGCGAAAGTTTCATAGTCTTACCGATAGTTACTTTGATGATGTCGAGCAACGATTGCTTCACACGCCCGTGCGTGCCATCGATCCACCGTCGCCCAATGCGCTGTTGTCTCCTGATGTCACATTGCCGCCTGTGATTCCGCAGCCTGTGCGAATGCCGACGACGCCACAACCGCTGGTGGCACCGAAATCGGAACCGATTCCAGAACCTGCGCCTGCGACGGAACCGATTCCAGAACCTGCACCCGCGGCGGAACCAACTCCAGAACCGATTCCAGAACCTGCACCCGCGGCGGAACCAACTCCAGAACCGATTCCAGAACCTGCACCCGCGGCG